>JAUMWN010000009.1:0-45690 GCA_030529625.1 Coriobacteriales bacterium
CCCCTAAACACAGGGGACTGTCCCCCCAGTGCAAAAGGCTATCCGTTGCCTAGAAGGAAGTGGTGCAGCGCCTCCACGGTGCCGTCGAAGTGCCAACCCTGCATGCCAATGCGTCGCGCTCCTTCCACGTTATGCTCCACGTCGTCCACGAAGAGGCACGTGTTGGGTGCCAGGTCAAAGCGCTCGCACAGGCGCGTGTAGATGCGTGCGTCGGGCTTGAGTACGTGCTCGTAGCACGAGACCACCATGCCGTCAAAGCACTCGTAGGCTGGAAGCCGGTGCTTGTAGTTGTCAAACTCCACGCCGGCGTTGGAGAGCAGGTAGATGCCGTACCCGGTCGCCTTGAGCTCGCCGATGAGCTCGCCGGTTTGCGGCATAAACGTGCGGTCTTCGTACCAGTGATGCACGAGCTGATCGACCGAGTCGTGCAGCCGTTCGGGCACGCGTGTCTTGGCCATCCATGCCACCGTTTGCGAATCCACCGCATCGGCATCGTGCAACACCCATTCCGCAGAGCCAAAGACGGCGTTTGCCAGCAGCTCCGCGTCGTCGTCGGTTTCGCAGGTGGCACGTGCCATGGCCAGGGGATGCCATTCCAGCAGCACGCGGCCCATGTCGAACACCACGTTGCGCACGCGAGACGACCCGGCACGCAGTGCATCCACAAGGGTAATTCCCTTTGCCTCCAGCTCGCAGTGGCGCGCGAGTGCCATGAGCGCCTGCGACGCGATCACCACACAGTTCACTCCGTGCTCCGCTCCGTCGGCCACGAGGGACGAGAAGTGCGACGCCATGTCGGCCGTAATGGTTCCGCACGCAAGCTCGTCCTGCACCTGCGCAAGCCATGCACGCTCGTGGGCGGGTGGCGTGAGCACCATGATGCCCCAGCGTGCGATGGTGGTGCGCAAGAACGGCTCCTCCATCGTTACCGGGATGCCGAGGAAGATCACGCGCCGTATGTCGCGCGCTTTGAGCTCCTCGCACAGCAGTTGGGCAAGCTCAGGCCTTCGCAGGATGGTCTCTTGCTCGTGCACGCCAATGGTCGTTTGCATGCTCGTTCCTCTCGTGCGTGTTCTTGCGATTGCGTGAGTCACGACTCCATTGTGGCACAACGATACGCACATGCCAGGCTGGGGTGGGAACGACCGCGCTTGCCGATGCGAACGGGTGCGCCTTGGAACGCATGGTATGGTATATGAATAAGTTTGTATTACGAAGATAGGAGGCAATCGTGGCATTTCCTAAGAGTTTCTACTGGGGCGGGGCAACTGCTGCCAACCAGTACGAGGGCGGCTGGAATCTGGACGGCAAGGGCGAGAGCGTCTGCGACCACATGCGCGGTGGCAACGTGAGCACCCCGCGCCAGATGGACGAGCAACTCGATCCCAACGCACTGTATCCCAGCCATGTGGCGACCGACTTCTATCACCACTACGAGGAGGACATCGCGCTCTTTGCCGAGATGGGCTGGAACATGTTCCGCATGTCCATCAACTGGACGCGCCTGTTCCCCACGGGCGAGGAGGCCGAGCCCCTGGCAGCTGGCGTCGAGTTCTACGACAAGGTGTTCGCCTGCTGCAAGAAGCACGGCATCGAGCCGCTCGTAACCCTTTCCCACTACGAGACGCCCTACGCGCTCGTGGAAAAGTACAACGCCTGGGCGGATCGCAAGCTCATCGACTGCTTCTTCACCTACGCCAAATTCTGCCTCGACCGCTGGCACGGCACGGTCAGGTACTGGCTCACCTTCAACGAGGTCAACACTGGCTTTATGGACCTGGGCTGCGTACTCTCGTCGAGCCTCATCCAGGGCTTTACGGGCACCATGGCCGAGGTCCACAGGACGCCCAACGAGCGTCTCAACGCCTTGCACCACCAGTTCCTGGCCGGCGCCAAGATTGTGAAATATGCTCACGAGCACTATCCCGAGCTGATGATGGGCAACATGACCGCCTTTATGGGCAGCTATCCGCTCACCTGCGATCCGGCCGACGTGCTCCAAAACGAGACCGAGATGCGCGAGTGGAGCTGGTATGCCTCCGACGTGCAGGTGCGCGGCCACTACCCGCAGTACGCCAAGCGCTATTGGCGGGAGAACGACGTCCAGATTGACTTGGCTGAGGGTGACGAGGAGCTGCTGGCCGCCGGCAAGGTGGACATGTTCACCTTCTCCTATTACATGAGCTCCACCGCCACCACGCACGACGACGGCGAGATGATGCAGGGGAACATGGCAATGGGTGGCAAGAACCCCTACCTCAAGGCCTCCGACTGGGGTTGGCAGATTGACCCCATCGGGTTGCGCATCGCCCTCAACCAGATTGCCGACCGCTACGACAACATCCCCATGTTCGTGGTGGAGAACGGCTTTGGTGCCTTCGATGAGGTCGTCGTGGAGGACGGCGTGGAGCGCGTCCACGACCCGTATCGTACCGACTACCTCAGGGCTCATGTGGAGCAGATGGGGGAGGCCATCGAGGATGGCGTCAACCTGCTCGGCTACACCTGGTGGGGCGGCATCGACCTGGTTTCGGCCGGCACCGGCGAGTACGCCAAGCGCTATGGCTTCATTTACGTGGACTATCACGACGACGGGAGCGGCGACGGCCATCGCGTACGCAAGGATTCCTTCTACGATTATCAAAAGATAATCGCCGAGGCTCGAGGCGAGTAGGGGGGCGACCCCGTTGCGGCCTGGTGAGGCCACAACGGGGTTGCGGAGTGTGTTGAGTTGGACGGCTTATAACGGGGAGCGGTGCAATGGAGCTCAAGGCATGGGAATACGAGGAGATGCCGGAATTCGATGAGTGCGTTGACGGTGCCACATGGCTCAACACGACAGGCGAGGAGCAAGGCGTGTCCTATCTTCCCAACGTCGAGTACGAGTCCGTGGGCGGCGTGTCGCGCGTCCTTCAAATTCTTATTCCCAACAGCCGTCGCCACAAGGCCCCAAAGCAGGGTCGCGCTGTCTCAAGAGCCTATCCCTGCGTGGTATACGTGCAGGGCTTCGCTTGGATGACACAGGACGTGTACGCCAATCTCCCGTGCATAGCGCGTCTGGCCGAGCGGGGCTTTGTGGTCGCCATCGTTCAGTATCGCGAAAGCGGTGTGGGAGTGTTTCCGGATCCGGTGCGCGATACGCGCAACGCCATACGTTTTATGCGTGCGAATGCGGCAGCATATGCCGTCGATCCCACACGAGTGGCCGTTATGGGCGATTCGTCGGGTGGGCATACGGCGGCCTATGCCGGCATTCTGCACGACGATGACACGGAGTTCAACCTGTTCATCGGGGTGTCGGCAGAGGTTGGCTGCATTGTCAACTACTATGGGTCGACGGACTTCACGTTTGAGGACGCCAATCCATCCACACCGAGCCATAACCTCCCTGAGTCTCCCGAGGGCATGATTATGGGCGGAATTAACCTTCGGGAAGATCGTGCGGCACGTGAGCTGCTCACCGTAAAGTGCAACATAGACAAGACGACCGACGTCGCGCCAATGCTCATTGTGCATGGGACGAAGGATCGTATCGTTAACACGCGTTGCAGCGTAAACCTGTACGAGCGTTTGCGCAAGACCGGGCATGCGTGCCAGCTGTACCTGCTGCGCGGTGCCGATCATGGTGGCCCTGAGTTCTGGACGGACCAAGTGCTCGACATCGTTGAGACCTTCCTGCGACAGCACCTTGGCTAGACCCACCAGTTTTGTCTCTGGCAAACAGAGGGCGAACTCCAGGGCCGTGGCTCAGGAGTTCGCCAAACCGTTTATGTGGCGTTCGGCGGCCGACGATTGTGGCGAACTCGTGCCACGATTGCACCTCCCCGGCGCTGTCTGCGGGGCAGGGGCGTCGCGGGGGAGTGGTAATGTTTAACTGTCCATGTTTTTGTCTATGCGGGCGGGGCCCGCGGGAGGGAGCGGCTCATGAGAAGTGCGAAGTGCCGTGTACCGAACGGTACGCACGGTGGTGTGGGAGGACGGCGCGCCGACTAACGGCGCGCCTCCTACCCGATCTTTCCTCTTCCCATCGTTCACCGCGTACACTAATCGCCCGAGAAAACCCCACCGTGTACACTAATCCGCAATTAGTGTACACGGTGGGGGTTTTCTCGGGCGATTAGTGTACGCGGTAATCAGGCCCCTCCCCGGGCGCCTGCCCACGTCGCGCGGTCCCGGGCGGTTTTCTCAGACACCAGTTCACTCGCGAGATGGGGGTGAGTGTCTGGTTTTTGTGGCTCGTAAATTGGGGGTCTGCGTTTTCGGTCTCCTGACCTACTGTTTTGCGGGGCTCGTTTCCGCCCTACGGAGGAAAGAGCCTCAGATTTCAAACACTTGCCCTATTACGCGAGTGAACGGGCCGCCAAGAAAACCGCGGGTGCCAAGGTGTCCGGACAAAGGTGACGGGGACGTTTGTCCTGCGTCCGTGTCAAGTGGGACAAACGTCCCCGTCACCTTTGTCCCGGGTCAACATATCAACGCAGGTCGCAAGAAGTCCATTTTGCCCATCAGCCTATAATCAATCACGGGCGACTGGCACCAATGAGGGAGAACTACAATGACATCGTTTAACGATATGGTATGGACACGCGAACCCAAGGAGTGGCGCCTGGAGAGCGATACGCTCCTTGTGACCACCGAGCCAGGGACGGACCTGTGGCAGAGGACGTACTACCACTTCCGTAACGACAACGCGCCGGCGCTGCAGCTCTCGACCGACGAGCAGTTTTTCTCGCTGGTTGTGCGTACGGACTTTTCGGGCGCGGCGCACCGCTTTGACCAGTGTGGCGTGGTGATGTACCTGGACTCCGAGAATTGGATCAAGGGCTCGGTGGAGTACGAGGATGGTGCGATTCAGCACCTGGGAAGCGTCGTGACCAATCATGGCTACAGTGACTGGGCCACAACGGAGATACCTGCCGATATACGCCACATGTGGTACCGCCTGAGCCGTCGAGAGGACGATTATCGCATCGATTGCTCCGAAGACGGCGAGGTCTGGCACCAGATGCGCGTGTGTCATCTGCACGAGGGTGCGGGAACGGTGCGCGTGGGCGTGTACGCTTGCTCACCGGAGGACTCGTCCTTTACTGCGCGATTCGATCATCTGGAGCTTGGACCCTGTGTCTGGGCGGCACATGACGGCCAGCAGCCAGACGAGGAAATCACTGCGTGATATGCGTCTCGGTTGCGTGTGGCAGCCAGTGTTTGGCAGGCCTCGCTCCTTTTGCCGACGTCACGATAGGGGAATCCACGGTTGCAGTGATAATGATGGTGAGTTATGCACATAATGCGAGGACGGAGGGCATAGCATGGCACACTTTCCCAAGGATTTCCTGTGGGGTGGCGCGGTAGCCGCGCACCAGCTCGAGGGCGGTTGGGACCAGGGCGGAAAGGGCGTCTCGATCGCCGACGTTATGACCGCGGGCGGCAACGGCATTCCCCGGCGCATCACCCAGGGCGTGATCGAAGGTGAGAACTACCCCAACCATGAGGGCATCGACTTCTACCATCACTATCGCGAGGACATCAAGCTCTTTGGCGAGATGGGCTTCAAGGCGTTTCGCACCTCCATCGCCTGGACCCGCATCTTCCCCAACGGCGATGACGCCGAGCCGTGCGAGGAGGGTCTGGCCTTCTACGACGACATGTTCGACGCCTGCCTGGAGCAGGGCATCGAGCCGGTAATCACGCTGCAGCACTTCGAGATGCCCTACCACCTGGCCACGGAGTACAACGGCTTTGCCGACAAGCGCTGCATCGACTTCTTTGAGCGCTTTGCGCGCGTATGCTTTGAGCGCTACAAGGGCAAGGTCAAATACTGGATGACCTTCAACGAGATTAACAACCAGGCGGCAGCGCCCATCGCGCATCACATGCTGCAGGAGGGTGGCGTGCTGCTCAAGGAGGGTGACAACGCCGAGGAGCTCATGTACCAGGCCTCGGTCAACGAACTCATCGCCAGCGCCAAGGCCGTGGCGGCGTGCCACGAGATTGACCCATCTGCCAAGATCGGCTGCATGATCGCCTTCTGTCCGCTGTATGCGGTAACCTGCAGCCCGGCTGACCAGATGGAGAAGACCTGGGCCGACCACAAGCGCTACTGGTACTGCGACGTGCACGCCAAGGGCCGCATCCCCGAGTACATGTTCCGCTACTGGGAGCGCAACGGGCTCGACGTTGTCGTTTCGGACGAGGAGAAGGCCGTGCTTACGAAGGGTGTCGTGGACTACATTGGCTTCTCGTACTACATGAGCTTTGCCGTGGCCGCTCGTGACGACAACCCCGAGTATAACTTCTACGAGGCCGGAATCCCGGGTGTGGGCGATGCGGGCGACATCGTGCCCAACCAGTTCCTCAAGGTGAGCGACTGGGGCTGGCCCATCGACCCGCTGGGACTGCGCTACGCGCTCAACTGGTTCTACGAGCGTTACGACCAGCCGCTCATGATCGTGGAGAACGGCTTTGGTGCCTACGACAAGGTGGAGGCCGATGGCTCGATTGACGACTCGTATCGTATTGACTACCTGCGCGCGCACATTCGTGCCATGATGGACGCGGTGGAAAAGGACGGCGTGAATCTGCTGGGCTACACCATGTGGGCACCTATCGACATCGTCTCGGCTTCATCGGGCGAGATGGACAAGCGCTACGGCTTCGTGTACGTGGACAAGAACAACGCCGGCGAAGGCACGCTGGCTCGCAGCCGCAAAAAGAGCTTCTACTGGTACCAACGCGTGATCGCCACCAATGGCGAGGACCTAGGCTAGGATCTCTGGCCCGCAAACGCTGACTCTGGGGCCTATCCTTCTCAAACTGCTACCGTTTGCCAACGTTGGGAGCGTTATGAGAAGGATGGGCCCAACTTTTGCCCCTATCCTTCTCAAACTGCTACCACTTGCCGCTATAGCAGCGTCACCCTTCCTGTGGGCAGTTCTGCGATGAGGGAGACCTTGCCGCCCAGCGCCTCGACGTAGCGCCGAATGGTGTCGAGGCTCATCGTCGACAGGTCGCCGCGCTCCATGCGTGACACGCGGTTCTGCGACACGCCCATGGCCTGGGCGAGCTGAGTCTGTGTCATGCCGCCCTCGTTTCGGGCCTCCCGTAGCACGTAGGCGTCGATATACGCTTGGGTGGTAGCCCTTGCCTGGTTCATCTGTTCTTCTGTGATGCCCCGCTTCGCGAGGTACTCGTTCAACTCACTCATCTCGTCCCTCCAGCTTCGCCAGGTGCAGCCTGTAGATCCTCTCCGCCTCGGGAATTGCCTTCTTGTACCATCCTGACCATCTCTGCTTCCCGCTCTTGCCCATCGACTTATCGCCCGCGAGCAACATGACTGCCTGTCTCGTCGGATCGAAGGCAAAGAGAATTCTGACTTCGGAACTGCCCGAAGAGGCGGGTCTGAGCTCCTTCATGTTTCTCAAGCTCGAGCCCGTGATGGTGTCCACGAGCGGTCTTCCCAGACTTGGCCCCACGTCGCGCAGCACCTCAAGCGCCGCGAAAACGAGGGCGACGGTCTCATCGTCCTGAGTGTCGAGCCAGTCCTCGATGTATTCATAACATATCTTTCACGTCGTTCCTCCCGAAGACCATGATATAGCCTACAGGGTTTATCTGCAAGCGGCTAGCCATGTACAAGACTGGCGACGAGGAGCCTGGAGAGACGCCTGAAACCCTCAAGAGGAGATGTACTGCGAAGAGACGACTTGTTCCCTGGCATCTCCGCATCGTTGGTCCAAAACGAAGACACGCATCCTGCTCTGCTTGGGCGGGCGCATCAATGAGAAAAGGGGTTTGGCCCCTTTTCTCATTGGGTTAGGCGCTCAGGCCTGCAAACGCTTACTCTGGGGGTCTATCTTTCTTAATCCGACGTTACCACCGCTTATGGACGTTGGTAGTGTTTTGAGAAGGATAGGCCCCGTTTTGACCCCTATCTTTCTCAAATTGCTACCGTTCGCCAACGTTGGTAGTGGTTTGAGAAAGATAGGGTCCCACCAGGCAAGCCGCTAGGCCTGTGGCTTCTTGGTCACGCCGTCACCGTAGATGGTCGCAAAGTCGTCGTGCATGGAGAACACCGTATAGCCCAGGTCCTCCCACTCCGTGCGCTTCTTGCTTGCAGAGTCGGAATCTCCGTATTCCCGTTCCGCGTCGTCGGCCAGCACCATGAATGCGGCGCTGGGGTGGGGGTTTTGCGAGAGGGTGTACGAGAGCATGGCCACGTCTCCCGACGAGTTGCCAAAGGCCAGGACGGGTTGCTTGCCAATCTCGCGCACCATCGCGTCAACCTTGCTCATCTTGGCGTTCTCGCCCTCATAGCTCCCGTCGAACACGACCTTGTCGCCGTCCTTAAACGTATAGTCGCCGTCGGCCGTGTCCCCCTGGCCCGTGGCCTCATAGCCGTACTCGGTGCCAATCACGTGCGAGGGCTCGATGTTGAGCGTATCTGCCACGATGGCGCGCACGACGTTTCGCTCGGTGGCGGTAACCACGTAGACGTCGAACCCGTTGGCCTGCAGGTATGTCACGACCTCGGTCATGGGCTTGTACCATGCCTCACCCCGCGTCATGCCCTCAAATCCCTCGGCCTTGGATTGCTTGAACTTGGTGCAGTAGTCCTCGAGCTCCTGTGGGGTAAGACCCGCATAGGCGATGGCGGCCGCCTGCGCCTGGCGTGTGCTCATACCCTCGGGCTTCTTGCCCCACGCGGAGTCCACGATCTCATGCGCCACAGCCGCAATGTCCTCGGGTGCCTGGTAGTTGGGGTTGTTGAGCGCGTAGTCGGCAAACACCATGTACTCAAAACACCAGGGGAACGTCTCGCACATGAGGGTCCCGTCCAGGTCGAAGACCGCGATGCGGTCCTGCGGTGCAATGTAGTCCGGGCTTTCCTCGTTCGTCACCGCTTCCACGTAGCCGGTGAGCTTTTTGAGCGAAGCACTGTCCTTGCTCCACGACGCTAGCGAGACATCCGTCTTGGCATCGGCTTGATCCGTTGCGGCCGATTCCGTCGCGGCTGGCGCCGACTCCGCCTTTGGCTGCTCCTGTGTGGACGGTGCATTCTGGCCGCAGCCAACCACGGAGAGCGCCAGGACGAGGGCGGCCACGATCGCGAGGGACCGCGTCAAGGCTTTTTCAAAGAGCGGGTGCATGGTGGACTTCATGGCTTCTCCTCCTTGGGACTGCATTGCGTTGGCTGCATCAATTGTAACCTCAGAAACCACCTTTGGTGTCGCCAGTGGCGGTTAGGCGCGGGGAATCTCGGTCCAGTCGGCGCCGGGGTCAAACCCGCCCGAGCCACCAATAACGTCGCCTGCCTGGTTCTCGTATGCGCGGTCGGCCGACACATCCAGCTCCACCTCACGCCCGTCGGAGGTCACAAACGTGTTCACGCCGCGGATGGCCTCCGAGAAGTCGGGCGGCGCGCTGCCGCCATACCCGTCGTTAAACTGCGCGTTGGTCTGGGCGCGAAACGCCGCATGGTGCGCGTCGCTGTTTGCGTGCCACGACGCGAGCTGCGCGTCGAAGGCGGCCTGTCGCTGGCGGTCGGCGGCAAGTGCCGCTTGCGTTTGTGCGTTCATGCGGGCTATCTGCGCGTTCGTCGCCTGTTGAACGCTTGCGGCGTACTGGCGCCCCGCCTCGCCCGAAAGCCCTAGGACGTCCTGGTGTATTTGATAGGTACGAACCAAAGGCAGGAAGACCTGCTCGAAGCACTGGTCAAACGTGTCCCTACGTGTGACGAGGGCGGAGAGCCCCTGCACGCTCCAGTAGATGGTGCCGCCCTTTATATAGTCATCGAAGCTGGGGACGCACCATGCGGGTGCGTCTGCCGTGCGAACCGGGCCGGACGGGGCGGTGCCTTGCGCGGGGGACTTGGAGCGCTTGCGGGCGATCGCGTTGCCAATGGCCCCGCCAATGGCACCTCCCAGCGACCCCGCAAGGCCTACGGGCATGAGGTCGATGCCCGAGGCGTCCTTGATGGCGAACAGTCGCACGTACACGGCCGCGCTTCGCGGCACGCCGGCATACTCAAACTCGTAGATGCGCACGAACTCGGCCGCAAACGGGCTCTTGAGCAGCGCCGGACCCGTTGCCTGCGCCGCCGCGCGAAACATGCTCTGTGCCTGCTGCTGGCGCATCTGGAGGTCGGGACTGCCCCATTCCCGCGCAAGGCACAGGCCGGTTGCCTGCACGCTCTGCGTCACCTTGAGTATGTGGTCGTCAGCAAGGCGCAGCGGATGGGGCATGCGCGCATAGTTGGTGCGGTCCAGCGCTGCGATTGCCGATCCGTAAGTGCGCATAACGGCCTTCATACCATCGCTCATCTGCGTTCCCGCGTCGTCAACGCGTAGTGTGATCATGTTACCGGCCCCGTCCGAGAAGCTCGCAAAGGGCCTGTAGGGATGTGAGGCGGAGTCCACGCGACCAAGCCGGGTCTCGCCGACCTTCCAGGTCGTGGGAAGCGTCACCACAAAAAGGCCGCGTCCCGTTGCCGTGTCGCGCACCGTCGCGTCATGGCGGTACGTAACGGGTTGCGGCGCCTGTGCCTGCCTTTGTGCCTGCGCCCGTTGTGTGGCCTCCTGGGCGGCGCGATGCTCTGTGGCCGCCTTGGCCGCACGCTCCTGCGCGGCTCGCTGTTCGGCGGCCCGACGCTCCTGCGCGAATCGTTCCTGTGTCGCGCGTTGCTCCGCTGCCCGGCGCTCCTCCTCCATGGCCGCCTGTTCTGCGGCAAAGGCCGCCGCCTGCTCGGCGGCCTGCCGCTTGGACTCCTCGGCTGCCTGCTGTGCCGTGATGGAGGCCTGCTGCGCACGACGTGCTGTCTCCTGGGCAACGCGGGCCGTTTCCTGTGCCGAGCGGAGCATTTCCTCCAAGGCCCGGGCCTGTGCTATGTCAACCGGCTTGCCGCAGTGGGGGCAAAAGCAGCGCGGGGAGGACTGCGGCGGCACAAAGGAATCGCCGCATGCCGGGCACATGAGGGAATCGCTCGTCTTGGCCACTTGTCGTCCCTTTCGATTCTTCTGGGCGGATGGTTTGTGCCCTATGGTATCACCCCAAGCCACTGGTATACTCTTGGGGAACGGACTGGAACAAGAGGCGCTTAAAGATGGGCGGGACGTTTATCCATAATATAGAGGGCGGCCAAAGGACTGCCCGTATGGTGGAGCTCATCCTTTGGGGCGTGGGGCGGTGATGTGGCCATGCGATCCCTAAGAACCCGCATGACGCTGTTTACCGTGTGCGTAATCCTTATTACCGTTACGAGCATGGCGCTTCTCAGCGTGCTGTTCATTCGCCGCACGGAGCAGCAAGAGTCCAACCAACTCCTCCTGCTCTTATGCGAGACGGGAGAGAAGAACCTCGACTACTACTTTAACAGCGTGCAGAAGTCGGTGAGCAAGGTCGCGTCCTTTGTGGAGTCGGACTTAGACGGACTGGGAGACGAGCAGCTCGCGAGCCACATGCAGCGTGTGCAGAAGCAGTTTGACGAGATGGCCTCAAAGACCAACGGCGTCCTCACGTATTACTACCGCATCGACCCGGAGGTCTCCAAGAAGGTGAAGGGCTTTTGGTACACCGACCTCGACGGAGAGGGGTTCGTGGAGCACGAGGTTACCGACATCAGCCAATACGACACGAAAGACACGACCAAGCTGGTGTGGTTTACCGTTCCCAAAAACGAGGGCAATCCCGTTTGGCTTCCGCCCTACGTTACCGACAACCTGGACAAGCGCGTGATCTCCTACAACGTTCCCATCTACTGGCGTGGCGAGTTCGTGGGCGTCGTTGGCATAGAGATCGACTACTCAACCATGGCGGAGCAGGTGGAGAGCATCCGGCTCTACAACAATGGCTATGCGTACCTGTGCGACGAGGAGGGACACCTGTTCTTCCATCCACGCATCGACGTGAGCAAGCTCTCGGCCGACGAAGTTCCTCAGATTCCCCAGGGGGCGGTGGACAAGAGCACCTTTGTGCGTTACACCTACGACGGCGTGGACAAGATAGCCGCATGGCTGCCTCTGAGCAACGGCATGCGCCTCAATGTTGCGGTGCCGGTAGTGGAGACCGAGGGCGACTGGCCCATGCTTATAGGCAACACCGTGCTTTATGCCGGCATCGTGCTGGCGGTGGCGAGTACGATTACCATGCTGTACGCCAGGCGCATAACCAAACCCCTGGAGGAGCTCACCGAGGCCGCCGACCAGGTGGACCGGGGCAACTACGACGTCGACCTCGCCTACGATCGAGACGACGAGGTGGGCCGTCTTACCAACACCTTCAAGCGGTTGGCCGGTCACATGAAGGACCACATAAACGACCTCAACAAGCGCGTGTACGTGGACTCGCTCACCTCCGTGCGAAACAAGGGCGCGTACTCCACCTTCCTGGACGAGCTGCAGGAACGTATGGATGATGGGGACCAGACGGTGGCGTTTGCGGTTGGCATATTCGACTGCGACAACCTCAAGTACATCAACGACAGGTACGGTCACGAGAAGGGAGACGTGTACCTGCAGACGGCATGCCGCCTCATCTGCCGCGTCTTCCAGCACAGTCCCGTCTTTAGGATTGGCGGCGACGAGTTCTCGGTCGTGCTCCAAAACGACGACCTGCGCAACAGGGACACGCTCGCCCAACAATTCTCTGCCGCCATGAGCGACATTAGCGACTCGGCGCGCAACGAGTGGGAGCAGGTGCACGTGTCCATGGGAATCGCGGTGTACGACGCGCAGCACGATCGTGGCGTGAACGACGTCTTGCGCCGGGCTGACGAGCTCATGTACGAGAACAAGCGCAAAAGAAAGATGGGGAGGTAGGGTGCGTCCCTGCACGCCTGGAGGTTGAAGATGAGCCCAACAGCACGGAATCGTTGTCTTGTCCACACGGCGCTCGTGCTCGTCCTCATGCTGCTGTTGTCTGCGCTGCGGCCGAGTGTCGCCCAGGCACAGGGGAAGCAGAGAATCGTGCGCGTTGGCTGGTTCGAGTCTCCGTTCAACATCATCGATGAGCAGGGACGGCGTTCGGGCTATGCCTACGACTACCAGCAGGAAATCGCGGCATACACGGGCTGGACCTATGAGTACGTGGAGGGTAGCTGGTCGGATCTGCTCAAGATGCTGGCCGACGGAAAGATTGACCTACTCAGCGACGTCTCCTACACGGACGAGCGAGCCCAGCACATGCTGTTCTCATCCCTTCCCATGGGCACGGAGAAGTACTACCTGTATGCCGACCCGCAAAACAAGGAGGTCAACCCGGAGGACTATGCCACGTTCAACGGCAAGAAGGTGGGTGCGAACGAGGGGAGCGTACAGGTTGGCCTGTTCCAGGAATGGGCCAAGGCCAACGGCGTGAAGGCGGAGGTCGTGGAGCTCTCGGGCTCGGAGAAGCAGAATCTTGAGAAGCTCTCACGGGGAGACATAGACCTGTATTTGTCGATGGAGGGCTTCTTTAGCGCGGACGCTGCCGTGCCGGTGTGCCAGATTGGCACCTCCGACTACTTCTTTGCGGTGAGCAAGTCACAGCCCGAGCTCTTGGTGGAGCTCAACAACGCAATGGGCAGGATTCACGACGACGATCAGTACCTCAACCAGCAACTCTATGCCAAGTACTTGCAGTCCTCTGGCATGAGCACGCGCCTAAACGCCACCGAGAAGGCATGGCTGGACTCTCATGGTGCGATCAGGGTGGCCTATCAGGACAACTACCTTGCCTTTTGTGCGACGGACCCAGACTCTGGGGAGCTTACCGGGGCCCTCAAGGATTACCTGGAGGTCGCCTCGAACTGCATGGAGAACGCCACGCTGGACTTTACGGCCATTGGCTACCCAACGGCCGCCGCCGCCATGGACGCGCTCGCGAACGGTGAGGTGGACTGCGTGTTCCCCGCAAACCTCACCGCCTACGACGGCGAGACGCACGGGGTGTTTGTGACGCCGGCCCTCATGCGCACCGACATGTCCGCAGTCGTGCGCGAGGCGGACCAGAAGAGCTTTGCGCAGAAGGACCGGGTGGCGGTCGCGGTCAACGTGGACAACCCCAACTATGACCTGTTCCTGCAGGATCACTTTCCCGACTGGCGCCCAATCTACTTTGTCAACACGCAGGAGTGCCTTAAGGCCGTTGCGGACGGGCAGGCGGACTGCCTGCTCATCAGCAACTATCGCTACAACAACATCGCAAAGCTGTGCGAGAAGTATGGCCTCACCACGCTGTCCACCGGCATAGGGATGGACTACTGCATGGCGGTCAATCGCGAGGACACCGTCCTGTACTCCACCCTTTCCAAGGCCATAGGCGCCGTGCCTGACTCGACCGTAAATGCGGCGCTCTCTCATTACTACACGGAGGATGCCAGAACGGGCGTGATGGATTCCCTCAACCAGAACTTGCTTAGGGTTGCGGTGATCGTGCTCGTTGTGGTGGCGCTCATCCTGCTGTTTATGCTGCTGCGTGGCATCCTTTCGTCGAGGGAAAAGAAGGACCGCAAGCAGCGTACCGTCTCCAAAGAGGACTTCGCGCTCTTTGACGACCTGCCCATCTCCTACAGCGTGTACCACGTCTCGCACGTTGAGCACAGCGAGCTGTACGATGCCCAGATCATCTATGTCAACCGCATGTTTCAAGAGTATGGCGGGTTGCCGGAGGAGGCGACCGTGGGGCGTCGGGTACGGGAGCTCTTCCCCTACACTGGTGAGGAATGGTTCGCACACGCCAAGCGCGCGGCCCTGGATGGGCAAACGGTGGAGTACGACTACGACGATCCGCTGACCATGAAGACCTACCATGCCACCGTAAGGCAGGTTATCGCCCCCGGATACTGCGCCATCACCTATCAGAGGGCGTAGGGTCGTCCGTGCCTGTCTGGCGTGCGTCACTTCGAACGGTGGTGCTCCTCCTTCATGCCATACATCTTGTTGTCCATACCCCTCATAAAGGCGTCTATGTCGTTGGATCCGTAGCGACTCATGCCCCAAGACAGGGAGAGCTCATACGTGCCAGCTGTCTTGTTGCGCTCCTGCAGGGTCTTCTCGACCCTGCTCATGTATGCAGCGAGCTCATCTGTTGACGAGCTCATCTGCAGTACCACAAACTCGTCTCCGGCAAAGCGAAACACCCACTCGCCGTCTACGCGTGCCCCTTTGAGAACGTCTGCCACCGTCTTGAGCGCCTTGTCACCCTCGCTGTGACCGTAGTCATCGTTGATTGCCTTAAAACGGTCCACGTCGATCATCACGCCGCAAAAGTCGATGCTGCGGCCTACCCATGCCGTGAGTATGTGGTTGAGGTATTGCCGGTTGTAGGTGTCGGTGAGCACGTCCACAAACGCCATTTCGTTTTGCTGCATCATGTACAGGCCGGTCAGGCCAATGGCCGCGGAGAGCCAGGCGAGCGACAGGCCGTAGAACATAAACTGCAGTCCCGCACCAACAAGAATGGGCAGCAGGAACATATGAATGCTAAAGAAGGCTTTGGCGCCATTTTCCTTCTCGTAGCGGCTGGTCACGACCATGGCGCTTATGCAGTAGTACAGAATCACGATGTAGTACACATAGCTAAACGGCCTGCGCTCGTATACGTTCTGGGGAGAGATGTAGTACGAGATGGGAATAAAGAAGTTGATTGCATTGGCTGCAAACATAGCGATGCCAATAATAATCTGGGGCTTGTAGCACCTCCAAATGCGCTTGGTGTCCCCGCACAGACCGAGGTCCACGTAGGCCAGCACTGCAAAGGGCAAGAGCAGGTTCACCGAGTAAAGATAGGTGTTGGCTATGTAGTTGAGCAGTTTGGCGCCCGGAAAGAGCCTGCCGTCGAGGGCGTAGGAGGACGCCTCCATCACGCATGCCAGCATGACGCCAAACACCATGAACGAGTACAGCCGGTCCTCGGCACGGTTCATTATGATTTTGGCTCGTGACACGTACAGCAGCATGAGCAGAATAAACACGCCCACGCCATTTGATATGAATATCGAGCGTAAGTCCATGGAGGGCTCCCAAAAACGTAATCAACGGACAGCATTCTACGCGTATCGGCCATCCATGTACCCACGAATACCCAAACGGTCTCTTTGCGTCCCTATGGGGCGCTATCCCCGAAGCTGCTCGCGCGCCATCACGAGGCGCGGCCTAAAGAGACCCAGATACAGCATAATGCGAAAGCTCATCTGCGGCTGGAAGAGATCTTCTCCGCTTGCCAGGTTAATGCCAAGAATCTGCCGAATGCGGTTGAGACGATACAGCAGCGTGTTCTTGTGCAGCGTGAGCATCTGAGCGGCGCGTGTGGTTGGTCCGGCCACCTGCAGGTAGCAGTACTGCGTGTCCATGAGGTCACCGCCATGCTGTTCGTCGTAGTCACGCAAGGCCCGCAGGGCCTGTAGGTATGCGGCACGCGTGCGCACCACGCGATCGTAGGTGCTGGAGATGCCACAGGAAAGCCCGTTGAGGGCGGCGATCTCTTCCAGGAGCTGCTCGCCGTAGTCCCCCACGCCATGCACGTCGTCACGCGATATAAGAAGAGCGTGAACGGGGGACGGGTTTGACGTTCACGCCCGTCTCCCCTCAGTCTATGGTGATAGCGCGTATGAACGGGGGACGGGTTTGACGTTCACGCCCGTCTCCCCTCAGTCTATAGTCATTTGGAAGCATGGCGTGAACAACAAACCCGTCCCCCGTTCACGTTGAGCAGCTTGCGGGTTTTGCGAAGACCGCCTACCAGTACGACGGCGGAATTACCGCCGACACCACCTTTGACGAGCTGGGCAAGGGCTCGATGAGGATGATCGCCCTCACCTCCACCATCGAGAACGAGCTTGACGCTGAGGTCACCATCCACGAGGTCATGAAGATGAAGACCTTTGGCGAGCTCGTCGAGCGCGTTGAGGAGGAGCTGAACGAGTAGCGTCTCCACCTCATACCGTAGTTGACGAAGCGCCTCCCCTGCGTGCCGCTTGGTGCGCAGGGAAGGCATCGCTCGTATTTGGACAGCTCCGCGTGCTACATAGGGGATTCTCCCTTATGCGAGTGCACGGATGGGACGGGTCGGGGACTGAGAAGGGCATGGGGGAGTACAATGCAAGGTAGGGCGAGCGAAGGGATGGGATGATGGCCGACATCGACGAGCTCCTGCGGCAGCAGAGCGCACTGTATGATGACGTGTTCAATAGGCATCAGCTCATTGTGGTGGGCAATGGGTTCGACCTTGCCTGCGGGCTCAAGTCCAAGTACTTCGACTTCTTTGGAAGCAGACTGCTGCAGATCGACCAGATTGTCGACTATGGGAGGCAGGCATGGTGCGATGCCGTCCGAGAGGCCGACCTCACGCTGTGGGACTTCCTCCTGCGCATGGAGCGGGGATCCAACTGGTGTCAGGTGGAGGAGACTATGGCACGCTGGGTGCTGCCCGCAACGTGCGACGGTGCCAAAGACAGCTACCTTGAGCGCACCCTGCAAAAAGTGCGACACTACCCCTTTGCCGACCCCAACGCCGAGCAGGCAACCTGCGACGGTCGGCTGGAGGACGAACAGGGCGACGAGGAATACATGCTCGGCAACGTAGCCCGGTTTGTGTGGATGACGCAGGGGAGAAGAGCTGCCGTTCGCATGGACAGGATTGGGCTGCTGGCCCTGCTGCACGCCGAGTTGCGGCGCCTTGAGCGGCTCTTCTCAGCGTTTTTGGCCAAACAGGTGGCCCATACCAGCACATACTTTGCCGATGCGTCCGCGCTGCTCGCAAAGCTGCGCGACGATGAGACCCCATGGGGAGGGTCGGGCGAGGGCGAGACGTCGCTGCTCACCTTTAACTACACCCAGCCGTTTGCGCACCTGGATTGTGGAATCGCCGAGGACAACATGGTAAACATCCACGGCAATCTGGATGGCGAGGTGGTGTTTGGCATTGATGGCACGGAGTGTATGGGTGACCTAGACGTCCTGCCGTTTACCAAGACGTATCGCGTGGCATCCATGGGAACTAAGATGAGCAAGGCCATATACGATACGGCTGCCGGTGGAATCGGCTTCTCTAGGACGAGCGCCATCAAGTTCTTTGGCCACTCGCTGGGGGTGGCCGACTATGCATACTTCCAGTCCATCTTTGACGGGGTCAACCTGTATGGCGGAAACACGAAACTCATCTTTTATTATCGATCATGGCAGGGCGTTACCCAGGAGGAGGTACGCGCCGACATGGTGCGTCGCGTGTCCAAGCTCCTTGCTACCTACGGCAAGACACTGGACAACAAGGATCACGGCAAGAACCTCATGCACAAGCTGTTGCTGGAGGGACGCATCTCGGTACGGGGGATATAGGATAGCGATTGAGGAAGGAACCAAACATGGAGCGAAGTGTTGGGCAAAAGCTTGTCGGGGCTTTCGTTGTAGGCGGCCTTATCGCGTCGTTTATGCAATGCATCATGACAGTGGTGCGCATGGTCTTGCCTGTCCCCGCCCTTGTGTCTCCCGTGTCGCTGGCACTTTTGGGCCTCGTTGGCATGGTACTGGTGCTTAACGGCTCCTACCGGAAACTCGAAGAGATTGGCGGCTTTGGTGCGGGTATCATGTTTTGCGGCATCGTGGATGCCGTCTCTGGCGCCTTTATGCGTGGCGCTATGGAGGAAGGCGGTACTCCCGGTTCCGGCACCAAAGCTGCCTGCAGGTTTGCGGCGGTCATGCTTGGGTCGTTCGTGGTGTTGGGCATCGTGCTCGGTCTGCTGCTGGCCCGTACTCCTGGTGTGCTCGCCTCGATGAATGTTGTGGCAGCAAACAGCCTCGATCCCGGCCCGATAGTCTTCCTGTATGCCTTCCTTGTAGGTGGTCTTTTCTCAGCTGAGGGCCAGGCCCTGATTGAGCTTACTCCGTTGCCCATGCCTGCGGTACTGCTGGGCCATGCGGCATTGGGCATGCTGCTTGCAATTCTTGGTGTGTCGACCCCGTTTGAGGTGATTGCGGGCGCTGGTCTGTGCGCCACTATCGTGGACGCAGGTGCCGGTGCCGTCCTGAGCGGAGCTGCCATCGTGCTTTCCGGCACGCCCATGCGTGCGATCGTCTTTGTCCTGCTGATGGTCCTCGTGGTGGTCATGGGCATCATCTGCGGCAATGTTGTGCTCAAGCGCGTCAAGGGCGCGTAGTCTGAGCGAAGGGTTGGGATAGTTCGTCGGCGGTGGCCGGGCAGGGGATTGTTCCTCTGCCCGGCCGTCCCATATGTTGTACTGGGGGGACAGTCCCCTGAACACGGGGGACTGTCCCCCAGTACAACTCAGCGTTAGCGCTTGCTCTTGTGACTCCACTTGTCCTCGTACATGAGCTTGTCGGCGCGGCGCACCACGTCGCTCACCGTGTCGTCCACGTCGGGGTCGTACACCGCAAGGCCACGTGCCACGTCAATGCGCTCCCACGGGTTTTGAGCCTGCTCCCTGCGCTTGGCGCAGGTCTCGTCGAACAGCTCAATGAGGTAGTCTCGATTGCCAAAGTCGCTGCCGCGCAGGATCACGACGAACTCGTCCCCGCCCAGGCGGAAGACGGGGCTATGGTCGAACACGTCGCAAATGATGGCGCAGGCGCCCTTGAGGTAGAGGTCTCCCTTGTCGTGTCCGTCCTGGTCGTTTATTGTCTTGAGGTCGTTGCAGTCAAAGATGCACACGCCAAACTCCTTGGGCTCCTCCGTCTGCTCATGTAGGCTGGCTTGGAGGTCCTGTATAAACACGTCGTAGGCACCCTTGTTGCGCACTGACGTGAGCGCGTCCGCGTAGGCGCGGTCGTTGAGGTCCTTAATGTACACGCCCAGATGTGACATGAGCTTTTTGAACGCGGCGGTGAGGGTGCCAATCTCGTCGTCTCTGTTGTAGGAGAGCTCGCAGCTGTAGTCGCCCTCGTTCACGTGCTCCGCGACCTCGGTGAGCTCCTGCAGAGGCTTGGTTATGCGCTTGGTAAAGCCGATGGTTATAAAGATAAACACGAGCAGCAGCACGACCGATGCTATGCACACTCGCCAGATGAGGCGCACCCAGGCGGCGTCGACCTCGGCGACCGGCACCGATACATACAGGCGCATGCCATTGCTCAGCGGCAGCCACACGGCCACCTTCTTCACGCCCTCGTAGACGTAGCGGATGTGGGAGTTCTCGCTCATCAGCTCGGGTGGCACCTCAACGGGTTCGTCCAAGGCCGTGAAATCAATGAGCGGGTGGTAGACGAGCTTGCCCGTCTCGTCTACCAGGAACGCGTACCCGTTCTCGTACAGCGTTATGTTGCGCACCTGAGTGGCCACGGTGGCGTAGTCTATCTCGATGCCGATCACGCCAATAAAGCGACCTCTCCAGTAAACGGGAACGTTGTACGAGATTACGCGTGTGCCCAGGTTCTCGGTAATGTAGGGAGACAACCACACAGGCTCTCCCGTGCTCTTGGGGACCGTGAACCACACGAGCTTGGTGGTGTCGCTGGTGTCGTATTGCGTGATGTCGGTTACCTCATGCTCCTTGAACCCCTCGTTGTTGGTGTTCACGAACCAAAACCCCTTGGATGTGTTGGAGACTTCGGGGTCTATGCGATAGTAGTAGGTGAGCACGCC
Source organism: Coriobacteriales bacterium (assembly GCA_030529625.1). GTDB lineage: Bacteria > Actinomycetota > Coriobacteriia > Coriobacteriales > Atopobiaceae > RUG440. The sequence goes on from JAUMWN010000009.1 coordinate 20,569, forward strand.
GTTGGTGCGGTTCGTCATCTTGGTAAAGATGTCCTTGGCCCGCTCCAGGTGCGCGTCGAGCTGGTTGGGCGCCAGCCCCTCTAGGTCCGACTCCACGTATGCCGAGACCATCTGGACCGACTGCGCCACGCTTTCGAAGTAGGAATCCAGGTTCTTCTCGCCCGACTCGCACAGCAGCGTGAGCAGCTGGTCGGAGTCCGACTTGCCAATGTCTCGTATGGCGACTGCCCCCATTATGGTGGCGATGGTGAGTGAGGCGATGACGGCGCATACCGTAAGTAGGGTCGTCTTTGTCTGTATGGATCGCACGTTACGCACCCCCAGCTTCTTGCCCAAGACTTCGCGCGAGCCCCTCTGCCGGGATTTGCGGCACGGAGGCGTGATTCGCGCGGGATGGTTCGTCAATGGAAAGGACCGCTATGGCGACGGCCGTGGTGTTGGTAACGGGATTCGTGCGTACGGACCGGGCGAGGAAATGCACCACGTGTCCTTCCGGCATCACCTCGTCAAAGAAGACGAGGCTGTCGGTGTCACCGCACGCTTGGACATGCCGGACGAACTGGGACTCCTCCTTGGTAGGGTTGGAGAATACGTCGTGTGCGGGATTGGCGAGGTCGAACCCAAAGTAACGCATCACGAAGTCGCGATACGACTGGCTCGTGCGTACGAAGCTCGCCCGGTCTCCCTTGATCTCCATTACGCCCATGGGCAGCGTGTTAAAGATGTTGTGCAGCGTGCCGTCGTTCTTTTGCACGATAGACGTGAGATCCAACAGGTTCAACTTGCCAATCGCCTCGTAATAGTCTGACTCGGCAGGGTTCTCGTAGCCGATTTGGGTGCCGGACCGGTAGCGATCAATAATCTGCGAAAGGGGTATTGCCCTGCAGTAGTAGAATCCCTGCATCTTGGAGCAGCCAATCTCGCGCAGAAAGCGCACTTGGTCCTGCGTCTCCACGCCTTCGCACAGCGTGTCCACGCCAAGGGCGGTCGCCATCTGCACGAGCTCGGTGAGGATGATCTTGCCGTCGGTCCCCTCGTCAATCCTGCGCAGGAAGCTCATGTCGAACTTGAGGAGGTCGAACTTGATGCTCTGCAAGAAGTTGAGTGACGAGTAGCCACTGCCAAAGTCGTCCATCCACACGGGGAACCCAAGGCTCTGGAAGCGCTCCACCTGCTGCTTCATAAACGCAAAGTCGCTGCCAATGATGCTTTCGGTTATCTCTATCGTTATGCGATCGCGTGAGACGCCTGCTGCGTCCACCCGCCTGCGAATCTCCTCAACCATGTCCAGGGAGTCGAAGTCGGCACGGGACAGGTTGACGGAGTGGGGAACGATGGTGAGTCCAGCCTCCTGTTGGCGTTGAATCTTTTCCAGAATCTGGTCGAGTACGTACAGGTCAAGCTTGTAGATGAGACCGGAGTCTTCCAACGCGGTTATGAACTCGGCAGGTGACAGGTTGCCGCGATTGGGATCGACCCAGCGAGAAAGCGCCTCCTCGTCGCATACCCTGCCGTTGACGGAACGAACGATTGGCTGGTAGTGAACCTGAATCCATCGCTCGCTCAGGGCTTGGTCCAGGTGGCTGACCACGTAGCGGAAGACCTCTGCCTGCCTGAGCATGCTCTCGTCGAAGTAGCGGAAGCCGGAATAGTAGGAACCCCTGCGCCTGTCGCATGCATGCTTAGCACGGTCGCATGCCACGCTCACGTCCACGTTGCCCATGCTGTACCGATAGATGCCCACGCTCACAGGCGGCATGTTGCCGCCGTTGGCCGAGCTGCACTCGTCAAACACCTCGTAGAGTCGCTCCTCAAGGCGGTCGTCGCTGGTGATGACGGCAAAATGGTCTTGCCCAAAGCGGCTTGCGTGCTGCTCGCCAAAATGGCGGGCCAGGATGCGCGCGACCTTGCGGATGGTTCGGTCCCCCTCCTCGAACCCAAACTGTCTGTTGAACTGCTTCATGCCCACGAGGTTAAAGTACAAGAGCACCGGGCTTTCCCCGTTGTCCAGCAATAGCCGCAGCTCGTCTGCGGCAAGCTCAAAGAAGTGCCTCTGGTTGGGCAGGCCCGTGAGGTCGTCGGTCTGTGCCCTCTGGTTGAGGTCGGCGATATAGGTCTGTAGTTGGTTGCGCATGCGCTGGAAGGCGTCAGTGAGTGCGCCAACCTCGTCGTGACCCCGGTAGCCCAGCTCCACGTCGTAGTCTGCCTCGGCCAGTCTGCGGGAGGCTGCCGTGAGGCTTTGGAGCGGACTGGTCACGTGGCGCATGGCCAGGAAGGTGAGACAGGCGAACAGGATGATGACGATTGCCGCTATGGGCGGGATCACGTGTGTGAGTCGCACAGACGATGCGTAGACCTCCGAGGTTGGCGCCACAATAACGAGCTTCATGCCTGTGGCGAGCGTGGTAAACGACATCTGGTACTCCACGTCGTCACGCACAGAGCGAATAAGCGCGTCACCATTGTCCTCCTGGCGCAGCACCTCCTCGTCGATGGGCAACTTTAGGGTGCCGCCTGGCGCAAGGCCGGGGTAGTAGAGGACTTGTCCGTTCTTGTCCAGCAGACAGGCGAATCCCGTATTGTACACGTGGATGGAGCTCACGAGTGACACGAACTCCTCCACGGGGATGTCCATCCCCAGCACGCCAATAAACGTGCCGGACTTGTATATGGGTACGACGTATGAACACACGGGTTCGTAACCCAAAAACCTCGCCTCGTAGGGGCCTACCCACGCTGGCGACCCGGCCTTGATGGGCGTGTAGTACCACGTATCGTGATTCGGATCGCTGGGGTCGAGTCTGTTTGCGTCCAAGGGTTCCTGTTCGCTAAATCCCGACCTTCCAGCTCGCGAATAGAAGAAACCGTGTTCGGTTGTACTCACGCCGGGGCTAATGCAGTAGTAGTACGAGATGGCACCGTTTGTTCGACTGGCCACTGACGAGAACTCAGCTTGGATCGCGTTGGTGTATTCGGCCAGATAGGTATCCAAGTGTTCCACTTGCTCTGGGGTTCGCTCGGCCTGATTGCCATTGGCGCCAACCACGCCGTCTCGTGCGAGCACCACACTGTCGAGCATGTCTACCGCACGGTTGGAGGTAATCTGCACCGATTGCACGATGCCGTCCGTGTATTTTTCGATGGACTTGCGAGAGTCTTGGGCGATGAGGTTCATCATCTCCACAGAGCGATTTTCGATTTCGGTCTGTATGATGAGAAAGCTTGCCACAGACACGCTGAGGACGGCCGTGAGGACCGCAGCAATGGTGATTGCGATTGCCTTGAAGCGGATGGAATGCACGGACGTCGCTCCTTGCCGCTAGGGTTGCTCTTGGATTGACATCTTGCTGTACACGTTCTTTACCGAGCCGTTCCACGCATGCTGGAAGTTTTGCAGGCGCTTGGAAGTTACGTACAGGCGCGTTCGGGAGAACAACGGAATCCAGGCGGCATCGTCTTGGATAATGGTCTTTTCCAGGTCTTGGTACTCGTCGATGCGCGCTGTGGGGTCGATGATGCCGCGCGCTTTGCGGACGCGAGCCATGACGTCTTCTGCGGGATAGCACAGGCTGCGGAAGGTCGTGTTTTCCTTGTTGCCAAAGAAGGTGTAGATGTAGTTGTCGGGATCGTTGTAGTCGGCGGTCCATGTGGCCGTGTAGCAGGCGAGCTTGCTGCTCTTGCGCTGGGACATGAACTCGCTCTCGTCCAAGACCTTCACGGACGTGTGGACGCCGATGTCCTCCCACATGTCGGCAGCCTCATTGGCCAGCGTGAGCTCCCACTGCGTGGAGGACGACTTCACGCTAAACGTGAGGTCGAATCCCTTTTCGTAGCCAGCCTCCTTGAGGAGCTTCTTTGCCTCGTCCACGTCGTGGGGTATGGCTGGCAGGTTGGGGTTGAAGCCGTACAGGCCATGCGAGAATATGCCGTTCTCAAGAAGACCGCGACCACTGTAGACGGCATAGAGCAGCACGTCACGGTCCAAGGCAAGCTGCAGCGCCTTACGAACGCGCACGTCGCTCAGCGGGGTCTGCGACTCGTTGAGCGCTATGTAGGTGATGCCAATCTGGGGGACCTCTTGGATCCTGTCCCGGTATGCGTTGCCATGGATGTAGTTCTCGGCGGAACTGTCCTGATCGTCTAGGTCCAGTATGTCGAGCTCCCCGTTCTCGAAGAGCGCGCGAATCTCGGCGGCATCTGTAATAAAGCGCAGGTTGAGCCCCTTGTTCTTGGGGCCCCCATCCCAGCAGTCCTTGTTTGCGACCAGCACCATCCCCTTGCCGCGTTCCCACTCGGTGAGCACGTACGAGCCGGTGCCAATGGTACACGAGGGGTCCGTCCCAAAGAGATCGCCAGCTTCGCTTGTGGTCTCCTCGTCCAGTATTGAGGCGCCGGGCATGGACAGGCATGCCAAGAAGGCCTCGAAGGGTTCCTCCAGGGTGATGGAGAAGGTGTGGTCGTCGAGGACCTTGAACCCCTCCAACTCCTTGGCCTTGCCCTTCTCGAGCTGTGATGCCCCCACGATGACCTCTGCAATGTCCTGGTTGCAGGAGTCCGGGTGCGTGAGCAGTCGGGTAAACGAGTAACGAACGTCGGATGCGGTAAGCGGAGAGCCGTTGCTATAGGTTACGCCCTCGCGAAGGTGGAAGGTGTAGGTCCTTCCGTCATCGGACTCCTCCCACGACTTGGCCAGGGAGGGGGTGATTTGGGACTTTCCATCCTCGCTATTCTCCATTTCCACCAGTCGGTTAAAGACGTTGGTGGCGATGGTGTAGTGGATGGAGGTGCATTGGAAGTCCACCGTGTCGGGCTCCTCCTCTATGGCAGTGAGGAACTGGGAGGTGTCTGGCGTGGCAGTCTTCGCCTGATCGGTGTTCGTGGCGCTCGTGGATACGCTTGCCTCACCACAAGCCGAGCACAATAATGCCATGGGAACGAGTGCCAAAAGAAGCAATAGACGCAGCCGTTTTGAGAATGCCATGTTGCCTCCGCTCATGCTTGCCCGATATTGGTCCATTGTACATGAGAACGGTGCGTCTATTCTCCATGCACCGGGGGAACGGCACGACGTATTGCCTGCAACGTGACACTGGGGGGAGCATCACCCCAGTGTCACGTTGCAGGCGCCGCCTACTTCTGGTTCTTGCGGATGTTGTCGATGTCCTCGGTCGTGCCGCCGCCGGTGTCGTTGGGGTCGCGGAACTCGCCCTTGTCCACCAGGCGCAGGAACGCGTCCACCACGTCCTCGGTAAGCTGCGTACCACGCACCTCTCGGATGATGGACACGGCCTTGTCAAAGTTCATGCGCTTGCGATAGGGGCGGTCGGAGTACATGGCATCGAACGTGTCAGCCACGGCAATGATTTGAGCAACGCGGGGAATCTCGTCGCCCGTGAGGCCACGCGGGTATCCCTTGCCGTCGGGTCGCTCGTGGTGCGCGCCCGCGCCAATGGCGAGCTCGGGCATGATGCTGATGTCTTTGAGCGTGCGATAGCCCAGCGACGAATGCGACTTGATGATGTTGAACTCATGGTCGGTGAGCTTGCCGGGCTTGTTGAGCACCTCGGCCGGCACACCAATCTTGCCAATGTCGTGCAGCAGCGCGATGTTGTAGTAGCGCTCCACCATGTCGTCGTCGTAGCCAAGCTCGCGCGTGAGCATGGCCGTGTAGTCTGCCACGCGCGTCGAGTGGCCGTTGGTGTACTTGTCCTTCATGTCGATGACCTTTGCGAACGCCTGGGTCATCTCGCGGATGAAGAGGCGGTCTTCCTGCTCCTTCTTGAGCAGCGCCTTGGTCTTCCTGCGGTAGATCCACCGGGTGATGAGAAAAACCACGAGTGCGAGCACTGCAAGCGAGAGGATGCGGAACCACCACGTCTCTATGGGTGCCTTGCGCTTTACGATGCGCACCGACATCTCCTTGTTGCCGTGCCCCATGGCGTCGTGAATCTGCATGTTGAAGTGGTACGTGCCGCCCACCAGGTTCGTGTAGTCGATGGGCGCCAGCTCCGAGCGCCGCACGCTTGTCTCGCCTTGGTCGAACCCCTCAAGGCTGTAGCTCACCTGCGGGTTGAGCAGGGCATAGGTAAAGACGAACGGGTGGATGGTGAGCTTGGACACGGAGGCTGGGACGTAGATGGTGCCCTCGGCGTCGGGGTACAGCATCTCTCCGTCCGCCTCCACGAAGGGGACGGCCATCTTTATGTCGTCGACGCTCTCAAACGGCACGTCGATGTTGACCTTGGCGACGCCGGTCGTGCCGGCAAGGTACAGGTCGCCGTCTGGCGTGAGCTCGCTAAAGGAGTTTGCCGTGGCGATGCATGGCAGACCGTTGTCTCGACCGTAGTAGACGGGTGTGATGGAGCCGTTCTTGAGCAGCTCGTCCACGGTTACCACGTGGATGCCGTTGCTGCTGAGCACCCACATCTCGCTTGCCTTGTTCTCGTACAGGTCGAAGTTGTTGGAGTACGGGAAGTTGTTGATCGTGGTCACGTGGTAGTTGGCGTCCATGTAGGCAAGGGAGTTGCTGGTCACAATCCAAAAGAGGTCTCGGGATGGGTCCTTCTTGATGCGCATTACCACGTCCGACCGCAGTCCGGACTTCGTGTCCACCGAGCTCACGGACCTCGATCCCCGCTTACCCTGCACCACAAAGATACCGCCTCCGTCAGATCCCACGACTATGTCGCCGTTGTCCGCCTCAGCCACCGTGAGGATCTCGGTGTTGTGCAGGCCGTCGTCCTCGCCCAGCACCTCTACGACGCGGTCCCCGTCAATGCACGCGAGCCCGCCCGTGCAGGCGACTAGCATGGTGCCGTCGCTCTTTTGGAAGGTGGTGCGCACGCGGTCGGAGGGGAGACCGTCTGCGTTGGTGAAGCAGGTTACCTTGCCGTCCTCGTAGCGGATGAGCCCGTAGTCGCCGTAGGTGGCAAACCACAGGCGATTCTGATCGTCGCGCATTATGGAGCGAATGCGCACGTCCGTGAGCATGGACACGAGGTCCTTTTGGCCAAGGTCTTTGCCCGACGCGGTCCTGGCCGAGGAAAGGGGCATGCTCGACACGACGCTCTTGTCATCGACCACGCACAGCCCCGTGTCGGTTCCAATGTAGAGCTTGCCATCCAGGCTGCACGTGGAATTGACTACGGCCTCCGGCAGGCCATAGCGCTCGAAGACGTTTGAGAACTGGTAGGGACGATCTTCATCACCCCCTGGCGCGACGAGGTGAACCACAGGTTTCCTTCGTAATCTTGCGCCACGTGGTCGATGGAGTTGTTGAGCGGGACGTTTTGCACCTGGTGGACATGGTCGCCCTCCATAAAGCCAATGCCGTTGTCCGCGCATATCCACAGTCGGTCGCCAAACAGCGCGAGGCTCTTGATCGACGAGAGGGGAGAGACGTCGATTCGCTTGGGGTTGGCAAAGCCGTCCTCGAGGTTTCCGTAGTATACGCTGGACTCCTTGGTGCCCAGGTACACGTATCCGTCCCTGTTGGGGTCGGGAAGCACCGAGATCACGCTGGGGATGCCCAGCTGCTCGCTGGTATAGAAGTCACGCAGGGCCTCGCCCTTGATGGAGAACACCTCGCCTTCCATGGTGACGCCATACAGGACGCCCTTGGAGTCGGGCAACAGGTCGCGCACGTACGACTCGTCGACGCGCGGGTCGTGCATGGGCACGATTCTGCCGTCCTGGCTTACCAGGGTGATGCCTTCTGTGGTAGCCACAAAGATGTTGCCAATCCCGTCCTCCGCAACGGCGCGTACCGATGCCGAGGTGAGCCCGTCCTCCATGGTGATAAAGCGGAACTCGCCGTCCTCAAGCACGGCCACGCCGCTGTCGTTGGTGCCAACCCACAGCCGGTCCGTGCTGTCGACAAACAGACTCACCACGCTGGCGACGCCGGTGGTGGAGCCCATACGCTCAAAGGTGTTGCCGTCGTAGCGGATCAGGCCGCTGTAGCTGCCAATCCAAATGAAGCCCTCCTTGGTCTCCACGATGTCGTTGGCCTCGGATGTGGGCAGGCCGTTGGTGTTGTCGTAGAGCACCGCCGAGTATCCCTCGTCGTTTGATGCGAGGTCTACCGAGAGCTCGGGCTGCTCGGTGGTGGACTCTTGGGCGCATGTCGTGTGAGGAGGGGCCACAAGACCCACCGTCAGGACGAGAAGTGCAATAAGCCACAGTCTGGTCACCATATGTCGCTTTGCCATACGGGCTCCTAATCCACAAGAAAGACGCTCGGTGCCCATAGTATAACCCACGGCACTTGATGCCACGCTTCATGCAAGCGGACACCATTGCCTTGGCCAGCCGATATTCGAGAACGGGGGCGCGATACTGAGACCAAAAGGTGGTATGATTTCGGCTTGCGCATGTGTTGCGGATTGGAGGCATGATGGAACGCACGAAATACCAAAAGGCACTCATGGTGATCTCCATCATCAACATCGTGTTTGGTGTGTTTGGCCTCTTGGGTGGCATCCTGTTTGGCATGCTGGGAAGCGTCGCCGCGTCCTCAACGATCGAAGGCATGAGTGCTAGCGAGCAGACGATGGGTGCCGTCGGACTGGGCGTAACCGCTGGTGTCTCGATCGTTGCGGGCATCGTGAGCGTGGTGGGAGGCATCCTGGGCATCCGTGCCGCAAAGGACGCCCAAAAGATTACGCCGGCGTGGATTCTCTCGTTTGCGGGTATTTCCTTGAGCGTTATTCAGCTCGTTATGAGCATTGCCGGCGGCAGTTTTGGCATTCTCAGCCTGGTCCCGCTCGTCGTTCCGGGACTCACGTTTTGGTTTGCCAACGGCGTAAAGGAGGAGTCGGAAGACAACCTGCGGTGATGGGCGTGACGACCAATACCTATACGTTACGGATGGCAGAGCCAAACATCTGGCAGATTCAGGATGTCCTTGGCGACTGCGCATATGTGGTGGTGGGCGAGCGTGCCGCGGCGCTGGTGGACACCACCATCGGCTACGGCGACCTAAAGTCTGCGGTAAGGCGCGTTACCACGCTGCCGCTCACGATTCTGCTCACCCACAATCACTACGACCATTCGGGCGGGACGGGCTGGTTTAGTGAGGTGCATGCGGCTCCCGAGGAGGCCGCCCTGTTGGCGCGGGACGCGCAACGTGGTAGCCGCGTGCATGAGAAACTGATGCGCAATGGTGAGTTGAGCGAGGGAGTGCCCTTCGCGCTAAGAGACGGGTGTGCACCGCGTGTTTTGCCTCTTGCGGAAGGTGACCGCTTTGAGTTGGGCGGCCTAACGCTTGAGGCCGTGGCGCTTCCCGGGCATACCGCGGGCTCCATGGGCTTTTTGGTGCAGGAGAGATCGGTGCTGCTCTCGGGCGATGCGGTAACGCCGGTGATGTGCCTGTTCCTGGAGGAGAGCCTGGGCATTACCGAGTACCGGCAGACGCTGGCCAAGATGCGCACGCTGGACTTCGAGCGATTCTATACGGGACACCATGCCGTGGCGTTTACAAAGCGTGACCTCCAAAGCTTCGACGCGTGCGCCCAGTATGCGCAAACGGCTCGCGGCATCACCTGGCGCCACACCTTGCTGTCGGAGTTCGTGGGGACGGCATACCTGCCGCCATGCGAGACGGCTGACGCCAACTCGCCTGACTTCCGCGCGCTCATTGGACCCTACGTTCCCAAGAAGCGTGGCGTCCGCTCCGGTGGGGCGCGCTAGCTCTGCAGCGAGTCGCCGCCCGGTGCTTTGTCCGTCACGCGTTATGCCCAAAGTCGACAATCGTGTAAGATACGTCTTGCCAAACAGCTGAGCAAGGTTCGAGTGGGGGAGGGAAGATGCCGTCGATCTTCAGGAAACCGCAGGTCGAGGAGCAGGAGGAGCTTACCGAGGCCGAGAAGCGCATGCAGATGCTCGATGAGGCCGAGCAGGCCATCGATGCCGCGTTCTCAACGGGCAAGGCGGACCGCGCGGAGATTACCAGAGTGGCCCAGGAGAATGCCCAAGACGCCGTAAAGATCGTGGGCGAGGCCATGGAGGCCGATGAGCAGGCGGATGAGATGAACCGCCTCGCGGTGATTGCCGAGAACATGGGAGACCGCGAGAAGACCAAGGAAGTGCGCAAGCGTGCGAGGGCCGCGCGACGCGAGGCGAAGAAAGCGCACAAGGAGGCGACGAAGGCAGCGAAGACCGCCTACGACGCCATTAAGTTTAGCCAACCAGGCAAGCTGGGCTTCCTGCGCGTGGTGCAGGTAATCTACATCATAAACATTGCCATGACCTTGGCAACGTTGCTGCTCACCTCACGCGACTCCATCGTGTACAACTCGATGACCATCTTCAGCTGGATAACGATCATCCTCCAGGGCGTGGGCTTCTGGTTCTTTATCAACTACTTTAAGAGGGCCAAGGAGTGCGTGATCATCACCTCGGCCTTCTGCCTGGTCACCTATATCGTGAGCTGGTTCCTGTCCGGGAAGACCACCTCAGTGGAGTTCTTTGGCATTGGTGTGTGGAACGTCTTCCTCATCCTGTACTTTGCGCTCTCCAGCCGCATAGACGCCGTGTTCGTAAACGACTTCTCCAGCTTCAAGCCGCGCACGCAGACCGAGATCAAGCGTAGCGGCTGGCCGTTTGTGCGCAACCTCATCATCTACTTTATTGTGTTCTCGGTGCTGGGTCATTGGATGGAGGCCGGGCTGTGCCAGTTTATTCGCCTGGGCTGGGTGCAGGGCGAGTACGATCCCTCCAACACCATGCTGTGGCGCGACTGGCTCTATCCCTATCCCATGGAGGGCGCGGCCGTCGTGGTTATCGCTCTGGCGCTCTACCCGTTGTGGCAGTTCCTGCTCAAGCGTTTTAAACCCGCCATTGCCTACACCCTGAGCTTTGTGGCCAACGCGATCACCTGCGGTGCCATCGAGTTCTTTATGGGACTTATCGTCAACTCCAACTATCAGCTCTGGGACTACCGTGAGAACTTTGGCAACCTCATGGGGCAGGTGTGCCTGCAAAATATGCTCGCCTTTGGCGTGGCGGCATCCATAATCGCTTGGATTGTATACCCGCTGCTCGAGCGTCTTATCGCGCAGGTTCCCCGAGACACCATGAACATAATATTTGTGGTGATTGCGGTTATTGGCGGCATCCTGTGGTCGCTCTACCTCATCGATCCCCCCGAGTCGCTCGAGGTGTCGCAGGATGCCGCGACCGAGCAGACGGCTGAGGCGGGAACGTCCACGGAGGACTCCACCGAGCTGTCGGATGAGGATGCGCTCAAGGTTGGAGCCACCTTGGTGAGCAACCTGCTCAAGTCGGACGGAGAGCTGTCACAGGAAGACCGCGAGGTCTTGGCCGAGTTGGAAGCCACGATCAAGCAGCAGGCAAGCGACGCCACCACAGGGGACGAGCAGTCCGGCGACTCCAGCTCTGGCGATGAGGAAAGCCAGACTGACGGCGAGGAAGACGAGTCCGTCGCCGAGGCCGCATAGCCCCAAACCTGCACTCGGGGGACAGTCCCCCGAGTGCAGGTTGTGACGGCAGACGCCCACCTTTTGTCGGATAGACGGGTTACGGAAACATTGATGCAGTAGACTAGACCCATGAAGACCGCTTTAGAAAGGGGTGACATGGGGAAGGTGCAGTTAACGCGTCGAACGCTGCTCATTGGCGCGGGCATGGGTGCGCTATCGCTGGTGGGTTGCGGAAAAGGTGGCGCGACGGACGGAGGTGCCAACGGCACCCGCAAGGTCGTGATGGTAACCAACGTGGGAGGCATCAACGACCAGGGCTTTTGCGAGCTCTCGTGGAAGGGCCTCCAACGATTGCGCGACGAGCTGGGCTACGACGTGTCCTACATCGAGTCCAGGCTCGACTCAGACTACGCCACCAACATCGACAAGGCCATCGACTACGGGGCCGACTTCGTGTGGGCCATTGGGTTTGCCATGTACGACGCGGTGTCCTTCGCGGCAAAGATCAACCCCGACCTGGACGTGAAGTTTGGCATAGTCGACGCCGGCACCAGCGGCTCGTCCAACCTTACCGGCGTGCTCTTCGCAGCGCAGGAGCCCTCGTTCGTGGTGGGCTACATCGCCGGCAGGACCACACAAACGGACCAGGTGGGGTTCGTGGGAGGCATCGAGTCCGACAACATCTACGCCTTCGAGTATGGGTACCTGGGTGGTGTGGCATATGCCGCCCATGAGCTGGGAAAGCACATCGAGGTTCCGCGCCAGTATGCGCAGTCCTTTACTGACAACGCAAAGGGCAAGTCCATCGCTCAAAAGATGTTCGCAAAAGGTGTGGACGTGGTGTACCACGCGGCCGGCAGCACGGGTGTGGGCGTGATTGAGGCGGCACAGGAGGCGAACAAGTTTGCCATAGGCGTGGACATGGATCAGTCCTACTTGGCTCCCAACAACGTGCTCACCTCGGCAATAAAGCGCGTTGACACCGCGCTGTTCGACCTCACGCCCCAGCTCATAGACGGCAAGATAGCCGGTGGCCAGGACCTCGTGCTTACGCTTGCCGAAGGCGAGTACATGGGCATTGCCGAGGAGCACAGCCTCATGGACCCGCAGGTGTACGAAGACGCACTTGCCCTCATCGACAGGATCAAGGAGGGTGACGTGGTGGCACCCGCGTCCAACGAGGAGTACGAGAAGTTCGTGTCCGGGCTGGGCATGGCCTAGTCACCAAGCATAGAGCGAAAGGAGGGACGCATGGAGCAAGACGAGACCTACGCGGTAAAAATGTGCGACATCGTAAAGCGCTTTGGCGCGTTTACGGCGCTAGACCACATGAACCTGGCCGTGCGCAAGCAAACGGTCCACGCCATCCTGGGCGAGAACGGTGCGGGCAAGACCACGCTCATGAACATCCTCTATGGTCTGTACCGGGCCGACGAGGGGCAGACCTACCTCAACGGAGAGCTGGTGGACATATCCAGCCCCACCGAGGCGATCAAACGTGGCGTTGGCATGGTGCATCAGCACTTTATGCTCGTGGAGAACTTTACCGTTACCCAAAACATCATTCTGGGCGACGAAGTGTGCGGCGCGGCGGGCATCCTGGATATGCGCAAGGCACGCCAGGAGGTGGTGCACCTGGTCGAGCAGTATGGCTTTGACGTGGACCCCGATGCCAGGATAGAGGACATCTCCGTTGGCATGCAGCAGCGCGTAGAGATTCTCAAGGCGTTGTACCGCGGGGCCCAGATCCTCATCCTAGACGAGCCCACGGCGGTGCTCACCCCCCAGGAGATCGACAAGCTCATCCAAATAATGGAGGACCTCACCTCTGCGGGCAAGACGATCATCATCATCACCCACAAGCTCAAGGAGATCCTGCGCGCGGCCGACGAGTGCACCATCATCCGCCGCGGCGCCTACATGGGCACGGTGGACGTGTCGCAAACCGACGAGAACGACCTGGCGTCCAGAATGGTGGGCCGCAACGTCACGCTCAAGGTGGAGAAGACCCCGGCGCATCCCGGCGAGCCGGTCCTGTCCATCCGTGACCTGCACGTTAAGGACGAGCGCGGCATCGAGCAGGTGGGCGGCCTGGACCTGGACGTGCGCGCGGGCGAGATCGTGGGCATCGCGGGCGTGGACGGCAACGGTCAGCACGAGCTGGTGGACGCCATCATGTGCATGGCGCGCGCCCAGTCGGGCACCATCTCTGTGGACGGCTCGCAGGTGCAAAACACCACACCGCGCAACGTGATCGAGCAGGGCGTGACGACCATTCCCTCCGACCGGCATCGCTGGGGCCTGGTCCTGCCCATGATGGTGTGCGAGAACTCGGTACTCGAGCATCACAACAACGACGAGTTTGGACAGGGCCTGATGCTGGACTACAACAGGCTGCATGAGTTCTCTGCGGAGCTCATCGAGAAGTTCGACATCCGGCCCGCCGGTTGCGAGGACGAGCGCATCAGCGGGCTTTCGGGAGGCAACCAGCAAAAGGTGATCATCGCGCGTGGCGTGGCGCATGCGCCCAAGGTGCTCATCGCGTTCCAGCCAACGCGTGGCCTGGACGTGGGTGCCATCGAGTTCATCCACAAGACGCTCATAGCCGAACGCGATCGCGGTGCGGCCATACTGCTCATCTCTTACGAGCTGGACGAGGTGATGGACGTGTCCGACACGATTGCGGTTATCTATCACGGCAAGATTGTGGGCGAGTTTGCCCAGGGAACGGTGGACGAGGAGCGGCTTGGCCTGCTCATGGCAGGAGGTGAGGGCAAGTGAGGGGCATGATTCGCTTCTTTAGACGACCGTATGCGAACACCCTTATTGCTGTGCTCGTGGGGCTTGTGGTTGCTGCCGTGGTCGTGGCCGCGACTGGCTACAACCCGTTCGAGACGTTCGCCACGCTGCTCTATGGTGCCTTTGGCAAGCCCAAGTACCTTGCCAACGTGATCATCAAGTCAACGCCCATACTCCTTACCGGTGTTGCGGTCTCGTTTGCGTTCAAGACCGGCCTCTTTAACATTGGTGCGGAAGGACAATATATCGCGGGCACCATATGCGCCACCATGGTAGGCGTGCTCTGCGACTTTCCCGCCATCATCCAGGTGCCGCTCGTGGTGCTTGCCGGTATCGTTGGAGGCGCCCTGCTGGGGGCTTTCATCGGCTTTCTCAAGGCACGCTTGGGCATCCACGAGGTGATCACCTCCATCATGACCAACTGGATCATGCTATACCTGTGCAACTTCGTGGTGCAGTCCAATACGTTCCACAACCCCAACTCAAACACGGCGCTGCCCATTCACGCGCAGAGCTACACGATGATCCTGCCGCAATGGAAGATGTCGGACGAAGGCATCGCGTACCTGGTGCAACGCCCTTGGCTGCGCGACATCCTGCTCAAGACCGATCTTAACCTGGGGTTTGTCGTGGCCGTGCTCGTGGCGATTCTCGTGAGCGTGCTGCTGGCAAAGACCAAGTTGGGATATGAGCTGCGTGCGGTGGGCTACAACAAGGACGCCGCGCAGTTCTCGGGCATTGGCGTGGAGCGCAGCGTGGTGCTGTGCATGCTTATCTCGGGCGCCATCTGCGGCCTTGCCGGCGCGCTCAACATCACGGGCATCTCGCCCCACACGTTGGCAACGCTCGGCGCGCAGGAGGGCTACGGGTTCAACGGCCTCGCGGTGGCCTTTATTGCCGGGTGCTCCGCGCTGGGATGCATACCGGCGAGCATTCTGTTTGCGGGCCTGGTGTATGGCGGCATGACGGTGCAGCAGATCGTGGGCGTGCCTTCGGAGGTAATAAACATCATGATTGGCACGATCGTGTTCTTTACGGCACTTCCCGGCATGGCGCCCAAGGTTGCCAGATGGCTGGAGAAAAGGTCCAAGAGGAACGATTCCAAGAACGCTGACGTAACGCAAGGGGAGGCATAGCATGAACAACGTCATTCTACTTTTGGGCATAACCCTCATGTATGCAACCCCGCTGGTGTATGGTGCGTTAGGCGGCGTGATATCGGAGCGTTCCGGCGTCACCAACATAGGCATCGAGGGTATGATGGTGATTGGTGCCGTTGCAGCCGCGGCAACGAGCTACTTTACGGGCAACCCTTGGATTGCCTTTATCGTCGCGGGGCTGTGCGGGGCGCTCATGGCGCTTCCGCATGCCATCGCGTCCATAACGTTTGCGGCCGACCAAACCGTGTCGGGAGTGGCCATCAACCTGCTGGCCCCCGGCATTGCCCTGTTTGCATGCCGCAGCCTCTTCTCGGGCGCGGCCATGACGCCGGTGGTAGCCAAGCTGCCCAAGATCTTTGGGGACGGCTGGATGGCCAACACGGTGTGGGCCAACCTCAACGTGAACGTGACCACCGTAATCGCGCTGCTGCTTACCGTTGTCGCCTGGTTCGTGATGTATCGCACCAAGTGGGGCCTGCGCATGCGCGCGGTGGGCGAGCATCCTGCCGCAGCCGACACGCTGGGCATCAACGTGTACCGGGTGCGCTACGTATGCGTGCTCGTGAGCGGCATGCTCGCTGGGTTTGGCGGCGCGTCCATGACTATCGCCATCATCTCGCAGTTTACTCAAACGGCCATATCGGGCCATGGCTTTATTGCGCTTGCAGCCGTGATCTTTGGCAAGTGGACGCCGTTTGGCGCGTACGGCGCATGCACGCTCTTTGGAGCCACGCAGGCGCTGGCCATCCTTTTGGGCGGCGGCTCGATTCCCATTCCGCCAAGCGTCCTGTCCATGCTGCCCTACATTATGACCATCGTGGTGCTGGTGCTCTTTGTTGGTAAGTCCGTTGCGCCCAAGGCAAACGGCATTCCCTATATAAAGGGCAGCAGATAGCTTTTTTGGTGCCTGGGGTAGTACTCACCCCAGGCACCTTTGTCCTCAACGTCGCCAAATCCCAGCCTATCTGTGGGCAATATGGGGTAATGCGCCTGTGATGGCGCCAAATTGGGTACCATAGTCGCATGGCTTTAGTGGAACAGGGGGGATTGAATGAGAACAGCGGTCGTGTACTATTCGTTGTCGGGCAACACCCATCTGGTCGCTCGTCAGATCGAGGACGAGCTGCCTGCCGACCTGGTGCGCATCACCCCCACTAAGGAATATCCCAACAGGGGAGCGCGCAAGTTTCTGTGGGGCGGAGCAGGCGTAATCATGGGTAGTACGCCCCAGCTTGAGCCCTACGAGTTCGATGCTGCGGCATACGATCGCATTATCGTGGGCACGCCGCTTTGGGCTGGCAGTTTTGCCCCGCCCATTCGCACGTTTGCCAACGAACAACGCGAGGCCCTTGCCAACAAGCGCATCGCGGCCTTCGTGTGCAGCTCATCGGGCAATGCGGACAAGTGCTTTGGCAAGATTGCCGAGCTCTTTGGGACCGACCAGCTCGAGGCGCAGCTCTCGCTCGTGGACCCCAAACAGACGCGCAGGCGTGAGGACGACCTGGCCATCCAGGCCTTTTGCTCGCAGCTGGGATAGCGATTCCATCAATCGAGGAGAATACCATGGATAAGCAGCTTGACCTGTATTACTACGACGCATGTCCCTACTGCCAAAAGGTCCTGCGTGCCATGAGGCAGCTGGGCATCCAGGACAAGATTACGCTCAAGAACATCCTCACCAGCCAGCAGAACGCCAAAACGCTGGTGCGAGTGGGTGGCAAGCGCCAGGTGCCCTGCCTGTTCATAGATGGGGTGCCCATGTACGAGAGCGACGACATTGTGGCCTATCTCACGCGGGTGTTTGGGTAATTCGGGCGGAATCGTCTGGCGACGCGCACCCGTTATCTCTATCAAATCTAGTATCAGGGGTATTGCATGAGCATTCTTGAGGCGATCGCTTCTAACGTGCAGGCGCATCCAGAGCGCCTGGCGTATGTGGTAAACACGCGCGAGGGCAGCCAGTCCCTCACCTGGCGCCAGTTGGGCGAGCAGTCCGATCGCCTGGCGACCTACATTTCCCAGTACGTGCCGGGCAACGTGCCCGTCGTGGTGTACGGGCACAAGGACCCGCTCATGATCGTCTCGTTTTTAGCCTGCTCCAAGTCAGGCCGCGCTTACTGTCCGGTGGACACCTCGGTTCCCGCCGGACGTCTGCAGGACATCGTGCGCGAGGTCGTTCCTAGCCTGGTGATTGCCGCAGAGCCGCTTCCGGAGGTGTCGTGCGGCAACGCTCTCGTGTTGGATAAGTGCGACCTGGAGCGTATCGTGGCGCAGGACGGGGCCGCAAGCACGCAGTCCTTGTGGCTTGGCCCAGACGACGTGTACTACATCATCTTCACCTCGGGCAGCACGGGCAAGCCCAAGGGCGTGCAGATTACACGCGACTGCTTGGACAACTTTGTGGCGTGGGGGCAGACGCTGTGCGCGAATGCCGCAGAGCAGGGCTATGTGTTCGTGAATCAGGCGCCGTACTCCTTTGATCTCTCGGTGATGGACCTGTACCTGTCCCTAAGCCTGGGCGGTACCGAGTTCGCGCTGGAGAAGAAGCTGCTGGAGTCCATGGCCACCCTGTTCGAGCGCCTGCACACGTCGGGTGCCACGGTGTGGGTGTCCACGCCCTCGTTTGCCGAGATGTGCCTGGCCGACCCGTCCTTTAGCCAGGAGCTGCTGCCCTCCATGCGCGCCATGCTCTTTTGCGGGGAGACGCTCACCAACCGCTGCGCTGAGCGCCTCTTGGAGGCGTTTCCACAGGCGGAGGTGTACAATACCTACGGTCCCACCGAGTCCACCGTGGCGGTAACCGGCGTGCGGGTGACCAGGGACGTGTCGCAGGCCTTTGTGCCACTTCCCGTGGGGACGCCAAAGCCCGGAACCTCCATTCGCATCGTGGACGCAGACGGCAATGAGGTCGCGCCCGGCCAGAAGGGCGAGATTCAAATCGTGGGCGACAGCGTGAGCGTGGGATACTTCCACGATCACGAGCGCACGGCCAAGGCCTTCTCTACACATGAGCTCAACGGCCAGACGATGCGTGCCTATCGCACGGGCGACGAGGGATACCTGCAGGACGGCATGCTGTTTTACAGCGGCAGGATCGACCTGCAGATAAAGATGAACGGTTACCGCATCGAGCTGGAGGACATCGAAGCCAACATCGCCAAGATCGCCGGCGTGGTGCGCGTGTGCGTGTTGCCTGTGCGTCGTCCCGACGGGTCGGTGCGCAGCCTTACCGCCTACCTGGTGATGGACCGGCCTGCCAGCTCGTACTCCTCCAAGGAGCTGCGCGGACTGCGCAAGGAGTTGGCGAGCGATCTGCCCGCGTATATGATTCCCAAGCGCCTGCGCGTGATGGACGACCTGCCGGTAACCAACAACGGCAAGGTGGACCGCAAGGCCCTGGCCGCGCTGTAGGAAGCGTGTAACGTGCGCGACCCGGACATAGGTGACGGGGACAATTGTCCCGAGAGCACGGACCCACAGGTGGGGAATGACCGCCTGCGTCCCGTTAGTGGGACAAACGTCCCCGTCACCTTTGTCCCGTCTTGGCCGCGCTGTAGGAAGCGAGCGCAAGTGCGTCCCTGCCACCTGCATTTTGACCGTTTTTGTGGGACGGGCACACTCTTGCGTATGGTCCAAGGGCCGTGTGGTAGAGTAGCATTTCAACTGTGGACGCAAGCATACGGAGGCATCTGTTATGAGCAAACGCCTTTCTTCTCTTATCCCCATCCTGTTGGCCGTCGTTCTCGCGCTTGGCTCCCTCACGCTGGTGGGCTGCGGCGGCTCGAGCGACGACTCGAGCAAGGCCGATGCCAACACCACCGAACAGGACAACTGCTACGGTGACGACATGCCGGTGATCAACGAGTAGCCAAATCGTCTGTTGGCACTTGGTGGCAGGCTCTGACGGCTAGGTAACGAACCGGTTGGGACGGCAGGCGTGGACTTCTACGTAGAACCATCATTCTTTGTGCTGTGCGTGCCCATTGTGCTGGGCGCGCTGGTGCTTGGGCTGCGCGAGCGGCCGCTTGGTCGCTATGGCCTCGTGGCCTCGGCGATCATGCTCTTCCTGCTGTTCTTTAGGTCCATTCCTACGCTCATCTACGTATGTGCCTACCTAGCCGTCTCGCTGCTGCTGTTTGCATGGGTGCGGTCGCTGTTCGCACGCGACGACCCCAAGGCGGTGACGTGGTATCGGGTGGCGTTGGCCGCACAGATCGCACCCTTGGCCATCTACAAGGTGGGCGTGGTGTTCAACCCCCACTTCCTGGGCTTCTTGGGTATCTCCTACATTACCTTTAAGGCCGTGCAGGTGCTGATAGAGGTGCGTGACGGCCTGATTCGGGACATGACGGTCGTGGAGTACCTCAGCTTCCTGTGCTTCTTCACGCCGTTCACCTCCGGTCCCATCATGCGCAGCAGGAGCTTTGTGGAGGACCTGCGCACGCCCCTGTCGCGTGACGCATACCTCGAGCGCCTGTACCGGGGCATGGGCTGGTTCGTGCTGGGTGCCGTGTACAAGTTCGTGGGCTCGGCGCTGGCCAAGTGGGCCATGTGGATGATCGGCAGCACGGTGCACGTTGCGGCGCTGTCGTGGATGGGCACGGTGCCCTTCTTTGGCATCGACCTGTTCTTTGACTTCGCCGGCTATTCCAACATGGCGATGGGTCTGGGACTCATGCTGGGCGTGGAGGTGCCCCGCAACTTTAGGGCCCCCTTCCTGGCGAAGGACATCAAGGAGTTTTGGGATCGGTGGCACATCTCGCTGTCCACATGGCTGCGTGACTTCGTGTTTATGCGCTTCTCCCAGTTTGCCATCTCGCGCAAGCTCTTCTCATCCAGGATAACCACGGCCTGCGTTGGCTTTATGCTCAACATGGTCCTCATGGGCGTGTGGCATGGCCTTACGTGGGACTACGTGGCTTACGGCGTATATCACGGCGCCCTGCTTGCGGGGTGCCACTGCATGCAAAAGAAGTGGAAGTTCTACAAGAAGCACAAGCGCGACACGTGGTTTGGCATCGCGTCGTGGGTGGTAACCATGGTGGCCGTATTCTTTGGCTTCGCGTTGTTTGGCGGGTATGTGGTAACGCCGCTTTTGGGTGGCGGCCGCTAGACCAACACGTACCATACTAGGTGCAAGACGACGGCAACACAGAAGGGATGCTGCAATGAGTAACGTAAGCGAGCAGATCGTGGACCTCGTGGTGGAGATAACCGGCGAGGACGAGGTGGCCGACGAGCGCGACATGGACCTGTTCGAGGAGGAGTATCTGGACTCCATGGCCGCCATCGAGCTTTTGGTGGCGATTAAGGATACCTTTGGCGTCTCGATCGCCCCTACCGAGTTCGAGCGTGACGAGATGAACACCGTAAACAAGATCATTGCACGCGTGCAAGAGCGCATGTAGCAGGTGACGGGGAGCGCAGGTGGCCTGATGGAGGCGCACACGCTACATAGGCGCCTTTTGGCGATGCTGGCTGGCCTCGCGGTTGCCGCGGGCGTGGTGGCGGCGACGTTTGCGCTGCTGCCCGCGCAGGCCGCGCACGACGATGCGCTGGACTTTGGCTACGTGTATTCGGGAGCCAAGTCCTCCAGCGTGGACTTCGTGCGTGCCAACCTCGCTCAGGACCGCCTGCTGGTGCTGGGGTCGTCTGAGTTTTCCACGCCTGCCAGTATCGTGCCCCAGGTGCCGTCGCAAACGTTTGGCACGCACAACTACGGGCTGCAGCTCATGTTGGTGGGCGAGGCCTTCGACCAGTGCCTGTGGCACACCATGGCGTTGGGTGCGTTGGCAGACGGCGGACTTCCCCGCAACAAGGTCGCTCTCATCGTGGGGTTGGGGCAGTACACCGACGGCGGCTTGGATGCCAGCACGTTCTCGTCGCGCTTCTCGTACACGCTGTACCGGGGCTTTTGCGCAAACCCCTCCATACCGCAGGACCTGCGCGACCGAGTGCGGCATCGTCTGGAGGAGCAGGGGGTTGACCAGACTACGTTACGTGGGGCAGATCCCAAGCTTGCCCTGGACGCGGTGGACGGCCTGGTGCTGGGGGCCATGGACGACCTCAAGCTGCGCAACGACTTGGGAGAGGTGCGCAAGCGCGGCATGGCGTGGCCGGACGAGGCCACCCACGATCCCGACTGGGACGAGCTGCGTGCACAGGCGCTGGCAGATGCCAAGCGCATGAGCACCACCAACGAGTGGGGCGTGGAGGACGCGTTCTACACCAAGCAGCTCGCGCCGGCCTTGGGGTCGCTCTCGGGTGCACGTGCCGCAGAGACCTACACCAACACGCCGGAGTACGACGACCTCGACCTGTTCCTGAGCGTGTGTGATGCCTGTGGCGTGGAGCCACTGATAATCGTGGAGCCGGTCCTCGGTCCTTACTACGACTACATTGGCATTGACGGCAGCACGCGCGAGGCCGCCTACCAAAGGATTCGTGACGTGGTGGCGCGGCATTCGTCGGCACAGCTTGCGGACTTCTCGAACAAGGAGTACGAGAAGTACTACCTGTTTGACATCGTACACTTTGGCTGGACGGGCTGGATCGATGCGGAACAGGCGCTGTATGAGTTTGCCAAGGAGGGCGCATAGCGATGGCACGAAAGAAGAGACAGACCCTGCGCGACAGGTACGATCAATGGCTTTGCAACCATCCCGTTGCGGCATACGCAATCGTGGGCGTGAGCATGGCCGCTGCCGTGGTGGTCATCTTCCTCTTTGTGACGTTCTCGGGCTTCGGTTCGTCGGCAGAGTTTATCTATAATCAGTTCTAATCAGCGTGATTCATCCTAATAGGAGCTACGCAAACACGCAGTATGGGGGTGATGCCCATGAGCGACGATATGGGCCAGACGGCGTCCCGCAAGCCCATTCAGCAGGAGCGTCGGGCACGACAGACGGATAGGCCGGTGAGCGGTGTTCCCCAGGCACCGCGCCGCGCGCAGGGACAGGGGCAGCAGCGCGCCAGGCAGGGCCAGCATGCGGCACAAAAGTCGCGCGGTGGCTCGCAGCAGCGCAGGACGCAGAGCTCAAACGTGCCGCAGCGTCGCAGGCGCAGCAGTGTGCCGGCACGGCATGCCAGCCCGCCCAGCCAGCAGAGGCAACGGGCAAAGAAGCCTGGCGTGCGCGTGCCGCTCGCCCTGTTTGTGGTGGCGCTGGTGCTGTGCGTGGTGGGCTCGGTGCTCATAACCCGCGCCATCATGATTGGTGAGGTGCGCGAGGCCCGAAGCGAGGCCACCGCGGCACAGAACAAGGTTACCTCGCTCGCCAACGAGCTCGAGCAGGAGCGCAAGAACGCCAAGGCGACAAGCGCTACCGGCACGACCACGACGGAGGCGGACGGCAAGAAGGACACCGCGACTGGAGAGGGAGTGGAGAGTCCCTGGATTACCGACGGCAAGTTCTCCTCGGGCGACGCCACGCTCGACGAGGAGGTAAAGGCGTACGTGGACGGCATCGTGGACTCGTCCATGGACGTGGACTCCGCGGCGTTTGAAATGTACAAGTCCATCGCGTGGTCCAACTACGTGGAGCGCGACAGCGCCCAAAAGCCGTCCGGCAAGGACTGGCGTACGCAGTTCGCGCGTCAGTACTACGAGAACGACTGCAGCGGCAACTGCTACGAGTTCTCGGCGTTCCTCTCGTACTGCCTGCGCTACATGGGCTATGCCGACGCCAAGGCGGAGGGGGCCGAGATAGAGCTGCAGAGCGGCAACTGGGGAGACCACGCCATCGTGTATGTGACCAACAAGGACGGCAGCTCCTGCATCTGCGACACCGCGCGCGGCACCAACGCTTGGATGATTCCGTCCACGTCGTACAACCTTAAGATCGTCGACTTTGAGAATGCCTAGTGAGGGGAGAGGGACCATGGACGCAAACACGTTTAAGCGCAACGAGCTCTTGGCACAAAAGGTAATAAAGGGCCTGTCCACGCGCAACATGACCGGCTACTACGCTGCCAGCAAGGAGGAGGCGCTTGCCTGCGCGCTCTCGCTCATCGACGAGGGTGCCAGCGTTACCATGGGTGGCGGCGAGAGCGTGCATGCGATTGGCCTGCCCAAGGTGCTCAAGGAGGGCAACTACAGCTTTATCGACCGCGACGACTACGAGGACAAGCGCAAGGCGATGCTGCTTGCCTACGATGCCGACGTGTTCCTGTCCAGCGCCAACGCCATGACCGAGGACGGGGTGCTCATCAACATAGACGGCAACGCCAACCGCGTCTCGGCCATTGCGCAGGGTCCCAAAAAGGTGATCTTTGTGGTGGGCATGAACAAGGTGTGCAAGGATGTTGACAGCGCGCTCAAGCGGGCGCGAAACGTGGC
Source organism: Coriobacteriales bacterium (assembly GCA_030529625.1). GTDB lineage: Bacteria > Actinomycetota > Coriobacteriia > Coriobacteriales > Atopobiaceae > RUG440. The sequence continues at coordinate 44,304 of JAUMWN010000009.1, forward strand.
GGCACCCATCAACGTGCAACGTTTTGGCCTCAACACGCCCTGCTCCAAGACGGGCTCGTGTGTGGACTGCAAGTCGCCCGACACCATCTGCTGCCAGTTCCTGCTCACGCGCTACTCGCGCCACGAGGGCAGGATTCACGTGATTCTGGTAAACGACAACCTGGGGTTCTAAAAGGCCAGTCCTCTGGACAGGATCAGTTATGAAGAACGGGCGCGGGAGGTTGTCTCCCGCGCCCGGTTGTCTCTTCCGCCTCGTCTGCTAGAACGTCAGCCCCTCCTCGCCGCAAAACAGCTTGGTGGAGATGTAGCGCTCGCCGGTGTCGGGCAGGACGGTCACCACGGTCTTGCCGGGACCAAGCTCGCGTGCGAGGCGCACGGCCGCGACCACGTTGGTGCCGCTGGAGATACCGCACATGAGCCCCTCCTCGCGGGCAAGCCGGCGCGACATCTCCATCGCCTCTATGTCGGTGACGATGCAGATGTCCTCGTACACGCTGGTGTCCAGGATGGCGGGAACGATGCCGTCGCCAATGCCCATCTGCAGGTGGGTTCCCACGGCCCCGCCCGAGAGAATCGCGGCGTTCTGGGGCTCGACGGCCCAAATGCGAACGTTGGGGTTTGCTTCCTTGAGCACGCGTCCAATGCCGGTGATGGTTCCGCCAGTACCCACGCCCGAGCAGAAGCCGTCGATGGCAGAGTCCACGTCGGCCAGGATCTCGGCTGCCGTGTGCTCGGCCTGTGCCGCAAGGTTGTCCCGGTTCTCGAACTGCTGGGGCACGTACACCCTGGGGTCCTGGCGAGCCATGCGCTCAGCCCGTTGAATGCAGCGCTCCACGCAGGCGCCAATGTCGCCGTCATCGTGCTCAAGCAGGACGTCGGCACCGTAGTGCACCACCAGCTTGCGCCGCTCCACCGACACCGAGTCGGGCATGATTATCTTTGCCCTATAGCCCAGCACCGCGGCCACCAGGGCAAGCCCGATGCCTTGGTTTCCGCTGGTAGGCTCAACGATTATGGAGTCGGGCCGCAGGTCCCCGCGCCTTTGGGCCGCCTGTATCATCTGCAGCGCCGTGCGGGTCTTGATGGAGCCGCCCACGTTGGTGGCCTCGAACTTTACGAGTATGCGGGCGCAGTCTTGCGAGGGGATGCGCTGGAGCCGCACGAGTGGCGTGTGCCCAACAGCCTCCAGGATGTTTTGGTAAACCATGCATGCCTCCCATGAATAGGCAACACGATAGATTCTACCAAACGCAGGCCGTGGTGGGCCCAAAGCGGGCAAAGAACATCCCAGCCGTGCTTAGGGGACTGTCCCAGTACGGAGGTGTGTCCCCCGAACACGGGGGACTGTCCCCTGAGTACGACATGTGGTGGAAGAAAAAGGACGGGC
>JAUMWN010000009.1:45700-50696 GCA_030529625.1 Coriobacteriales bacterium
AAGAACATCCCAGCCGAGCTTAGGGTACTCTCCCAGTACTGAGGTGTGTACCCAGAACACGGGCGACTGTCCCATGAGCAGGGGGGACTGTCCCCCTAGCGCAGGATCGTACGCTTTGGGCATGCGCAGCTCTGTCAGTGCCAGAATATCGCGCTACTATGATAGTGACGGGACGCCAAGAGAGGAGAGGAGCGCACATGGCCATTTGCGGAGCGTTTGTGCTGCCACATCCGCCGCTGATTATCCCTGAGGTTGGACGAGGTCGCGAACGGGGGATTCAGGACACCGTTGATGCCTGCAAGGAGGTGGGCAGGCGCATCGCGGAGTTGGAGCCGCACACCATGGTGGTTTCCTCCCCACATGCCACGCTTTACCAGGACTACTTCCACATCTCGCCCGGCGCCTGCGCGCGCGGTAGCTTTGCCGACTTTGGGGTGCCGCAGGCAGCATATGCGGTGGACTACGACATGGAGCTGGCAAACGCCATTGCAGGCGCATGCAAGGACGAGAGCATTGCAGCAGGCACCGACTACGAGCGTGACCCGCGGCTCGACCATGGCACCATGATAGCGCTGCACTTTGTGCAGCCACATCTTCCCAACCTCAAGGTGGTCCGCATCGGCCTGTCGGGGTTCTCGCCCGCGGAACACTACAACGTGGGTCGCGTCGTGCAGCGCGTGAGCAAGCAGCTGGGTCGTCGCGTGGTGTGGCTGGCGTCTGGCGACCTTTCGCATAAGCTCTTGGAGAGTGGTCCCTACGGCTTTGCCCCCCAAGGCCCGGAGTTCGACCGTCGCGTGACGCGCGACCTAGGCGCCGGAGACCTGGTGGACCTGCTTGCCATGGACCCGTCGCTGAGCGAGCGTGCGGCCGAGTGCGGTCTGCGCAGCTTTTGGATGATGGCAGGCGCGCTGCACAAGACTGCCGTGCGCTGCGAGCTGCTGTCGTACGAGGGACCGTTTGGAGTCGGGTATGGCGTGGCGTCGCTCATGCCCGTGGGCGAGGAGGGAGCAGACGACTCCTGCGACCGGCTCAAGGCGTACTTGGCGGTGCGTGACAACGACCTTCGGCAGCGAAAAGAGCGAGAGGATCCCTACGTGCGCCTGGCACGTGCCTCCCTAGAGGCCTATGTGTGCGAGGGGCGTCGCATCCAGGTACCCAGTGATCTGCCGGCCGAGCTCTACGACACGAGGGCCGGATGTTTTGTCTCGCTCAAGAAGGACGGCAACTTGCGAGGCTGCATTGGCACCATACTGCCCACGCGCGCGAGCCTTGCCGAGGAGATATGCGGCAACGCCATAAGCGCGGGCACGCGTGACCCCAGGTTCAGCCCCGTGCGTGCCTTGGAGCTGGACGACCTCGTATACGACGTGGACGTGCTCACGGCACCTGAGCGCATTGCGTCTGAGGCCGAGCTGGACGTGCGACGCTACGGCGTTATTGTGAGCACGCGCGACGGCAGGCGTGGCCTCTTGTTGCCCGACCTCGACGGGGTGGACAGCGTGGAGGAGCAGGTGCGCATAGCCGCACAAAAGGGGCGCATCGACCTGGACTTCGACGACTACCAGCTGGAGCGCTTTGAGGTGGTGAGACACCTGTGAGCGCCGTGCGCTGCACCACGTGCTCCCGCGGCTGCGTGCTGGCAAAGGGGGCCGTGGGGCGCTGCAGGGCACGGGCAAACGTAGGAGGCATCATTGCGCCCACCGGGTATGGCCGCGTCACCTCGCTTGCCATCGACCCCATAGAGAAGAAGCCCATTGCCCGATGGAATCCCGGCTCAACCGTCCTCTCGCTGGGCGGGTACGGGTGCAACCTGCACTGCACGTGGTGTCAGAACCACAGCATCTCCCAGGCGGGGGAGCACGAGGTCCCGTGGCGGGAGATACCCCCCGCCCAGCTCGTGGCCATGGCGGAGGAGGCGCATGCTCGAGACGCACGCATGGTGGGAATCGCCTACACCTACAACGAGCCCCTGGTGTGCTGGGAGTACGTGCGTGACGCAGGTGCGCTGGCGCATGATGCGGGCCTTGCCAACGTGCTCGTCACTGCCGGGTGCGTGAGCGAGCGGGTGGTGCGCGAGGTGGCGCCGCTGGTGGATGCGGTTAACGTGGACCTCAAGTCCTTTTGTGATGCCACTTACAAAAAGCTGGGCGGCGACTTGACCACCGTGCAGACCTCGATTGGCGTGCTGGCACGAACGCCCACCTGCCATGTGGAGGTCACGACGCTGGTGGTACCGGGCGTAAACGACACGCGCGAGGAGATGACCTCGATTGCGAGCTGGCTGGCAGAGCTGGACGACTCCATCGTGCTGCACGTGACGCGGTTCTTTCCAAACTGGCGCATGCGCGACCGTGGCCCCACGCCCGTTGCGCGCGTGTACGAGCTGGCAGACGTCGCCCGCGAGCACCTGCCTCACGTGTACGTGGGCAACTGCTAGCGAAGCGGCCGCTGTGCCGTCGAACATCAGAGGTGTCCGCTTGCAACGCGGGCATGGGTCGGGTAACATGCGCACATCGTTTGTTGGCGAAAGGAGACGCCCGTGAACTGGTACGAGGAGTCTGTGGTCTATCAAATCTATCCCCTGGGGCTCTGCGGCGCCCCATACGAGAATGACGGCGTGCAGGAGCATCGCATCCTGCAGCTGGTTGAGAACGGCTGGATCGAGCACCTGCAAAAGCTGGGCGTTACCTGCGTGATGCTCAACCCCGTGTTCGAGAGCGAGGCCCATGGATACGACACCATCAACTACAGCATGGTGGACGTTCGCCTGGGCACCAACGAGGACCTGCGTGCCGTAGTGGACGCCTTCCACGCTGCGGGGATGCGCGTGCTGCTGGATGGCGTGTTCAACCACGTTGGCCGCTCGTTCTGGGCGTTCGAGGACGTGCTCGAGAAACGCCAGGAGAGCGAGTATGCCAACTGGTTTAGCATCAACTGGGACGGCAACAACGAGTATGGCGACGGGTTCTCATACGACAACTGGGCGGGCGTTCCCTACTTGGTGAAGCTCAACCACCATGACTTTGGCCTCAACGAGTACTGTGCCGACGTCATTCGCGAGTGGGAGCAGGAGTACGACATCGACGGCCTGCGCCTGGACGTGGCCTATTGCCTGGACCTTGGCTTCTTGGGCTACCTACGCCAGATTGCCAACGAGCTCACCCAAAAGCGCGGTGACAAGTTCCTGCTGCTTGGCGAGACCATGTTTGGCGACTACAACCGATGGATGAACGACGATGCCTGTGACTCGGTGACCAACTACGAGTGCTACAAGGGGCTGTGGAGCTCCGTGAATGCGGCCAACATGCACGAGGTGGCCTACGCCCTGGAGCGCCAGAGCGGTGACAAGCCCTGGGACCTGTACACCGGCAAGTACCTACTCAACTTTGTGGACAACCACGACGTGCCGCGCATTGCCACGCAGATAGACAACAAGGAGCAGCTGTATCCCCTGTATGGCCTGCTCTTTGGCATGTGCGGCGTTCCCTGCGTGTACTACGGCAGCGAGTGGGGCATCGAGGGCGAGCAGAAGTTTGGCGATCACGAGCTGCGTCCCGCAGTGGAGGAGCCGGAGTGGAACGAGCTCACCGATTGGATCGCAAGCCTTGCCAAGGCGCGTGCCGCATGCCCGGCGCTCACTCACGGCGACTACCACGAGCTGCAGGTTCAGCCCACGCACCTGGTGTTCCAGCGCGAGGGAGAGGGTCAGCGCGTGATTGTGGCCGTAAACATTGCGAATGAGCCCGTGCGCCTGCACTTTAACGCCAACTGCGGCCGTGCGGTCGACCTCATCACTGGCGAGGACCACGACTTTGGTGGAGGCTCCGAGGTAGGTCCCCACAGCTGTCACTACTGGCTCTGCGAGCGATAGGATTCCTGTCGCAGCGCGAAGGAGTGTGCCCATGAAAAGGCCCCTCTCGCTCGTTGTTGCGGCACTGCTTGCGGTTTGCCTGGTCGCCCTCGTCGCCTGTGGCGGGGCGCCAGGCGGCAAGCCCGCCGCCGAGTCTGCAACCGACTCCGTGGATGTGGCCGCTGGCGCCGCACAAGCGCAACCGAAGGCGACAGACTCCAGCCGCGACTCCTCGTCCGCGCTTCGCGTCTCCTTCATCGACGTGGGCAAGGGTGACTGTGCCCTCGTGCAGGTGGGCAACACATCCGTCCTCATTGACACTGGATACGAGAAAACCGCCGATAACGTACTGCGCTACCTGCGGGAACAGCACGTGGGGCACCTTGATGCCATGGTGATCACGCACTACGACCGCGACCATATTGGTGGCATTCGCAAGATAGGGGAGGGTGTGGACGTTGACACCATCTACCTCCCCGGATACGCGGGGGGCGACAAGAACTACCGTGAGTGTGTTGCGTCCGTCAAGGCGTTGGAGGTCCCGGCAAAACTGGTCACGAAGGAGACTTCCCTTAACCTGGAGAGCGCACGGTTTACCATCTATCCCTCGGCTGTTGCCTACAAGCCGGGGACAGATGGCGGCAAGGGTGGCGGGGAAGGCAACGACAACGACGCCTCGCTCGTGGCCACGCTTGCCAACGGTCGCGACTCGTATCTCTTTGCCGGCGATTTGGAGGAGGCAGGTATCGGCGCATACCTTGCTGCCAGGCACGGGAGATTCGACGTGCTCAAGATGCCGCACCATGGGCACCGCTCGTCCAACACCGCGGCCTTTATCGACGACGTCTGCCCCCAGATCGTGGTCATCACCGACGCAAAGGACGACCCAGCCAACAAGAAGGTTCTCAAGCTGCTGCAGTCGGATGGAATCAAGACGTACCGCACGAGTAACGACGGCACCGTTGTGGTGGAGTCGAGCGGCAACGGCACCTATGCAGTGCGGACTTTGCCCACAGGAGCTACCAAGCAATGACCCGCGCGCGTACGGGGGTGTCCCATAGGGAAGATGTTACTTTTAGCCAGAGCCCCCTGTGTGTAGAAGGTTCCTCTTGCCGATTGGGCACCAATGGATGCCTAGGGGGGGGC
>JAUMWN010000054.1 GCA_030529625.1 Coriobacteriales bacterium
GCGATGATGTCGACCTCGAGGCCCTCGGCCGCCGCTGCCTCTTCCATCTTCCTCACGAGGAGGCTGGTGGACATTCCAGCTGCACAGAACAAACGGATGGTGAGCATAGTGTCTTCCTTTCCCTTGCTTCCCTGCCCGGACCCATTCCGGGCTCTTTCCTGTAGAAGCATGTCCTGCTCATCTGCATGACACACTGTACTACCAATCTACATCATCTCGACACATTTGCCTAGGCACAAAACGCGTCTTTCGGCGCGAGACGACCGAGATAAGTATATGAGAAGTCACATCACTGGCTCCATTCGACACCGCGTGCGAGTTTTTTGGACGGGCGAACGGCTCAATTGCGTCACACGGCACCCCCAAGCGCAAACATGCGTTAGTCTAGGGAAACGATAGGCCTCTGAGAGGAGCCGTCATGCTGGTTACTGTTGACGTGGGCAATACCCAAACCACCATAGGTCTGTTTGCGGACGATGGCCAGAACCTTATGTGCTGGCGCATGCCCACACAGCGCACCGACACGTCCGACAGCCTGCGGTCGAGGCTGTATGGCTACTTTGGCATGGACGGCTTTGACTTTGGCGGCATAACCGACGCGGCCGTTGCCAGCGTGGTTCCCGTACTCACCCGCGCGTGGCTCAGGTGCTTCCAGCGCGTGCTGGCCCACGATCCCCTGCTCGTGGGCCCTGGCGCCAGCTGTGGCATGGAGCTGGCCGTGCAGAATCCCAAAAAGGTGGGCGCCGACCGTATTGCCAACGCCGTGGCTGCCGTGCGCAGCTACGGGTCGCCTGTGATCGTGGTGGACTTTGGCACCGCCACCAACATCGACGTGGTGGACCGCTCGGGCACCTACCGAGGGGGGACCATTGGCCCCGGCCTGATCCTCTCGGCCGACGCGCTGTTTGCCCGAGCCGCCAAGCTTGCAAGCGTGCCCATCGAGGCGCCCGCCCACGCCTTGGGAGACGGCACCGAAGTGGCACTGCAGTCCGGCCTGGTGATTGGGGCCGCCGCTCAGGCCGAGGGCCTAGTGGCTCGCATCAAGGACGAGCTGGGCGAGCCAAACGCTACGGTAGTGGGCACCGGCGGCCTCGCGCGCACCGTGAGTGCCGCGACCGATCTGTTCGACGTTATCGACCCCGACCTCACCCTGCGCGGCATCCGCGACATCTGGGCGTGGCAGCGCAACGCCTAGACACAACGAGTCTGTACTCAGGGGACTCCTCCCCTGAACAGGCAGACCAAGGGGACTGTCCCCCGAGTTTGAACCGCCAGAGGCTGAACGCGGGGGACTGTCCCCTTTGTCTGCCCCCTCGCTTGCGTCGATTCTATCCAGCAGACGCTATGCGATATTGCTCGGGTGGAAACTCCAGCTCTTCTCCGCTGGCAAGGCGCACGGTGGCACGACCCCACACGTCCACGCCCGCAAAGGTGCCCTGCGCACGCACCATGCCGTTGGGGTACAGCACCGCGACCTTTGAGCCCAGGCACATAAGACGATTGGCATAGTCGCCAAGCACGGGCGCAAGCGGCGCCATGGCAGGCATGCCGGCAAGGACTTGCGACCATGCGTCGACTCGCCTTTGGATGGCCGACTGGGCAAGGGCCGCAACGCTGTCGTCCAAATCGAGCTCCACAGTGGCAAACATGCCCTTGTCGTAGCCCGCCTGCACGCGCATGGCGCCGAGCTGCTCTCCCGAGGACGCATCAACCACGGTATGCGGCCACAGAATCCACGCATGGGGCAGCGCGTCGCACACGCCAAGGGCCACCACATGCGGGATTGCCACCATCTGATACATGCCCACGTTGGGGCGAAGGTGCAGCCTCATGCCTACTGCTCGTCTTCCCAGGCTATGGGGCCAAGCTCGGCAAGCACGTGCCCCACGCGATCCTCGACCTCAAACACCTCCACGCCCGCATGCGTGAGGAATCGCACCGGGTCGGGCATGAGGTCCTCCATGGGAACCAGCACGTAGTCGCGCTCGCCCAAGCCGGGATGCGGCAGCTCCAGGCGCTTGCCGTGGTGCTCCTCGCCCTCGACCCAGCACAGGTCGCAGTCTATAGTACGCGGGCCATGACCGGCCGTCTTAGGATCGCGTATGCGGCCCAGCTCGTTCTCAACGCCCAGCAGCTTGTCGAGCAGCACGAGCGGGTGCAGCTCGGTGTGAATCTCGACCACCGCGTTGGCAACCGGCGTCGCTATGCCATAGGCTGGCTCGGTCTCGTAGGCGTTGCTCACCGCGGTGACGCAGGTGAGGGGAAGCTTGTCGATGAGGCGCGTGGCCTGGGCAAGGTAGCCCATGCGATCGCCCACGTTGGAACCCAGGGACACGAACGCCTGGCGCGCGTCGGCGCGGGAGGCGCACCAGTAGGCGCTCACCGCCTGGAACGCGGATGCCACGTCGTGCACGCGCAGCAGCCGACTGCCGTTAGAGATGGCCGAGAGGCACATGCCCAACGTTGCCGCATCGCGATCGAGCGGCTCCTTGGTGCCGGTGATGGCGCCCACAAAGCGCTTGCGCGAGACCGCCGTGAGCACGGGATAGCCCATGGACAGGAGCTTCTTGGTGTTGCGCTGCAGAATGACGTCCTCGTCGGTGTCCTTGTCAAAGCCGGGACCGGGGTCCATGCAAATGCGGTCGTGGGCCACGCCGGCGCGCATGAGCATGCGGGCCTGGTCACCCAAAAAGCCCATCACCTCGCGCATGAGCGGCGCCTCGTCGGGCAGGGGAAAGCGCCTAGCACTGGGAACCATGCGCCGAGCCGGATGGTTGGCATAGAGCTGCACCGACTTGCGCGAGCCCACGCCCGTCTTTTGGCTCCAGTGCATGATTATCAAACCGCAGTCGCTCTCCAGCACGACGTCCACCATGGCGGGGTCGGTAAAGCCCGACACGTCGTTGATTATGGAGGCGCCAAGCTCCAGGCAGGCGCTTGCCACCTCTGCGTGGCGCGTGTCCACCGACACGATAACCCCGCGCTCGCACAGGGCCCGTACCACCGGAGCCACGCGCTCGAGCTCCTCGGCGGCTGGCACCGGCGTTGCCCCGGGGCGAGTTGACTCACCGCCCACGTCCACGATGTCGGCGCCCTCGTCGAGCATGGCCATGCCGCGCGCGATTGCCGCATCGGGGTCGAACGTCTCTCCACCGTCGGAGAACGAGTCGGGGGTTACGTTGAGAACACCCATGATACGTGGCCTCATGAGCGAAAGCTCATGGGTTCCGCAGTGCCATGTGGTATAGCTGTCCCTTAGCATGCCTGTCCTTCGTTTGAGCAGCAATGCAGCAATTGTAGCGTGTTTTTGTCAGACCGCAAAATCCGGACACCCTACCGCCACTCGACGAGGTGCCAACGTGGGCTACCAGGCAAACGCCTGGGCGATGTCGCAGGCCAACACGAGGTCGGCCGAGGCGTCCTGGGACGTGGGCTGCAGATTGCATATCACCAGGTCACTGCCCTGGAAGTACTGCACCAGCCCAGCTGCAGGATACACCACCAGCGACGTGCCGCCAATTATGAGCAGGTCTGCCGAGGCGATGGCGCGCACGGCCCCGGTTATCACGCGATTGTCCAGGCCCTCCTCATAGAGCACCACGTCGGGCTTTACCTCTCCCCCGCACTTCTCGCAGCGCGGGACTCCCGTGGTGCCCAGCACCCACTGCGCCGAGTGCACGTGGCCGCAGCGTCGGCATATGTTGCGGTGCACCGAACCGTGCAGCTCCCACACGCGCTTGGACCCGGCCAGCTGGTGCAGACCGTCGATGTTTTGGGTCACCACGTCGGTCACCTTGCCCTCCGCCTCCAGCTGCGCGAGCTTGAGGTGCGCCTGGCACGGCTTTGCGTCCAGCGCGATCATGCGTGAGCGGTAGAAGTCGAAGAACTCCTCCTTGTGCGTGTCGTAAAAGCTGCGCGAGAGCATGGTCTCGGGCGGATAGGCAAACTGCTGGTGATACAGGCCGTCGGGCGAGCGGAAGTCGGGGATGCCGCTTGCGGTGCTCACGCCCGCCCCGCCAAAGAACACCACGCTCCTGGCCGCCTCCACACGTCTTTTGAGCTCCTGCGCCGCCTCGCGGGCGTCATGAATTGTCTTCGCCATGCAAAACCTCCTTCGTTTCCCTAGGGTGGCATCCTTGCCAACCCCCAGCAGCTTGCGCGACCGCGCACGAAGCACCCCTACTCCAGCAGGTCGTCGCCCAAGGGACGCGGTTTGCCAAAAAGATACCCCTGCATCATGTCGCAGCCAATGTCGCGCAAGAAGGAACGCTGGGTGGTGGTCTCCACACCCTCCACCAGCGTGCGGATTCCCAGGCTCTGCGCCATGGAGATAACCGACGCCACTATGGTCTTGGATCGCTCGTTGCCCTCCATATCGCGCAGGAACTCCATGTCCACCTTGAGCACGTCGAACTCATAGTCCTTGAGCAGGTTGAGCGAGCTGTAGCCGCAGCCAAAGTCGTCCATCCACACCTCAAACCCGTTCTCGCGAAGGCGGTCCATCTCGTGGCGCAGCATGTTCTTCTCGTCAAGTGCACTCTCGGTTACCTCGATAGCCACCAGCTCGTGAGGAATCTGCCACCGCGCGCAGGCATCCTTTACCGCGCTCACGGCATCGCACAGCTCGAAGTCAAGCCGCGAGAGGTTAACGCTGGCAGACACATACGGCCTGCCCGTTTGCCGGCACTCGCTCAGGTACTTGCACACGTCAGCCAGCACGCACATGTCCAGCTTGTGGATGAGGTGCGCGTCCTCCAGCGTGGGGATAAACATCGCCGGCGACAAAAGCCCGCGCTTGGGGTCATCCCAACGGGCAAGCGCCTCAAAATGGCACAGGTCGCCGGACTCCGTGCTAATTACGGGCTGGGCGTAGGTCTTTATCCAGTGCTCGTGTATTGCAAGCTCGGCATTGCGCGCCACATAGCGACGAATAAACAGGCGCTCCTTGAGGTCGGCATCGAAGAAGTGGCAGACGATGTCGTAGCGGCCCTTGGTGTGCTCGCACGCGCGTTTGGCGCAGTCTATTGCCACATGCGCGTTGCCAATTGCGGGCTCCAGCTCAAAGATGCCACACTTTACCTCGGGCGCAAACGTCTCGCGAAACTCGCGTACGCGCTCATGGATGGCCGCACACTTGCGCACCACGTCCCGAGAGTTGGTGAGAACCGCAAACCGGTCCACCGAGAGATGCGCGGCGATGTCGGTGGGAAACTCGTGGCGAATCTCGTGCGCCACGTGCAACAGGAGCTTGTCGCCCTCGTCGTGGTCGAAGGCGCGGTTAAAGGACTTGAAGTCGTCGATGTCGAAGTAGAGCAGCTTTACGTCATCGCCAAACTCGTCGAGGTGATCCAGCACCTCCTGCAGCAGTGCAACAAAGCGCTCCACCTTGAGCAAGCCCGTAAACGGATCCATGCGCTTGAGCTGCTCGTGAGACAAGAACTCGATGCCCGTGGCCTCAAGACTCTGCCAAATGTCCAACTCGTCGCCGGCAAGGAAGACGGCCGAACAGTCCATGTGGTCCATGTAGGCAAGCAAGTCGGCAGCGGCATCGTTTACGAAGGAGCGCAGGGCGCGCTCGCTCATGGCTCCCACGCGCACCTTGGGCTGTGGGCAGGTGGGCGGGATATGGGAGGGCAGCGCAAGGTCGTGTGCACCCACGATCATGCGTCCAATGGCGCTCAAGAACTCCTCGCGCGGCAGGGCATCCAGGCGAAGCAGCAGGGTGTTGTCCTCAAAACGCCGCATGTGGCCAGGGTCGACGCCGCACGAGACCGCAAACTCCCGCAGCGCCGCAACGATCGCTTTACCGGACTCAGATCCTGCCTCCGCACAGATATCGTCGTAGTTTGCAACACTCAAAACCGCAACCTGTCTTGGCGGCACCACGCCCATGCCGTTACCTCCTTGCCGCAGGAAGGGGACTGTTCTCCCATTCTAGCGCGTACGGGCAGCCGTGAGGTTGCCAAACGCGCCAGTCGGTCTTTTGGAGGCCAGCCCCAAAAGACCGTGGGTAGAGGGGATGGTCAAAGGGGATTATCCCCTAGGTCGTGGAGAGCGCGTGCTGCTTGGCGTGGTACAACGCCGTGATTGGGGACGCCACAAGAAACGCCGCCCCCAGAGCGCCAACCACCGCAACGAGGACGTCGGCAAGCAAGCCCGCCGCAACGCAGTGTGCAAGCGCCACACACACTCCTGCCACAAGGGAGAGCGCCACCAAAACGGTTGCGCCAAGCATGGGCAGGCGTAGGTTGGTATGTCTTCTCATGCCTTTTCAACTCCTTAGGTAGATCTTTGCGGGCTACATAAGGTGTTCCTCGCAGGGCGCAACGTCATACCCGGCCGGCATGGGATACATAACATGTTTATGTACCTTAAGACGATATTAAAAAGGGCCAATCCGAAAACCTGCGGGTGGCCCCCTACCTCGCTACGGCAATCTTGATCGGGTTGGGGGCGTGTCATCCGATGCTGTGGCACCCATCGGGGGATTGCGGTCTATGGATTTGGAGGGGAGGGCGCAAATAGTGTACAGCCGATTGCGACGGCGCGACGGAATCCTGCGGATATATAGTTCGATACCATATATCCGCAGGATTCGGGCAGAACCGGTCCGACAAATGTACACTCAGGACAAAGGTGACGGGGACGTTTGTCCCACCTGGTGGGACGCTGTTGGCCATTCCCCATTTGTGGGCCCGAGTTCTGGGACAAACGTCCCCGTCACCTTTGTCCCGTTGTCCCGAAAGAGCCCATTAAAATTCGTGGCGCACGGAGCGGTTGCCCTTTTGGGAGCACTCCCTCTGTAGTATGCTAACCAGCATATGCGAAAGGGGATTCCATGGAACTCACCACCAACGTGCCCGGCTGCGCCCTTGTGTTTGAGGGTGGTGGCTATCGCGCCGGCTACACCGCCGGCATGTCGCTCGTTCTGCTCGAGGAGGGCATCTACTTCCCCTTTGTGTGCGGCCTCTCGGCTGGGGCCAGCAACACCGTAAACTACCTCTCGCGCGACCAGTGGCGCGCGCGCTGGTCGTTCACCCAGCTCGCCGCCATACCCCAGGCAGGCGGCAGGATGCAGGCGCTCAAGGGCAATGGCTACATTAACGGCGACTATTGCTACCGCGGCGTCATTGCCGACGGCACAGCCCCCTACGACTGGGACACCTTCGTGGCCAATCCCGCGCAATTTCGCATCCAGTCCTTCGAGCGCGACACCGGCAGAACCGTAACGTGGGGCAAGGAGGACGTTGCCTGCGTGGAGGACCTCATCGATCGCGTGCGGGCGAGCTCCACCCTCCCTTGGCTGATGAATCCCATTGAGGTGGACGGACAGGTTATGTACGACGGCGGCATGGGCAAAGGAGCAGGCTTGCCGCTGTGGATGGCCGAGGACGCAGGCTACGAGAAGTTCCTGTTCTTAACCACACGAACGGCAGGATACCGCAAGCAGCCCTTCTCCCCCGTGGCCACGCAGGTGATCCTGCGGCTCACCAAGGACTACCCGTATCTGCGCGAGGCCCTGCTCACGCGGGCCGAGCGATACAATGCCGAGATGGAGCGCATCGAGGCGATCGCACGCGAGGGCCGCTGCCTCATCGTACGCCCCGACGTTATGCCCGTGGAAAGCACCACGTTTGACGTTGACCAGCTCGAGGCATCGTTTGAGATGGGCCACGCGCAGGCTCTGCGCGAGCTGCCTCGCTGGCGCGAGTTCCTGTTTGGCTCTCCCATGGCAGGCCCTCGTACGCGTCCCGTGCCCGCACGTCCCATATTTGGCAATGCCACCCACGTGTTCTTGAACTAGCCACAAGGAAGGAGCCGTTATGCCCAATCCCCAAGAGTTGCGCCTCGTATCGTGGAATGTAAACGGCCTGCGTGCCGTGCTCAAGAAGGACCCCGGCTTTGAGGACATCTTTTGCGCCCTGAATGCCGACGTGTTCGCCATCCAAGAGACCAAGCTCCAGGACGACCAGCGTACCCAGCTGAGCCTGGACTTTGCGGGGTACACGCAAACATGGAACTACGCGGTACGCAAGGGCTACTCGGGCACCGCCGTGTTTAGCAAGGAGGAGCCGTTGCAGGTCCTGCGCACCATTGGGTGCGAGGTCGCCGACGACGAGGGCCGCGTGTGTGCCCTTGAGTTTGAGCGCTACTGGTTCGTAAACGTATACACGCCCAACGCCCAAAACGAGCTCAAGCGCCTTGACGAGCGCTTGGTGTGGGACGAGCGCTACCGCGAGTTTCTCTGCGAGCTGGCAGCGCAAAAGCCCGTGGTTACCTGCGGGGACTTTAACGTGGCACACGAGGAGATCGACCTCAAGAACCCCGGTCCCAACCGCGGCAACGCGGGCTTCTCGGACGAGGAGCGCGAGAGCTTTGGCAAGCTGCTGGACGCCGGATTCGTGGATACCTTCCGCGCGCGCCACCCCGACCTCGAGGGTGCCTACAGCTGGTGGAGCTACCGGTTCCGCGCACGACAGAACAACGCTGGCTGGCGCATCGACTACTTCCTGGTGAGCGATTCGATTGCCCAGCAGGTCACTGGCGCCAGCATCCTGAACGAGGTGTACGGCTCGGACCACTGCCCCGTGGAGCTCACCATCACGCTATAAGATAAATGGGAAAAGGGGTTTGGCCCCTTTTCCCATTTCGTTTTGCTCTGCGCTATCCTGCGGCGGGCGGTTCCATGTTGCCCATGGGGCCGCCTTGTCCGCCGCCCATGGGACCGCCGCCCATGCCGCCGCCACCCATCATCATAGAGTTCTCGATGGTGGTTACCTGCTCGCCGTTGACGTACACCTCGCCACCGGTGAGCTCGGCTGTACCGTCGAAGTCGAACGCGAACTGCGCGGTAATGTCCACCTTGCCGCCGCTGATAATAAGGTTGCCGTTGGCGTCGAGCGCGTCGGTGTCACCAGAACCCATGCCAATGGTTACCGTGCCGCCGGCAATCTCGATGGTAGGGGTTTCGGTGACCTCGGTGGACTTGTTGGTGGCGTTGATGCCGTCGTCGCTGGCGCTAATGGCCACGGTGCCGTCGTTGATCTGCACGTAGGTAGACTCGATGCCCTCTGCGGCGGTAATGCTCAAGGTACCGCCGTCAATCTGCACGCGCGCGTCACCCTGCACGCCGTCGCTTGCGGCCACGAGCTCCAAGCTGCCGCCCGACACATACACGCCGTCGTTGGCCTGCAGCGCATCGCCGTCACACGACACGGAGTACGTGCCACCCGTCACCTTGAGGTCGTCCTTGGACACGATGCCATTATCGGAGGACGTCACCGAGAGCGTGCCCTGGCCGTTGAGCACCAAGTCGTCCTTGGAAAAGATCACGCCGTCCACGTTGGTCTCACCATCGGCGGCAAACGTTCCCGAGACGCTCAGGCTGTTGGTGCTGCCCGACGTTGTGGTAACAAACACCTTGTCGGCCGAGCGCACGTAGATGGCTGGCGCAGTCTCGTTTTGAATGGAGACGCCGTCAAGTACGAGCTGCACCTTGGCGTTTGAGTCGGCGTCAACGATTACGGTCGCGCCTGTGGCCGAGCCGCTCAGCACATACACGCCCTCCTCCGTAATGGTAATGTCCTTGCCGTCCTCAACGGTGTAGGTGGTGGCGCCGGAGAGGTCGGCGGTCTGCTCAAGGTCGCGGTCGGTGTATGTCTCGCCAGCCGAGACGTTCGTGGCGGTCGATTCGTCCTGGTCGACAACGAACGCGTTCGCTGCCGCCTCTGTGGGCTCAGCGCCCGACTGGTTGGACTGCGTGCTGCCGGACCCGCAGCCCACAAGCCCCAGTCCTAGCACCGCCGCCAGCATTGCGGCCGACATCGTTTTTGCGTACGTCTTCTTCATGCGAAGACACCTCCAAAGAGCGTGGCTATCACGTTGGGTGCAAGCATACGACCCCAATCTTTAAAGACGCTTAAAGCACCAAACCATCCACATGCCTTAAGCAACCTTCAGATTCGGCACACCCGTGCTGGGGGGACAGTCCCCTAAACGCAGGGGACAGTCCCCCCAGCGCAGCTTTTTTCAGGTTTGCGGGCCTATCGAGTGACGACCCATCGGTAGCTGAGGGCAGCGAGGACAGAGACCACCAGAGTAAAGGCGAGCGCCAGCAGCCAATGGGCCACGAACGTGCCCAGGAAGACGGCCAAGACGACAAGCCCCATCGTCACAAACATGTTGGGCAGCAGATAGATGGTAACCGCCGCACCCTGCTTGATCACCTCGACCTCGTTCTCCCAGTCAAGGCGCATGTGCCGTATGCCGCACACACACCCCCACGCCGTGGAAAACGCGCACAGCGCAAGGCCCAGGACCACGTACAGCACCGCATCGAGCACGGGCACCCTCGCGGATATGCACAAGCACACGATGGAGAAGGTCATAAACGGCACCGTGAGGTACAGGTTAAAGAGCATCTTGCCCTGATAGAGCGTTCGCTTCTCGATTGGCAGGCTCTGGACGATCCAGTAGTTCTTGCCCTCCAGCGACGGAGAGCACACCGTGGTGGCGACCATACCAATGCAAAAGTACACGACAAACGGAATCGCAGGCTGGATGATGGCAGGGTCTATGGGCGCTCCCCGCGTTACGATTCCCACGATGTTGTTAAAGCCCAACACGAGCGTCACGATTGCCAGGAGTACGGCCAGCACCTCCCCCATCGCCCCGTTTGTCATGTACACGGTAGATGCCGTGAGCCGCTTGTACTCCTTGTGGGCAATCGCCTGCACCACACTCCGCTGCCGTTGCTCGGCCATGGTAAAGCGCTTGGACGCGGCGTGCGACTGCAGCGCGGAGTTTATGGTGCGATACGAACGACCCACAATACGAAACACCACCACAAACAGGAGCGTGCTCACCCCCACCAACAGTAGCAGGGCCAACCAGTCGCACCTCGTGACCGCGCTTGCAAACCACCGCGCGGGCAGGTAGACGTTTGCCGCGTCGTTGGTTGCCGCAGACGCCATCTGTAGCGTCTGCGCCACCTGATTGTTCTCAAACATCCCCTCCACTATAAAGCGCAGCGAGAAGCACAGGATGATAAAGACAAACGTGAGCACGGTCTGAACGACGTGGGCCTTTTTGGACCCCGCGCTCACCCGAGCGATCACAAAGCCCGCGAACGACGCCACCAGCATGGGGATTATGGGCAGGAAAAGGGACAGCACAAGCCACACGGGGTACACGACGACGGCCGGGTGCGCAAAGCATCCATAGCCCACCATCATGGACAGCGATATGCTCAAACACCACGGCAGACTCTTTATGTACATGCACATAAACTTGCATGCCGCAACGGTGCTGGTCTCAAACGGAAGCGCCAGGAGCATATCGTACTCCCTAAAGCCAAACAGGTACCCGTTCGTCTTGAACAGGGTAAGCACAAAGGTGAGCGCGCTCACCACGAGCGCGCACATAACAGGCGCCGCGTCAATGATGCCAATCACCCCGTACCCAAAGCACGTGAGGATGCCAAACGCCACGATGCACAACAGCAGCAGCGAGTAGCCTATGGTGCCCGCAACGATTCGCCGACGCTTCCGCTTGTCCTTGGAGTGTCTGTACAGGTTGCGCTGGCTCGTGGACAAAAGCAGCGCCTTAAGCAGGAGCACGCCACCGCTACGCATGGTCTGCCTCCAAGAAGGCCTCCTCCAGCGAATGCCCCTCCGTGAGCTCCTCCATGCTCCCCGAGAAAATGATCCTGCCCTGCTTGATAATTGCGACCTTGTTGCACAGCTTCTCCGCCACGTCCAGCACATGCGTAGAGAAGAACACCGCCGCCCCTCGCTCGCACAGCTCGCGCATGATCTCCTTGAGCGTATAGGTCGCCGTTGGGTCTAGGCCAACAAAGGGCTCGTCCAGCACGAGGAGCTTGGGGTCGTGGATGAGCGCCGAGATAATCGCCACCTTTTGCTTCATGCCGTGGGAGTAGGAGCCAATGAGGTCTCCCAGAGCGTCCGTGATCTGGAACAGGTCGGCATAGCGCCCAATGCGTTCCTCTCGCTGCTCCCCGCTCATGCCAAAGACGTCGGCCACGAAGTTGAGGTACTGGATGCCCGTGAGGCTCTCGTACAGGTCGGGGTTATCGGGAATGTAGGCGGTAACCTGCTTGCACGCCACGGGCTCGTCGCGCACGGAATGCCCGTCAATGAATATCTCGCCCTCGTCAAAGTCGAGCACGCCCACCACGGCTCGAATCGTCGTGGACTTGCCGGCACCGTTGTGGCCAATGAACCCGTAGATGTCGCCGGCGTGCACGGCAAGCGTCACGTCGTCCGCCGCACGCCTCTCGCCTCCGTACGACTTCGAGTAGTGCCGGATATCCAAGATTGTCTGCTCGCTCATAACCCACTTCCTCCACAATGGACGTTTGGGGACGTGCCCTTTTGCCCCATCACCCCAGTTCACCCGCCAGGGCGGCGTCGATTACGATTTGGCCCGCGTCAAAGAGATTATCCATGCCGGGCTCAAAGATGTCCAGCGTCTCGCTGTTCTCCTGCTTCACCTTGCTGTCAAAGTCCGAGCCCTCAAGCCACAGGCTTTCGGGCGTCTCGCCCTTGAGGAAGGTGTCCATGTTTACGACAACGCGCAGGGAGACGACCCGATTCTGCAGACCAAAGCACTCCGCCGCGTTCATAACGGCAATCTCCTCCATCTCGGTGACGGCGTACGGGTCGGGACACTGGTAGTAGTCCACGACAAAGACGGCGTTCTCGTGGTCTTCTGCGCCCTTCCAGTAGCTGTCTGCCGACAGCGCGGTCCCCTTGCTCACGTTGGGGTCTCGCAAAGCCCAATCCTGACTAGGGAAGTTCTCGGCAAGGGCCTGTTTGCAGATTGCCGTCGTGCGCAGCGGGACATCCTGTATGAGCGCATACGCCTTCTCGCACAGCTCCGAGTTCAGCCGTTTGCAGGAGTAGTCGTCGTAGTCGTCGTCGTGAAACCAGGTGTGCTTGGCGTCTGGGTCCGCAAGCTCGTGAGCGTCGGTGTGGTGCCCAAGCTCAAGGTCGCAGGCAGCCGTAACAACAGTCAGGTCGCCGGGAATGCGCGACCCGGTGCTTCCGCCGCCGCAGCCCACCGAGACGATTATGGCATTGGAGAAGTCGTAGGCATCCCACGACAGCAGCGACATGAGCGACAGGCCAGCCGACGTTTTTCCGGAACCGGTTATCAGCAGGCCCACACCGTTCTTGTCGTTAAAGTAAAACTGAGTCTTCAACATGGCGTTGGGAACCGAGATCTCCTTGCAGCCCGCGCAGTAGTGCTCGTAGAACAGCTGCGCCTCGCCGGGAAAGTCACCAGTAATCTGAGCCTTCTGCACAATGTGTGGGTCCTTAGGTCGACCTCCCGGGAAGCTCCACCTAAGGGCCCACACATTGTGCAGAAGGCTCAAAGAAATACGGAAATCGTCACAATGGCTGCACCGAGTTTTGACAACAGCTGATTCATGAAAACTGACCTCATCGATTTGCAGGGCTTTTGCAGCCCTTCCTATGAATTACTTGTCAGCAATACTACAGTCTCAACATGCTTGGTGTGGGGGAACATGTCCACCGGCATTATGCGCTCCGCCCGGTATCCCAGCTCGTGCAGCACCTCCAGGTCGCGCACCTGCGTCGTGGGGTTGCACGACACGTAGCTCATGCGCGCCGGCGCGAGCCTGGCCACGCCGGCAAGAAACTCCGGCGTGGAACCTGCCCGCGGCGGATCGAGCACCACGAGGTCGAACGCCGCGTGGCGTTGGCCGCCCATCCACTCGGTGGCATCGGCGCACACAAACGAGCAGCGATCGGCCACGTGATTGGCACGAGCGTTGCGTCGGGCACAGCCCACCGCGCCCGAGACCTGCTCCACGCCTACGACCTCCAGCTGCGGGTTTGCGTGTGCCGCACAAATCCCAATCGTTCCGGTGCCGCAGTAGGCGTCCAGCATCCTGCGTGCGCCTGCCGCATGCTCAAGGGCCAGCTCGTACAGACGCTCGGTCTGGGCAGGATTCGTTTGATAAAAGCTTGTGGGACCAATCTCAAAAGTGCAGCCCAGCAACCGGTCGTGCATTACCCCGGGACCATACAGCACGTTGTTGCGCGTGCCCAGCATGGCGTTGGTGCGTCGCTGGTTGACGTTTTGCACCACGCTGGTAATGCGCGGGTGTCGCTTGCGCATGCGGCGCACGAACTCTGTGACATGGGGCAGCTTGGGGCCTGCCGTGACCACGGTGAGCAGGGTCTCGTTGGTGGCGTATCCGCAGCGAACGATGGCGTGGCGCAGCAGGCCACGGCCGCTGTCCTCGTGGTAGGCGGGAATGTGTAGCGCGTCTGCCACGCGCGCCACGTCGCACAGGATCTCTCGGGCATCTTGGGCCTCCACGAGGCAGTGCGCACAATAGGCGATGCGGTGAGAACCCCGCTCGTAGAAGCCACAACGCATGCGCTTGCCGGGGGCAAACGGCGTGGCAGCCTTGTGCCTATAGGCCAGGGGCTTCTCCATGCCCACGATGGGCGCCAGCTCCGCCCCGTCTCGCTGCACGACGTCGGCAAACAGCTCCTCCATGGCCTTTTGCTTGCGCTTGAGCTGCAGCTCGTAGGGCACGGCGAGCAGCTCGCACCCGCCGCACCGCTTGGCGTATTGACATGTGTACGTCTTGTATCCCATTCCCCCAGTGTATCGCATCGGACAACGAATGAGAAAAGGGGCCTGACCCCTTTTCTCATTCAGCGCACGCGGAGGTCCATCCGAATGCTATGTGCTATCATGATGCTAGCAATCAGAACACCAAGAGAAGGGACAAGGATGGTACGAGCGGCACAGCTTAACGTCCGCATGAGCCCGCAGCTCAAGGCTGCCGGCGATTCCGTTCTCGAGCTCTACGGAATATCACCCACGGAGCTTATCCGTGCGCTCTGGCAAAAGGTCTCGCTTGGAGGTGAGGCGCTCGAACAGGTGATACTCGCCCTCGCTGCAGTGCCATCCGCCGGCAGCACCAGGGCACAAAGCGACGGGCGCAATCTTGGGAGCTTGGCAAACACAGTGCTCCAACGCCAAATGGACTTCGAGCGCGAGGTGGGACTCGACCCCTCTACCTACACGCCGCTGGACAACGACCAGCTGGAGGAACTCGTCTATCTAGACTGGCTCGAGGAGAGGCAGGACCTCCATGACCTATAACCCGCCCCTGCTCCTGCTGGACACAAACGTCTGGCTCGACCTCTTCCTTCCTCATCGCCCCAATCGTAGAACGGTTTTGGATTTACTCAGTGCAGCAGAAACGCATGAGGCGTCGCTCGCGTATCCCTCATGCGCCATCTTGGACGTCTACCAAAAGGTGCGCAGCGACAACAAACGCTGGATCCGCTCAAGTCGTGAGCTAACCGAACTCGATGCCCTGGCCATTAAACGCATGGCGTGGGACTACGTCAACCTCATGCGTCGCAAGGCAACGGCCGTTCCCGTCGACACAAACGACGTTGCGCTTGCATGCTCATTTAGAGACACTCATGACGATCTGGAAGATGACCTCATTCTTGCGGCTTGCCAACGAGCCGGCGCAGACTACCTGGTTACGACCGATGCCGCCCTTATTGCCCACGCGCCAGTGGAGGCGGTAACGCCCGCACGCATGCTCGAGTTGCTGCGGTCTGGCAGCGCCAAGGGTGCGCCTACGTCTCACGAGTCCCCCAGCACCACCGACTGGCTCTACCGCTGGCTTGCCCAGTATGGCACGAGCGAAGGGCGCTCTTAGGGACCCGGACACAGGAGGTCGCATCCTGCGTTCGGCGACCGACCCATCGGTCCAATCACGGCTAAAGAGCGGTATGCTCTTGTCATACGAGTAAGGGCGGTCTGCGAGAAGAGGTGCATGATGGGGTTTCACTGTGCGCACTGCAACGGCGGCCTGGTGTTCGACGTAGAGTCACAGCAAATGCATTGCGAGCATTGCGGAAGCGACTTTAACCCGCAAGACGTTATCATTCGCGACTCGGCAATCGTCACCACAACCGTTACCTGCCAGAACTGTGGCGCCGAGTTGGAGGGGACCGACGAGTCCCTGGTTGGGTTTTGCCCGTATTGCGGCGGGCAGAGCCTCGTAGCGCAACCAGGCTCCGGCTTTAACGCCGAGAAGATCATCCCCTTCCAGGTGAGCAAGGACCAGTGCGTGGAGGCGTACAGCGAATACACCAAGCACGTCCCCTACCTGCACAAGGAGTTTAAGGACGCGGCCCACATCCAAAACTTCACGGGCATCTACATGCCCTTCTACCAGTACGACGCGCACTTTGACGAGCCAAACATAAAGGGCGAGACGAGCGAGACGCAGGGCGAGTACACCGTGGTCACCAAGTACCGCGTGGACGTGGAGCTCGACGGCGAGTACGAGCACGGCACCCCCTTCGACGCGAGCAAGTACCTGGACGACGAGATCTCGGCGCGCTGCCTGCCCTTTAACGTGGAGCAAGAGGTCCCCTTTAGCCCGGGCTACCTTGCCGGGTTCTATGCCGACGCCTCCACCGCCCCCGCGGAGCTGTACTACGAGGACGCGCAGGCGCAGGCCGAGCAAGACATGATCAGCGAGATTGGCGACCAGGTAAAGGCGTCGCACGGCATCCCGCTTACCAAGAAGTCGAGCATCCAAACCACCGTCACCAATCACCATCCCATCCTGTTCCCCCTGTGGTTTCTCACCTGGCGCAAGGGCGATCGCGTGGCCTATGCCGTGGTAAACGGCGAGTCGGGCCAGGTGGTGTCGGACCTGCCACTCAACATACGCGCCTTTGCCCTGGGCAGCCTTGCCATAAGCGCCCTGCTGTTTGTGGTGCTTGAGCTCACCATGCAGATGACGCCGGGGATGACGGCGTTCTTGAGCTTTGTGGCGGCGGCGCTCATGGCGTGGGGCATCCACACGAGCGCCAAGCGCGTGCACCAAACACAGACGCATGCCCACGACAAGGGCTGGACAAACAAAGAAGGGCTCAATGAGGACCCCAAGAAGCGCCGAGATCGCAAGCAGGTGAAGTTCAAGGACCTATGGCCCGTGCTCCTTGGCGCCCTTTTGCCAATCGGCTTGGGTGTGCTCTCCGTCGGTCTGCGCAACGCGCGCATGGGACGTTCCAGCGTAATAGACATCGACCGGGCCTTCGACGCGCACAGCTCCTTCATCATGAAGGTCGCCCCCGTCCTGACGCTGGCCATCGCGCTGTACGTGACGATCAAGGTAATACAGTGGCACCGCGACATGAAGGAGTGGAACGCACCGGTCGCGATTGGCATCCTGCTGGTTTCCGTGCTGGTAAACGCCGCAATCATACTCGTGGCACCCGTGGACGACATCTGGTACTACGCAGGCGACATCGTGTGCATCGTGGGGCTTATCGTCTCGTCGGTTGCCATGCTGCGGGTATACAACCTCACCACCACGCGTCCCCTGCCCAAGCTGCACGACCGCAAGGAGGTGTCGTAATGAGCTGCAAACGATTCTGCTGGCTTGGTGCCGCCCTGATGTTGCTGTGCCTTGTGTTCATCCCCTGCGTGGCGCCAGACGTCGCGTATGCCAAGGGGCCCTTTGTGGTGGACGACCAAGCCGACCTGCTCACCTCCTCCCAGCGCAGAAAGCTAAAGGATACCTATGCCGAGTTCTCCGAATACGCAGACGCCGCGTTTGTCACCACCGATGAGCCGTCAAGCGACGTGAAGGACTTTGCCCGCAGCTACGTGAAGAAACACTACGGAAGCGATCCGGCAGTGATCTTTGTTATTGACATGTACAACCGAAAGGTGTGCGTGTACGCCAACGACGCGGGGCTGGGCCTGGTGTCCGACAGCGACGCGCGCGCCATAGCGGACAACGTGTACAAGCTCGCCACCAAGGGGGACTACTACGGCTGTGCCGACGCGGCCCTGTCGCAGATGCTCGCCATTTGCAAGGGCGGCAAGATCGCACGGCCCATGAAGCACATCACTAACTTCCTCGTTGCCATCATTGGTGGCGTACTCATCAACTTCTTCGTGCTGTACCGCTCGCGGGCAAAGGTCATGCAGCAGCGCGCCAGCTCCCAGAGCATGCGCGGCATGGCACAGCTGCCCACCGTTACCAAGCTCGAGCCCGTGGTAACCGACGTCAGCCGCTATCGCCGCTCCTCCTCACACGGCGGCGGCGGTGGTGGCGGAGGCGGCAGCCACAGCTTCTGAGAAAGGCGGCTTGGCCCCTTTCTCGTTGCGTGGCGTTGGACGCAGGCGCGTCCTTCTTCAGCAACGCCACCTGCATTTCCGCGGCGCCAACGGTTTTCCCAGGGGCCGGGATTGACGCGCCATGAACGGGCACAGCAAATGGGCCGGACGGATATCCGCAGTTTAGGGGGTCCTATTCTGTACAGATAAGCCCGACCTTATCTGCAACCCTCTTGCAAAGCCGCAGGTCAGCAGCTTGTCTGTGAGAATTCCGCAGATTGGGGCGCCCTAATCTGTACAGGTAAGGGCACCCCAATCTGCAGATCTGCCGAGATGTGCGGCGGCACGAATGGGAAAAGGGGTTTGGCCTCTTTTCCCACTTGATGTCCGAAAGGGAGCTCTTCCCTCTCGGACATCTCCGTATGGCCTACTTCTGCACGAAGGCCTTGGCGTACTGCTGCGTGACGCCCTTGTAGGTGGCGTCGGGGGCGGGGTCGCCCTTCTTTACGAGCACGACCTGGATCGCCTCGGCGCGGCGGCTCATGCCCTGCGTGCCGGCCTGCTCGCCGTTCTTTGCCCAGGCCATCCAGCCGTAGCGCTGGGAGTGAACGCGGTAGTACACGTCGTAGGTCTTCTCGGCCTCACCGGTGAGGCGAATCTGCACGGCCTCCATGCGGCGGGACTTGCCTGTGGTGCCGCTCGTGGCTCCGTCGGCCGCCCACGCCTTCTCCCAGCCTGAGCGCTGCACGTGGCCTCGGTACTCGATGCCGCCGGCCACACCGTCGGGCAGCTTGAGCGTGAGCGCCTCCATGCGACGCGACTTTCCCGTGGTGCCCGCGGCGGTGCCGTCTGCCACGGGGGCCATCCAGCCGATGCGCTGCACGTGGGTGGTGACGGAGGCGTCGGGGATAACCACAGGCTCGGGATCGGGCTTCGGCCCGGGCTTCGGCTCGGGCTTGGCCTTCACCGTCACGGTACAGCTGGCGGATTTCGTGTTGTCCGCGTTGCTGGTGACGGTGATGGTCGCCGTGCCAACACCCACGGCGGTAACCATGCCGTTCTCGTCGACCGTAGCCACGTGCTCATTGCCGCTCTTCCACGTGACGGTCTTGTTGGTGGCGTCCTCAGGATCGATGGTGGCGGTCAACGTCTCTGTGTCGCCCACGGTAAGGGTGGCGGAGGTCTTGTCCAGAGACACGCTGTCCACGGGAATGACCTTCTGGATGTGCACCCACTTTTGGGTGTGGTCGGTTGCAAAGGTACTGGTAACGTCAGTGCCGGGCGCCGCGTCATCTGCCATGACGGTCAACCCGTTGTTGACCGTTACTGTTTTGCCAGATATGCCGTAAGCAGAGCCTGTGCCAGTACAGTTCGCGGAGGCAGTCACTTTGCCGCCGTTGATGGTTACGGTGCCAGTGTAGGTTTCATTGCCGTATATGCCGATGGCCTCATTTGCGCCAGTATTGTTCGCGGAGGCAGTCACTTCGCCACCGTTTATCGTTATGCTGCCGTCGCTGTATATGCCATAACTCGATTTGGTGGTTCCATTTGCAGAGGCGTCTACGCGACCGCCATTGATCGTTACGGCACACGTGCCGTTTGGACTATGGGCATAGATGCCGTCTCCCGTGCCAGCGGCTTTTACGGTGCCGCCGTTGATGGTAATCTGGGCACCATCGTTGACAAAGAAGGCCGCTTGGTCATTACCGGTAACATTCACGGCCAGCGAACCCCTCTGCTCGCCTTCGCTCTGGGCGTAGACGGTGAGGCAGCCACCTTCGGCAATAATGATGCCGTTGTCGGCTTTGTTAACGGTCAGCATTTTGCCATCGCAGAGAATCAGGTGCACCGTGCCCCAGCATTTGACGCTTCATATGTCCCGCACCGTGTCAAGTGCCAAATTCGCCCAACCCCAG
>JAUMWN010000123.1 GCA_030529625.1 Coriobacteriales bacterium
TATCCCGCATGCCTGTCAAGCCCCCCTCCCATGGCATCTTGTCCCGCCCGGGCGGGCGGCCATCCCTTCCGATCCAACATAATCAAAGTAACATAAAACCGCAGGCGTTATCAACCGCCCGCCGAGCCCACGAGAGCGGCGGCGACGGCGTCCCCTGAGGCGAGCGGGTCACTCCCCTGGGGGAGATTCCTTACCCCAGCGTCTCGTTGACCCTCATCCCCAACGCGGTGAGCCGGTACCTCTGATTCCTGCTGCGAGGCTTGTCGGGGATGGTCATCTCGACCAGGCCGGCGTCGATGGCCTTGCGCAGGTAGCGCTGCCTGAAGCTCTTTGCGTCCGAGAGCCCCAGCAGGCTCCTGAGCTTGTGGGCGTCGAACTCCTTGCCGCCGAGCGCTGCGAGGAGCCTTCTGACTTGGGGGGTGACTTGGGGGGTAGACGGGACGTTCGAGTCATCGTCAGGCAGCCAAGAAAATCCCTTTCAATATCCCGCGCGTACTCCTCAACGGTCTGTGAGAGGCGTCGATGAGCTCGTCGGTCATAAACCCACAGAACCGTTCCGAGGCACCCGATTCCTGCGACTCCCTCAAGGCCTCTATGTATTGCACCTTGTGGTCGCTACGCACGGCCGTGGGAACAACCCCGCCCTCCATCTGGACGAGGTTCATCACCAGCCGCGCGACCCTGCCGTTCCCGTCGGACCATGGATGAATGGTCACGAGCCTGAAGTGCGCCTCGAACGACAGGTCGTATATGTCCGGCGCTGCCATGGAGCCCATGCTCGCAAGGCGCTCGTTGAGCCAGGCGATGAAGTCGTTCGTCCTCGGCTCCACCTTCTCCCAAGAGAGGTAGGGCCTTCCCCCACGCCCCACGCTCACGTCCCGCAATCTGAGGTCTCCCTTCGCCTCGTCGTACTCGCCATGTGGCGTCCGATAGAGCGCCCCCGTGTTGCGCATGACCAACGACGAGAATGCCTTAAGCAGAGGGAGCGTGATCTCGGTCCTTGCGGCAGCCACCTCCTCGGCTGCCTCGTAGGCACGTTTGAGGTCGAGGTTCATCAGCTGCTCGGCGACCGACCTCCCGACGGGTGGGAGGCCGTCGTCGAACATGACCGTGTTCTCTTCTACGGTCACGGTAGAGCCCTCTATGGCGGTCGAGTGGGTGATGATCGAGTAGAGGTGGAGCTTTCCGTAGTTGACCTGACGACCGATGCCAAGGCAATCGAACTCATCAAGCAACCGCTCCAGACGCATCCTGCGCTGTTCCTCCATGGCCCCAGGCCCTCCCTACCGTCTTTCGAGTGCTTTTACCCTATCACACGCCATGGATGCGGGATGGTGAAGACCTCCCCTAATGGCCGAAGCGGTCGCCGCCGCCCTTCCCCCCGCCTTTGTTCCTGCGTCCGCAGAGCCTAAGCGACCAATACACGTTCCTCCCGCACCGCAGCCTGGCATCCCTGCACTTCCTGGAGGCGATTCGCGTTGAGCCAACATCCCGTTAGGCCGTCCATATTGCAGACGGTGGACACCGCCGTCAGCCAGCTCATCGGCGAGAGCCGATGCATAGGCATGCTTGACGCGTATAGGCTGTTCCTAGGTTCCCTGAGAAAAGGGGTTTGGCCCCTTTTCTCAGTTCGGCGCGCGCTTAGTGCTTGAGGTGCTCCACCAAGCTAAACGAGAAGCCAGTCGGAGAGTACATACCGATGGACCTCGAGGACGAGTCAGTGGCATCTCCCTGCGAGGAGGCCGTAAAGTCATGGCTCTCCAGCAGCTTCTTTGCCTCGTCAAAATCATCGACGTTCATGCGAATCGTCATCATGTCACGTTCGACACCTGGAGCTGCGACGATGTCCACGTAGAAGCCGTTCGCGTCTTTCATCCGCGTGCTGGTAGTGTCCTCGCGCCCGTCGAGCTCACCTTTCTTGTGACGCCGCGCAAAGCCAAGCGCCTCAAAAAGCTTAATGGTGTTCTCCGGATCCGCCGATACGATAAGCGGGTTGAATGATGTAATCTTCATGGCATATCTCCTTCATCCTAGACTGATAAAAGGGGTTTGGCCCCTTTTATCACAACTTGTTGACCCGGCGGTCGTAGGTGAGCAGGCCGTTGGTCTCCTCTTCCACATCCGAGACCTGCGTGTACACGTAGCCGGACAGGCCGTCCTTCTCAAGCTCGTCCATCGTGGCAAGCAGCTCGTTATACGCCGCCTTCCACTCGTCCAGGTTGTCGTAGGAGTCGTATCCGTAGTTTGTGGGAACCGAGCAATGCCCCTCCACCGAGTAGGTGAGGCCACCAAACTCGTCGATCACGAAGGCACGCGTTCGGTCCTGCCAGGGGCGCTTGTGGGCGTCCTTGTACACGCGCATGCTGCGGAAGTAGTTGTGCACGGCATAGAAGTCGCCCGCACCCTGATCGTACCAGCCGCTCGTCGCCACATACGGCCTGGAGTCGTCCACCGCGCGCAGGGTCTCGCACATCTCTGCCGACGAGAACTGCCCCCAGGACTCGTTGAACACGACCCACGAGCAAATGCAGGGGTGGCTGGAGAGCATGCGCACGGCCTCGCGGGCGGTTTGGATCCACTCCGTGCGATACGCCTTGTCACCGGCGCCCATGCGCTTCCAGTTCCTCGACTTCGTGTCGCGCAGCGTGGTCCAGCTGCGACGCACCAGCGTGGGGATGTTTACCGACACCCACTCCCCCGGCATGTCTCCGCCGCTCACCATGTCCTGGCACACGAGCATGCCCAGGCGGTCGCAATGCCAGTACCAGCGCCTCGACTCGATCTTGATGTGCTTGCGCAGCAGGTTGAAGCCGGCCGAGCGTGCGGCCACGATGTCGAACACGAGGGCATCGTCGGCGGGAGCCGTCATAAGGCTGTCGGGCCAGTAGCCCTGGTCCAGGAGCCCTCGCATAAAGAAGGGCTTGTGGTTGAGGCAGAAGCGCGGCACCCCCGCCTCGTCGGCCTCCACGCCCACGGTCCTAAACGCGCAGTAGCTCATCACCTCGTCGGTGCCGTAGGCAACACGAACCGAGTACAGATAGGGATCGTCGGGGCTCCACAGGCGCGGCTCGTCCACATGCATGCTCAGGGCCGTCGTGCCCTCGGTGGCCGGCGCGTCGGCGCTTGCCACGAGCACACCCGTCGCGTCGAACAGGTCCACGGCAACCACGTCGCCCAGCTCGCTCACCTGGGCCTCAACCGCAAGCGTTCCCTCGTCTGCGTCTGCGCGCAGGCGAACGTCTGCCACATAACGTTTGGGCACCTCCTCAAGCCACACGGTCTGCCAGATGCCGCTTTGCGCCGTGTACCACATGTTGGCCCGGTGCAGGCGTTGCTTGCCGCGCAGCTGCGTGCCCGTGTCGCTGGGGTCGTACACGCACAGCTCAATGCGGTTCTCGCCTGCGTGCACCGCGCTGGTAACGTCGAATGAGAATGGCAGGTAGCCCCCCACATGCTCCCCCACGCGCTCGTCGTTTACGTAGCAGGCGCACGCGTAATCGACCGCCTCAAAGTTGAGAAGAACGCTGCGGGACGCATCCACGGCGTCCAGGGTAACGCAGCGCCCATACCAGAGCAGCTGCGAGGGAAGCAGCTGCCTGCCCACGCCCGAGAGCGAAGCCTCGGGTGAGAAGGGCACGCAGATGGCGCCGTCCCACGCCTGGGGCGGGCGGGCGACGCGCCACACGTTGGCCGCCTCGCTGCTCTCCACGATGGCGTACTCCCACAGCCCGTTGAGGCAGGTCCAGTTTTGGCGCCGCATCTGCGGACGCGGATAGGCGTCCAGGACGTGGTTTGTGTCCAGCGCGTCACCCCACACGGTGGTGAGCGGGGCAAGGGTCACGTCCTCGGGCTCGCCGGGCCTTGCGGCGAGCACACGCTTGATGTCTAAGTCCATGCTTCCTCCTCTTTAGTCCAGCAGCGCGCTAGTCCACTGGGCCTCGTTAAAGCCAACCAGGCAGAAGCCCTCGCCCACCACGATGGGGCGCTTTACCAGCATGCCGTCCTCGGCGAGCAGGGCAAGACACTCGTCCTCGCCAATGCCCGCGGCAAAGCGGTCCTTCATCCCCAGTTCGCGGTAGCGTTTGCCGCTGGTGTTAAAGAAGCGCCGCACGGGCAGGCCGCTCGCGGCAATCCACGCGCGCAGCTCGTCCTCACCTGGGCGCTGCTCGACGATGTGACGGTCGACGTATGCCACCTCGTGCTCGTCAAGCCACTTCTTTGCCTTGCGACACGTCGAGCATCGGGGGTACTCCACAAACAAAACCGCATCCTGCGCCATCACAGACCTCCTGCCGTCGCCAATGTGTGTCACAACCATTCTAGCGCTTGTCAAAATGAGGACACAGTCCCAAAACCTGTGGGTTGAGGAGGTAGACAGAGGGGACAGTCCCCTCTGTCTACCTTTGGCGGTGTAGAATGGGCACGACGCAGGCAGAGAAGAACATGGGAGACTATGGGCGGTAACGGGGGAACACTCGAGAGTACCGAGAAGCGCCTTGCGCCCGC
This sequence comes from Coriobacteriales bacterium, assembly GCA_030529625.1. Classification (GTDB taxonomy): domain Bacteria; phylum Actinomycetota; class Coriobacteriia; order Coriobacteriales; family Atopobiaceae; genus RUG440. The sequence continues at coordinate 4,507 of JAUMWN010000123.1, forward strand.
AACGCTGGCATGCACCGGCGTATGCGTGGTGTGCAGTGCGGCCCTGTTCGCGCTGTCCGCCCATGCCATCTCGCCTGCCTGGATCGCCTGCCTCGTGCTCTGGCTTACGCTCACGGGATCCAATGTTTGGTATGTGCTTACTCACAACAGGCCAAGCGTGGGCATGGTGCCCGTTGCCGTCGTGAGTGTGGGACCTGCCGGCCTTGCTCATCTGCTGAGTGGCGTCTCGGCGGGCGCATTCGTCTTCAACGTTCTTCTCATATGCCTGAGCGTGTTGGTGGCCGTGGTCTTTGGCTGCCTGTTCGTGCGCATGAGGGCCGTGTACACGCCTGCCGCGCGCGTGGAGGATGACGCCGTGGTCATCGTACTGGGAGGCGCTACCCAAAACGGACGTCCGCGGCCCACGCTCGCCCGCCGGCTCAACCAGGCGGCAGCGGTCGCAAGAAAGCGTCCGCGCGCGACGTTGGTGCTCACGGGCGGGCCAACCAGAGAGGGCAACCTCACCGAGGCAGAGGTGATGCGCGCCTACCTTACCGAGCAGGGCATCCGGCCACAGCAGCTGCTGCTTGAGCCCACCGCGACCAACACCAAACAAAACCTCGCCCGCTCCGTGGAGCTCATTCGCGCAAGGGGCCTGACCGGCCAGCTCTGTGTGCTCTCCAGCGACTATCACCTGTATCGCGCGCAGCGGCTGGGAAAGCAGCTGAACGTTACGCTTACCCCCATCGCATCGCCCACCTCAGCGCAGAGCATGCTCCAGCAGTGGTCCCGGGAGGCCATCACCATCCTAGCGAACCGATAGGTGCCTGTCCCCGCTCCTCGCCGGTATCCCTGCTATCCCTGGGGCTTCTCGAAGTGCTGGTAGTCCAGCACGCTCTGCCAGTCTCCACCCCACGTCCAGCCATGCTCGGTAAAAAGCTGGTAGCACAGGTCACCGGGGTGGATCATGTACGGCTCGTCGAGGCTCCTATCCAAGTAGCGCGTGGCATCTGGCGGAAACAGGTGACCCGTGGCGGGGATGTAGTAGGGATTCTCGTACGTGTTGATGTCTATGGCCAGACCAAGGGCGTGGTTTGAGAGGCCCGTGCCACCGGAGATGGGACGATAGTTGAATGCGGAGGTGTTGTCGTCGGCGCAGCTCGCCTCGTCAATCGCGTCGTAGTCGTCCACCAAGTGCATGCGGTGGATGGGGTATGACGCCTGGTAGAGCTGCCAAAAGATGTCCAGGACCTCGTTGGCCACCGAGGCGTTCACCACCAGCTCCCCCACCAGCGCGTTGCCCTGGGCGTCGCGGTGCAGCATACGCAGGTAGCGCAGCTCGTCGCGCGCGACGGTGCAGTCATCACCAAAGGACTTGCCCTCCATGCGCGCGAAGACCTCGTTGGGAATCTCCTCAGCCCAAAAGAACACGTGGGCACCGCCGGCACGTTCAATCTGGACATCGGGCACGATGGTCTCGGCGGGAATTGCGCGTATGTCCAGCGAGTCGATGTCAGGGTCGGCGGCAGGCTCTGCCACAGGCTCGGCGGCCGGCTCC
>JAUMWN010000193.1 GCA_030529625.1 Coriobacteriales bacterium
ACCGCTACAACTGTTTTATGATATAGAGTCCAACGAATTGGAGGCCAACGAACAAGGGTCCAGCGAATAAGAGGGCAAGGAGGGGAGAGGCATGTCGCAAAGAAACACGGCGCCGCGGGACCGCGCGACCATACGTCGCACGCTGCACTGGTTTTGGTGGGTAACAAAAAAGCGGCCGTTTGCCACGTTTATGGCGGTCTTTACCAGCGTCACCTACACGGCGCTGCTCACGTATGCAAACACATGGGTGATGGGCCTCATCATAGACCGCGTGCAGGCAGAACCTGTGTCCGCAGACCAGGTCTTTGCGGTCTTTGCCCCCTACATCGTTGTGCTCTTGTTGGTGAATGCCGTGGGACAAACCTGTTCCAAGCTGCAGGACTGGAGCGTTATGCAGCTGGAGATGAACGGCAACTATCATCTTGCCCGCATGTGCTTCGACACGCTGTCCAACCAGTCCATGACCTTCCATAACTCGCGCTTTGGCGGAAGCTTGGTGAGTCAGACGAGTCGCTTTATGAACGGGTACACCGGTCTGGTGGACGTGGTTGTGTATTCGCTCATCCCCACGCTTGCGTCAATCGTGTGTACCATCGTGCTGCTGTGGCCGGCAAGCCCCCTGTTCGTGGTGGTGCTCTTTTCCATGCTCGTGGTGTATGTGGTGGTTGCCTATGGCATGTACCAGCGCATTCTGCCCCTCTCGGCAAAGACTGCCGCTGCGCAGAGCAAGCTGTCGGGCGTGCTCTCGGACGCGGTTACCAACATACTCGCCGTGAAGACCTGCGGTCGCGAGGACTACGAGCGTCAGCTGTTCGACGCTGCCGATCAAGAGGCGATGGAGGCTGAGCGCGTCTCCATGAACGCCATGATGCGTCGCGGTGCGATGACCAGCGGGCTCATTACCATCATAATGTTCATTACCTCAATTTTTGTGTGCGGTGGCAACGCATGGTATGGCATCTCGGCCGGCACGCTGGTTATGATGTTCACCTACACCTACCAGCTCTCCATGCGCTTCAACTACTTCAACTCCATGCTGCAGCGCATGAACCGAGCGGTGGGCGACGCGGCCGAGATGACCAAGATCCTCGACGAGCCGCGCCTGGTGGAGGACGCTCCTGGGGCGCCGGAGCTCGTCGTCTCCGAGGGTGCCGTGGACTTCGAGGGACTACGCTTCCGCTACGAGGACGCCGCCGAGGGCGACTACGTGTTCGACGGGCTCACGCTCCGCGTGCCGGCCGGCCAGCGGGTGGGGCTCGTGGGACGCTCCGGCACGGGCAAGACCACGCTCACCAAGCTGCTCCTGCGGCTCTCGGACGTACAGGACGGGCGCATCTACGTGGACGGGCAGGACATAAGCGCCTGCACCCAGCAGAGCCTGCGCCGCCAGGTTGCCTACGTGCCGCAGGAGGCCCTGCTCTTCCACCGCTCGATCCGCGAGAACATCGCCTATGGGCGCCCGGATGCCACCGACGAGGAGATACGCCGCGCGGCCGGGCTCGCCAACGCGCTCGAGTTCGTGGACCGGCTGCCGGCCGGGCTTGACACCATGGTGGGGGAGCGTGGCGTAAAGCTCTCGGGCGGCCAGCGCCAGCGCATCGCCATCGCGCGCGCGAT
>JAUMWN010000055.1 GCA_030529625.1 Coriobacteriales bacterium
GCAGCGCCTGCTCGCCGTTGTAGTGCACCGGCGCGCAGGCGGCGTCGTGGGCGCGCCCGATCGCTGCGGCCACGGCGGCCTCGTCGCCGGCGAGCACGTCACCCACGAGCCGCATTGAGTCGCGCATGACGCGCGCGACGCGGGCGTGGCGGCTTCTGCCCACGGCGCGCCTGAGCTCGCCGCGAACCTCCTCGTTGGGCACGCGGGCACGGCCGGTGTCCAGGTCGTAGCAGAAGTAGCCCAGGTGCACCAGCAGCGTGAGCGCGTCGTCGCGGCTGGCGATGGAGGTCATGTCGTTCTGGAACGTCGCCGGGTCAAGCCGCAGCTCCTCGCCGCCTATGGCGCGCAGGACGTCGGCCTGCAGTCCGTCGAAGTCCATGTCGATGTAGCGTCTCAGCTCCTCGAAGGTCTCGGTTGAGGGCCAGTAGGAGCCGGTCCTGCCCCTCTCGCACGCGCGCATCACTGAGTAGGGCGCGTAGACGCCCACGTGTGAGGGTCCGTCGGGAGCGGGCCTGAAGGCGGGCAGGTCGTAGCCGTCGTACCAACGGCGCGCGTCAGCCGCATCAAGGCCATGGACGACGCATAGTCCCTCCACCTCGCCCTCGGTAAACCCCACGTAGGGGACGTACTGCCCAGGGTCAACCATGGTGTACTCCCAGAAGTCCGATACCGCCGACTGGTGGGCGTACTTCTTTATGGGCAGGATGCCCGTCATATAGGCGCCAGCCACCACGACCGGCGTGAGGGTGTTGCTCTTGAACAGCGACCGCAGCCACTCGGCGTAGGCGTCCTGCGTGGCGCGATCGTCCTGCGCCAGGCGGTAGGGCGCGTCCCACTCGTCGATCACGAAGACGAACTTCCTGCCCGTAGCCCGCACGGCATCGTAGAGGGCGGAGGCCAGCTCACCTGGATACCCAGCGTCCCGCGAGCCCGCGCCGGGTTCCAGCTCTCGCAGCTCCGGCAGGACCAGCCTCGCGACCTCCGCGCCAACGTCGAGGCCACCTGACACCCTCACGATCTCCGCCATGTCAAGCTGCAGCACGTTGTACGCGTTGAGGTGCTCGCCCCAGCCGTCGCGACGCGACACTTCCAGCCCCTCGAAGAGCGCGCGCGAGTCGCAGCCGCAGCTGTAGAACGCGGCGACCGCCTGCGCGGCGTAGCTCTTGCCGAAGCGCCGGGGGCGACTCACCATCACGAGTCCCCTAGCGGTGTTAAGCGTGGAGTCGAACAGAGACACGAGCCCCGTCTTGTCTACGTACTCGCCGCCGACAATCCTCGCGAACCCCTCGTTTCCGGGGTTTACGTAGCGCCCCATGCCGGCCTCCCTCGCGTCGTCCCTACCTGCGACGATTATACCGCGCGCGGCAGGGGGCTGCGCGACAGTCTCCGGGGAGCTCCGAGATTGCGCGAGGGACTTCTCACTCGGGTAGTTGCACAAGGGGGACAATCCCCCTCGTTCAGCCTCTGGCGAGGCCGAACTCGGAGGACAGTCCCCCTTGTGCAACCTCTATCCGGGGACCTAGGCGTCCTTGCCCCAGAAGACGATGCGCTCGCTGGGGGCGAGGTACATGCCGTCGCCTTCAACCACGCCGAGCGTGTCGTACATCATGTTGTACATCTGCGCGCACACGTTCATGCGCAGATTGCTGAGTGGGTGTGTGTCCGCCACGGTCGCGGGCAGTATTTGCGCGTCAACAACCTGTCCCCACACCGTAGCGTACTTGGACAGGAACCGCTCGTAGTCGAAGTCCTCGATCTTCTTTGCCTGCTCCATCGCGAGCTGCATGCCCACGAGGTCTGCGCCCGCCTCAGCGATGCAGTTCTGGCCGTCCTCGTTGAGCCCGGGCATGACCTCCATCGCGCTGTAGTAGTCGGCCAGCTTCTTGGTCCTGCTGGTAAAGGCCTCGACGTCCTGCTCGGCAAACACGGGCTGGGGTTCGCCATACGCGTTAAACTGGCCACCGCTGTAGTCAAAACCGTGGCTGATCTCGTGGCCAATCGTGAACCCTAGGGATGCGAGCAAGTCGGTATCGCTGATGTCCCTGGCATAGATCAAGCTCGTCATGTATCCAGGCAGGATGTTGATGGAGTTGTTGGACGAATCGTATAGGGCGTTCGTCATGGTTGGGGACAGCGCAAACCACGCGTAGACCGCGCGCGCAGGCTGGCCAATCATTTGGGCCTCGCAGTCGATACGGTATTGCTTGAGCTTGAGGTAGTTGCCAAACAACGTGCCGCCCTGGTCGGTTGGCATAAGCTCCAGGGCGCTGTAGTCGAAGTAACCGCCATCGGGCTCGAAGATGTTGAGCGTCATATGGTCGAGCTTCTCGAGGAGGTTGGCCTTCGACTCGTCGCTGACCCATGTGGTCTCGTTTATGAGGTCCCGGTACTCGTCAATGAGGTCGTTGGTGAGCTCCGTGACGCGGGCCTTCGCCTCGTCGCCCAGGGCCTCGTCCTCATAGGTCTTGGCCAGGACCTGCGCGAGCGTGTCGAGGCTGTTGCAGGCGGTGTAGGCGAACGTGGCGGCGTCAGGAACGGGACTGCCGGCCTGCTCCAGGATCCCGTTCATCGTGGACGGGTCGCGGTACGGACGCGTTTCCTTGAGGATCTGGCCCTTGGCAATCAGCTTGAGGGAGTCGAGGTTCTCGTTGGTCCAAACCTCGTTGAGAGCCTTGAGGTAGTCGGGCTGCGTTATATAGGTTGACGCGTTTGCCTTCTTGACCTTCTCGAGCATCCCCTTGAGGGGGAAGTTGGGACAGAACGCGCACATGTCGTCGAGCGACATCCTGGATTCCCTCTCGTTCTTCGCAGATGCACCAAACTCCGACTTGAGGTACTTGGCGGGGTATTCGGCGTATTTCCCGTACTGCTTCTCGAAGGCAATGAGCGGCGTAACGAGCTCCTGCGCCTCTTCCAAGCTCATACCCAGGTCCATAAAGTCGACCATCGTGAGCTGGGCCACCGTCATGATGGCGTTTTGATACGCCTGCTCCTGCTCGGGAGTTTCGGTGTCCTGGTAATACGTGCCTCCAATAAGGAGACTGTCGGGGCTAAACAGCATGTTGGGCAACACGCTCGCACCAAAGGCCGATTTGATGTCGGTCGTGGACACGAGCATCGTAACGAACGGGTTAAAGGGGAAGTCATCAGCCACAAGAAGTGCGTTGAGCTCGTCGATTGAGGTGACGGCATCGATTCGGTCAAGGTAGGGTTGGACCTCGCTCATCCCCGCCGCCTTTACCGCCTCGGTGTCGGCTGCCTGGTTGTAGAAGAGGCGCAGCTGGTCCAAATCGTGGCCCGTCTTGGACTCATCCAAAATCGTACCAACAACGGTGGTTTGCAGATCTCCCGCATGGGATGTCATGTTCGTTTCCAGCTGCTCCTGGTGCTCCTTGAGGTAATCCCAGGCGTAGTGGGTGTACAGGTCGTCCTTGGCCGCAGGTTGCTCCGTCGGCAGGTTGCCCTGCAGGATGGAGGTGAGCCAGGGCTTTCCCACAAGCTCGGTTGAGGCTGTTGCATCCGCCGAGGTGGCAGCGGCGCCACCCTCCGTCGAGCCACCAGAGCTGTTCGTGCCGCAAGCGGCAAGGCCAAGCACTATCGCGAGCAGCAGGCTCATCACCAGGGCGAGCGACCTCTTTTTGGTGTTTCTCATCGTGCTTCCTTTCCCTGTTCCTTGGATATCCCCTATATCCTCATAGTACAATAATACTTAATGCTAGAGGCGTCGTTTACAGGCGAATACGGAGGTGGAGATGGAGTCAAGAAGAAAGCTCACATCAATTGCGGGCGCGTTTGCAGCATTGCTGCTCTGCGTGGTGCTCGCGGCATGCGGGGGCCAGGGAACGGACGCGTCGTCCGGCACGGCATCGGGTAACGCATCGTCGAACAGCACAACGAGTACGCAGTCGGCAGCGTACACCCAAAAGGAGGTGCCCATCTTTAGGGAGGCCGCCACGGACGAGACCGTCACGCTGCGTTTTTACGAGCAAACGCCGAGCATAGCCTACATCGGCCTAGCAGACTACTACAAGCTCATGCTGCCGCAGGGCTCGATGGACGTCGAGCGCAAAGACGACGGCACCTATCTGTTTACAAGCCACACGGGCGCCGACCCCAGCACCAACACGGGCCAAGGCCTGGGCGGCACGGCAGTCGCAGACCCCGCAGCAGGCACCCTTACGAGCCCCGACCTGCCCGCCTTCACCAATATGATGACCATGGTGCAGGAGGGCATGGACAACGCGTATTTGGACGGGATGCCGTATGTGCGGGTTGCTCGCTTGGAGTACGACAAGGATCCCCAGCCCGTGACGCTTGACTTCGCGAAATACGGCATAACGATGTATGCCGACGACGCGGACGTGTACCTTCCCATCCAAACCATCTCGGTTATCTATTCCGACTTTGGCTATCACTATGCCTCGTACAACGGCGAGAAGGTCTATATTAACAGCGACAACGTCTACGACAACATGAATGCGCGCGACCCCGAGTTCTCCAAGCCCATTCTGAGCAATCGTACGCGGGCGCAGGACCTGGTGGACTTTTCGTATGGCCAACTGCGCTTTTGCGTCGACTACTTTAACGGGGTGCCTGCGCGCAAGGCCGAAATGCTGAGCAACCACGACATCGACGCCACGCTGGACGCCATGGGTGAGGACGGCAAGGCCATAAAGGAGGGTCTCCTCTCGACCGACCTCGTCGACTACATCGTGGCCGCCGACGTCTTTGGCCTGGCGATTGGTGACGGTGGGCACACGGCGATCTCGTATGCGAAATCGGCATCGGCGGTAAGCGAAGACAGTCCGGTCGCCGAAGAATACACGGCACGTGCGACAGACACCAACTCGACCCTTGGTGTCCTCTACACGAAGCTGGCAAGCGAAATGGCTGGTAAGTATAGGCTCGGTGAAGCGCGCCAAGCCGTTCGCGACGCAGCATACGGTGACAAGACATACATCAAGAAGGGGGACACTGCCGTTATTGTGTTCGATGCGTTTGCGTCGGACGAACAGGGCTGGAGAGACTACTTTGCGGGCAAGGGAGAGCGCCCGAACGGAACGGACCTCATAGCCGCAGGTGACGCTAAGGGTATGCGCGACACGGTTGCCATCGTGTCCGATGGCCTTGCCCGCGCCAAGGAAGACCCCGAGGTAAAGAATGTCGTGATAGACATCTCGAACAACGGTGGTGGCTCGCTCGACGTGCTCGAGTACATAGCCAGCGTCGTCTGTGGCCGGGAGTACCACCAGTGGCAGAACACGCTCACGGGACAGGTGGAAAGAGAGTACTTTGACGTGGATCGCAACCTCGACGGCGCCTTCGACGAGAAGGATGACGCCATCGACTACAGCGACCTGCACTTCGCCGTCCTCACGAGCCAGTCGTCCTTCTCGTGCGGCAACCTCCTTCCGTCGGTGTTGGCCGACGCGGACATCATGGTGATGGGCGAGCGCTCGGGCGGCGGAGGCTGTGCCGTGGGAAGGTGCGTGACTGCCGACGGTACCGGATGGCAGGAGTCTACATGGCGCGGAAAGCTCCTCAACAACGAAGGCCAGGAGATTGACGACGGTATACCCGTGGATGTGGACCTGCTCGAGCGTACGGGCTCAAAGACGACTGAGGAGGGATATCCCGACTACAGCGGCTTCTACGACATCGACCTGCTTTCTCAGGTTATGAACGAGTACTACGGCGAGGGATCGCTCGCCGAGGCAGCGTAAAGGCTGCTTGCGCAGAAGAGCCAAGAACCCCGGTGGCCAAGCCACCGGGGTTCTCTTTTGGACATGGACGGGACAAAGGTGACGGGGACGTTTGTCCGGCCGTGCGGGACAAAGGTGACGGGGACGTTTGTCCCGTCGGACTAGTCGTGGTCTTTAATGTGATGCGAAACCGCGAGAATGTATCCGGAATCAGAAACCATGATGTTGAACTTGGACGATCCCGTGTCGATCGTCTTGTTTGCTGCGGCATGGCGTGCCTTGTGGAAGCCACGCTCCTCGAGGAATGCGATGGCCTCTTCCAGGTTGTCCACATTCACGCGAATCATCGTCCTGTTGGCCGTTCCCTGAGCGACGTCCACATGAAAGCCATTGGCGTCCTTCATGCGTATATCGGTGGCATTGCTCAGGCTAATCCCCGATTTTACGTGCTTCTTCTCGAAGCCCAGCGCCTCGAAGAGCGCGACGGTCGAATCGAGATCCGTCGTAATGATGAGCGGATTGAACGTGGTGATCTTCACTGCCATTCCTTTCGTTACATTTTGTGCCCAGAGGAAAACCTCAATGCACCACATGGAACTGCGATGGGAATCCTGAGCCTGCTCGGGACTTGGACGTACAAACGAAAGATGACCGCACCGTCAAGTGCGGTCATCTTTCGTTTGTACGTCCTGCCATATGGGCATCCTGGCGACTGCCTCGCTAGAAAAGTGGACAATTTCTTGCAGTCACCACGGCACCAACTGGGAAAACGCCGCGTGATATTGAAAAATTGTCCACTAGGTAAAATACAGAGTGGACAATTTTTCCGTAGATACTGGCATATTCCCACTTGGCGACAAGACGATGGACAAAAATTGTCCACTTTTGGGTTGTCCTGGCTGTTGTCCGTTCGTGCGCATATCTTGATTCGAGACAAGGGGGAGGGGCACGTGTCCCAAACAGGACAAGTGCCCCTCCCCCTTGTCCGGCAAAGCCGTCTACTTGGCGTAGTACTCGTTCACATACTTGCTGATCGTGGCGAGGTCGAAGTACTGCGAGTAGTCCTTCGTGCCGTCCTTCTCCTGCGTGAGCACGTAGTCCGGCTCAACACCAAAGTCGACGTGCTGGTTGTTCTTGTCCATCAGCTTGTAGCGAGCGGACAGGTTGAACATCAGGCCTTCTGGATCGGGAGTGACCTGAGGCGAGTTTGCTCCGCCTCCCGTGGTCTCGCCGAGCAGACACACGCCGTTGTCCTTGGCCATGTTGGCGAGGTAGTTCGCCGCGGAATATGATTGCGCCGACGCAACCACCGCGAAGTTAAAGGGGTAGCTCACCTCGTCGTCCTTCTCGTCGAAGGTACCGTCGAAGTTGGCGTCCACATCGTGATGGACGACCTCGTCCTGTCCGGAAAGCTCGTTGAACTGGTGACGGTAGGCCTGGCCGCTGGCGAACTTCGAGATGGTGGTCGAGGTTCCGGCCTCACCGCCGCCACACATTGCTATGTTGACGATGAAGTTCTTAATCTGGGGGTTGGCCTTGGCCTTGTCAAGGGCCTGCATGAATGTGCCCATTGAGTCCTGCGGCATCTTGCTCGACTGGCCACTTTCGTAGGCTGTCCAGCCCGCGCGGTCGATGTCGTAGTGATCACCAACGACGAACATCGCGGTGTCGCCCTGCTCCATGTATACCGCTGCTCCGGAGCCGTCGTCATACTCCATCACTTCACCCTTGAAGTCCGCCCCCTCGGTCATCTGGGTGAACACCTCACTCAGCCCCGCGAGCGACTCTTTGCCCCGCCTGGTGTTCTCGTTCTTGGACAGACCGTAGTCTGCCACTCTCTGCTGCAGCTCGGCGAGCTTATCCTGCGATGCATTCGCAACGCTTGCCACGTCCACAAAGCCCGTATGTCCGCCGTCATCGAGGGCGACGCCAAACAGGCAGTCCAAGCCAATAACGTACTCGAGCATGTCCGCCGACTTCAGCAGCTCCTTGATGCTGGGGAGCTTCATGCCCGCAATCGTCTTGTCCAGAGTCTTGTCAAGACCATCTGCCTTGATGCTCTCAGAGAGGCGGCTGCATGCGGGGTGCCCGCAGAAGGTGTCTACGTAGAAGCACAGGTTGCCGTAGTCGAAGGCGATCTTTTCGGCGGAGCGTTCGTCCTTCATGAAGGCGTAGTAGTTCTCGTCGAGGTCCCTCGCGTTCGTCTTCTGCAGTACCTCGTTGCCGTCGTTCACGTAGATGCCCCGGCCGTTGTAGAAAACATCGTAGGCGTACGGGCAACAGAAGATGCACTCGAGCGTGGGCAGGGGCACCCACAGGTCGGCGCCATCGGCTACGAGGTCGATCCCGTACCTCTTGAGGTCCACGGTCCTGGGAGTCACGTCACCCGTGTAGTCGGTGCTGCTCACCCGCACGAACGGTGCGCTGGGGTCGGCTTGTTCGGCCAGGAACAGCGTGTAGTAGGGCGCCATGGTGTACGCGTCCAGGTTCTCGCAGGCAAAGGTGTCGGCATCGACGTCGAAGGTAGCCTTCGTGCCATCGTAGGCCGGAGCCTCGTACACGCTGCCATTATGCGTCACTGCCATCTGCTTCGCCTTCTCGGGGTACTTGTCAGCCCCCGTGAAGTAGAGCTTGTTGTAGAACTCGTCAATCTTCATGTACGGGATATCGCCGTATATGCGCACCGTGACGCTCTCGGGACAATGGTGACGGGGACGTTTGTCCGCGATGGGACACCGAGGATGGTAGGGAGATGACATATGAAGCGTAGCAAGAGGATCCTCGTGGCAATCCTTGCGTTGAACTTGGTGTTAGGACTCACGTCGTGTGGCGGGAACGTTGCCACTGGCCCGGCAGAGTCTTCTCAGAGTCCCGCGAGCGCGACCGAGGCAGCGGCCTCTGGCGAAGACCTCGTTGGCAAACCCTGGGTCTCGTCGTACCTCATCGGCAACCTACCAGCCGAGGCACCTGCGGCAACAGATGACATCTTTACGCATTACAACTATGCGTTCCTGCCAATAACCAGGAAAAGGGCGCCACGGAGGTCGCGATGCACGCCGGGGAGCTGCAGTCTGCCATCGTCGCGATGATTGGCGATGAGTCGCAAACGGGACACGATTTGGAACAGCTAAGAATCTTCTACAACCAGGCCGCAGATGAGGACGCGCTCAAGTCCATCGGCCTTTCCCAGGTGCAGCCGTACCTCGACCGAGTGGATGCGCTTGCCTCCATAGAAGACCTCAATGCCCTCATCACCGACAAGGACTTTCCCTTTATGCCGTTCGTCCAAAGCACCATATGCACGGTGGGAATGCAGGACAAGAACGTCGTAAAAGTGGAAGCCAACCTCCTGTTTACCGACGTCGAGCTGTTTGGGGGTCAATACTACCAAGATAGCGACGACGAACAGACCAAGCAGAGCAACCAGGCGGAGCTCCTGAGCAATGCCATCCCGCTGGTGACCGACCTCATGGCCCAGGGGATGAGCGAAGAGGAGGCAAAGTCGTTTGCCAAGCACGTCCTCGCAACGGAAACGAAGTACGGCAAACACGTGGATTACGACGCCCGTTACTCCTCCCTGCCGTATGGCGCGTTTGCCCAAGCCTCGTTCGATAGCGTATGCACGTACGACGAGCTCATCGCACTGTTTACCAACCTGCCCATGGAGGGGATGCTCGATAAGCTTGGAAAGCTCGGTTCCGAGAGGTACAAGGTGACGAGGGAATGGGCCCAAGCGCTCAACGACCTGTGGACGAACGAGAACCTTGAGGACCTCAAGTCCGTCGTCAAGGCAACCGTGCTCACAGAAACGATGCCGTACCGTGACCAGTCCGGCATCAACGAGGCAAGGGTATCGCTGGGCGCGCCCCCAACCGATGCGTCGCAAAGTGCGTACGAGGCCTGCGACAATCTGAATACGCTCTCGCAGGTTATAGCAAAGCTTTATGTGAACAACGCAATTGGCCAAGAGGGCAAGGCACGCCTCGAACAGCTGACGCATGACCTTCTTGATGCATACAAGGAGCTCTTTGAAAAGACCGCGTGTCCCAGAGGTACCTCTTCCCTAGAGGACACTTGCCGAGGAGCTTAACCTCGACAAGTGCCTGACGCTTCCTTAGGCCAAGAACTCGCCTGTGGTATCGGCTTCCTTGATGTCGGCAAGGAACGTTTGCATATCCACACGCTTGAGGGTGGCCTTGCCATATTCCTCGCCAAGGTCGAGCACAGCGGTGCCATCGTCATTTTGGCTCTCGATGCCAAACACAAAGCCACTGCCCGTGCCACCAGCATCAATAATAGTGATGGTGCCGTCGTCTATGGTGGCCTCGCCGATGCTATGGCTCACGAGCGCCTTTGTTTGGGGGTCGTAGATGGCGATGAGGGCCTGCGAGACACCCGAGGGAGACTCCGCGTAGAACACGGTCTTGCCGTTTTCGGTCTCACCCTTCCATGCGTCGGTCCATGAGTTGATGTCCACCACAGTGGAACTGGAGGACTGGGATTCGGTGGTCGTGGTGCCATTCTCAGTGGTCGTCTTGGTGCTCTCGGTGTTCTTGGTTGTGGTGCCGTCCTCGTTGGTCGTCTCGGTTGAAACCTCGGTCTTTGTCTCGACCGAGCTCGAGCATGCGCAGGTACCGATTGCAAGAATACCCGCAAGACCAGCAGAAACGATGACGCGTCCAGAGTGTTTAAACATACACTACCTCCTTCTATTGAACGTGCACTATGAGCATTGGCTCTATGACTTTATATCACATTTGTCATTCCCTGGCGTACGCAAAAAGACGAGCACCTTTACCACACGCGAATGCGGTCCTCGGGGGCAAAGTACATCTTGTCGCCTTCCTTGACGCCATAGGTCTTGTGGAACTCGTCGCACTGGGCGAGGGTGAGATTAACGCGCAGGTTGCCCATGGGATGCTCGTCAATCTGTAGCATGAAGTCGAACCAGAACTCGTTGTCCAGTCGGCTCCATACGCGGCCAAATGCGCGGAAGAACTTGTCGTAATCGAAGTCCTCGATCTCGCGCGCCAGGGTAAGGGCTACGCTGAGGCTGCCCAGGTCGGCAATCGTCTCGCCCACGGAGCGCTGACCGATGCCTGGCATGGTTTGCGTGCGAGGCTTGTACACCGTCTCGTACCAATCCATGGCCTTCTGCGCCCGGGCCTCAAAGGCGGCGCGGTCTTCATCGGTGCACCAGACCTTGGCCGCGCCGTACTTGTCGTGGAGCATGCCGTTGATGTCGAAGCCGTGACTGATCTCGTGGCCGATCACCATGCCGAGGGCGCCCATCTTCTCCTCGATGGACATGCTGCTCTGGTAGGTCATCTCACCAAGGAAGCCCAAGTAGATGTTGACCGAGTTGTTGTACGGGTTGTAGTTGCAGTTCGTCTCGATGCACTCTGGCATGAGTTCGATGTCGACCTCCTTGCCCAGCTTAGGACGCATGAGCGTCTTGTTGAAGGCCGCGGCCTTGCACCACGCCGACCACAACGTCTCACCCTCCTCGGCGGAGCGGATGTCGAGCGTGGAGTAGTCCTCCCATGTGTCGGGGAAGAGCACCCTAAACTTCATGGCATCGAGCTTCTCGATGGCGTAGGCACGCGTGGACTCCGAGAGCCACTCCTCGGCCGCGAGCATTTTCTTGTACACCCGTACGATGTTATCGCACATGCCGCGGATCTCGTCGCGCATGTGCTCGTCGCCGTAGCGAGACACGTAGAGCTTAGAGGTGGGCGTGGGCAGGTCCTTAAATACCTTTTGGAATGCCTTGCGGCGCTGATCCACCTCGTCGTTCTTGTACGTGCTTCCTATGGCGTCGGCTCTGATGTGCTTGGCGGCCTTGTAGATCTCCTCGGTGAGGAGCTGATCGGATCCCTTAATCAGCATGAGCATCAACAGGGCCTTTATACCCTCAAGGTGCTCCTCGTCGTAGCAGGAGGCGACGAGCGCATCGTTTTGTTTGATCGGTTCAATGAACTCGTCAACGTCGCCGTACCCTTGCGCCTCGAGCACCCTTTGCGTGGGGAATGACCCCAAGTTTGCGGCGAGTTCTTCTCGGGTCACGCGGTTTGCCGCCAGTTTTTCCCGCGCGCCCGACACCGCCAGATCTGCCGCCGTTGGATAGTACTTCGTCATCTCGGTCTGGTACGCGAGGCTTGCCTCCCATATGGCCTCGGCGCGGTCTGCGATCGAGGTCTTGCTCGCAATGAGCATAAACGTGTCGTGCGCCATCTGGCGTTGGATTAGTCCCGTTGGGGAGGGGTTGGCGTATTCGGCGGCGTCGTTCTCAAAGAGGATGTTCACGTTCATCTGCACGTAGGCCCCGTACACGTTGCCTGCGAGCAGGTCCATCCCGACGCTCGCCGATAAGAACTCCGGGCGATGCAGAGGGTCGGGGTCGCACAGCAGCTCGGTGAGCTCGTCAATCGAGGATACAGCATCGATGCGCTTGAGCTCCTCATCCAGCGGTGCAACGCCCGTCTTGTTGCGCCATTCCCAGTTGCGCATGAGCTTGTAGTAGTTTTGGGCACTGCGGACGTCACTCTCGTCCGATGTGTCACCAGCCAAGAGCTCGGCGCATTTGTCATGCACGTCATGCATCGCCAGGTCAATCATGGGCATGCTTTGCGTCTCGCCTTCCTCAATCTCGCCATTGAGCAAGAAGTCGCGATTAACGTACACGTAGTAATCCTCTTGGGGACCAGGGTTGTAATCTTCCGACAGGTTGCCAATGAGGTTTGATGACACCCAGGGCTCGCCCAGCATGGCACCGCGTGGCTGCACGCTCGAGCTGTTTTGCATAGTTATGTCCTTTCGTCGGGAATCTATATATGAGTATAGGGCACGACCTCAGTCGTGACCTCACCGACGAGGTGAACGCGCTCTGGTATCCAGCAGGCCATGCTATACTTGCATTACCGTAATGCAAGGAGAAACCATGGCAGGAAAAGTGGCAACAATAAACGTACGACTGGACAGCACTCTTAAGGACGCCGGCGATGCGGCACTTGCGGAGGAAGGCGTTTCCGTCTCCCAAATCGTTCGCGCGCTTTGGACGAAACTGGCAGAGCGAGGAAAGGCGATGGAGGACCTCAAGCGTTTGCTCTTGGACGAAAGCGACGAGGCCCAGGAACAGGAAACGCCCAACCCAGTGGCGCGCGGATGGGAGCTCGCCGACGAGTTTTGCCTGCGCGTGGGATACGACCCGAGCAAAGCGCATAAGCAAGAGCAGGCATGGGATGAGCTGTATGCGCACGCGATGGACGAACAGTATGCGCAGAGGGGGCTGTTCTTATGAGTCTGACCTTGCTGCTCGATACCAACGTATGGGTGGACAACTATTGCGCGGACCATGCCAACAACGCTGTGGTACGCGACTTTTTGAGTCGGGCATACGAGCAGGGCCACACGCTTGTGTATCCCGCGGGAAGCGTAAAGGTTGTCTTCTATGTGCTCGGCCACGAGTTTCGTCGTATGGCCGTGGAGGCCAATGGAGTGCTTGGCGAAACAGAGGCTCTTGCCGTTCGCGAGGCAGTATGGGGATGCATCAACAACATGTGCGAACTTGCAACGGCCGTGGGAGTTGACGAGGCGGACGTATGGCTGGCGCGCAAGCAACGGAAGCTCACGGGCGACTTGGAAGACAACCTCGTACTTGCCGCGGCTCGACGCGCTCGTGCTGATTATTTGGTAACCAGCGACCGCACACTCATTCAGCACGCAACGGTTGCCGCACTCACTCCCCAAGACATGCTGGCCGTGCTGTGAGTGAGTGCCAAGATGTGCGATTGCCGGATGCGAGCGGTAGGCATACAAAGGGGGCAGTCTCCTTTGCCTACGTGTTCTGCTTCATACATCTTCGCGATATACTGATACCCATTCGTGTACATGGGAGGCGGCAATGGCAGGCTACGCATTCGGGCCAAGCGAGACAGTGGTCCTCAAGGCACAGGATGTAAAAATCGACGGAGACAGATAGTTCTTCTCGTCGACGTCGGGATCCGAACTCATGCTTACAAACCAGAACATCGTGTACGCACAAAGGGGCATGTTCGGCAAGGCAAAGGGCTACCACGCATGGCCGCTCTCGAGCATCCGCATCGTCGACGGGATACCGCAGTGTCGACTCGACTCGTCCGAGTTCATGGAGCACAAGCTCGAGGTGTCCTTGCAAAACGAGCTCGTGTCGTTCGTCTTTGGCAGCTTGGAGGCAAAGAAGGAGGTCCGCTCGTGGGTCAACGAGATCAGTCTCCTTTTGGTGGGTCACGAAGCACCTGAGGAGAACCTGCGAGCCACCGGTGTGGGCGCCTTCACCGACGGTGATGCCGTGGCCGAGACGTTTGGAAGCATCTTTGGCTCGTTCGAAAACGCGCTCACGCGCAAGCGCGCAGAAGAGGCGCCCGTTGTCGCTCGCCGCTGCCCGTCGTGCAACGCGTCAGTTAAGGGCAGGATCGGAACGACCGTGACCTGCCCCTTCTGCGAATCCCACGTCACCATCGATTAGCAGGACAAACGTCCCCGTACCCTTTGTCCGTGAGGCTAATCAACAAACCCGCGCGGCACACGGGTCGCCGCTACGCATAGGCGAGCTCACGTACGAGCTGGTCGCGCGTCTTTCCCTCGCGCCGCGCCCGCGCGTCTATCGCAGACGCTTCCGAAGGCAGCAAGTACACCGTAAACTCGACGCCGTCGGCCTGCACCCAGCGCGAGGGGTCGGGTCGGCGGGTATCCCACTCGTCGACGATACGGTCAATCTCCTCTTGTGAAATCTCGTTCAGGGGGTCTACCATCTTCGTCTCCCCTCCGCAATCTCGCTTCTCGTCTTCTCAGTCGGCGGCGTCATGGCATGGATGAGCAGCCAACCATAAGATTTATGCAGCCCTATCACTTCGCACGGCCTTGCCTTGGTGTCGTACCCGACTACAACCATTCGATCGCCCGAAAACGACTCTCTTATCGTGTAGGCCAGTACGTTCTCCCATGCCGAAACCACGTCTTCGTATTCAAGTCCGTGTTTGTAACAATTTGGGTGCACCACTATGTTTTCCACACCACCATCTCCCAGCTCCATTCTACTCCATCTCTTTACCCCTGTCTGAGAAAAGGGGTTTGGTCCCTTTTCCCACTTCGCTGACGGCCTGGCCAGAGTCGCGCCTGCGTCTATGGGGTTTCGACCAAAGGGTACCCCCTTTGGTCGAAAACACTGGCTGGCCCGTGAAAGGAACCGCTGTCCACCTGAGGAGAGATGAACGGAGCAGACGCCGTTAAGCCGGGCTTGGCATACCCGACACACTTGTCACCGAAGAGCGAGTGGTAACATGGGCCTCATCAAATCTCGGGAACGGAGAATGTCATGAAGCAAACAAGCATCTGTTTTGCCGCAGCACTTACCGCAGTACTGGCCATGGGAACCATGGCGGGATGCGGCAACCAATCAACGTCGCCGGCAAACGTATCTGCAGAATCCTCTGCTGAGTCTTCGCAGACGACGACCGATGCCGCCTCGTCGGACGCCAAGCAATCGCAAGACGAGATCATTGCCGAGCTCAAGGAGGCCGCCGCGAATCCCATCCCATGCAAGTCGGTAACCGTAAACGAGACCACCACATCGGTCCTCAAGGGCGACGAAGCGGCCACTGCGGACGATGAGATCGCCTCGAAGACCGTCTACAAGTTCGACGCGAACGGCGACAAACTGAGGACGAGCATGGTGTCCACAATCGATAACATCACGCTAACGTACTACTCCGACGGCGATGATGCCGTACTCGTTACCGATGGGCCCGTTTACTCCGGCACGACCGAGCAATTCGACCTGCCGCACTTTAAGGGCGTCGAGTCATACCTCACGGACACGTTTGGCGACCTGCGCAGCATTATCGACTGCGTCGACACCGTAACGAAGGAGCAGCAGGGAGACACAACCGTTTACACGCTCACGGTCATCCCCGAGAAGTACATCGCATCCGACGAGATCCTAACCATGATGGCAGAATATGGCGACCCGCTTCAGTCGGCCACCTTCACCTTCGGCTTTAACAAGGACGGTCGCATAGTCTCGGCCGAAGACAAGACGGAGTACACGACGGTCGTTTCGGGGAGGGCCGTAACCCTCTCGGACTTCGACAGCACCGTCGTGGATCCAATGCCCAAGGCCGACAGGACATACGAGCAGATGGAGCAAGACGAGCAGTTGAAGCTCGATGCGCTTGCCAAGCAAATCGAAGGAGCCGAAGAGCCTAACGGTGCGGAAGGCTCCTCGGATGCCAGCGAGGCCAAGTAAACACAGGCTCCTTCCACCGTTCGAGGGCGTCAACGTTACGGCTCTTCTCTAGCGTCCGGACAGGGAAATCCATGCCAAAAGACTCCATAAGCAAGACCGCCCAGGTGAACTGTGTGTCTCGTGCATATCGGAGGTGCTCTACGAGGGTGCGAACGGGCTCATCCTCGAAGCGGACAACCCCAGCATCCTTGACATCGCGTGCGGATACTCCCCGCGCGCGCTGCTCATGACGCCGCTCGGCTATACCTACATAGGCACGGACCTGCCCGACGTGACATCCGACCTCATGGCGCACCGCCAAGACTTCCCGCTGTGGCAAGAGATCGAACGGCTTGCGGTCTACCGAACGGTCGACGCCACGGACGAGGACCAGATGGGGAGCGTGCTTGGCGACCTGCACGGACCCCTCACCGTGGTTACGCAGGGACTTCTCTCCTATCTGACCCCGGACCAGAAGGACCAGCTGGCGAGGAGCGTGCACAGCCTGCTCGAACGCGAAGGAAGCTGCTGGGTGATACCGTACGCCGACCCCGGAACACTCCTTGCGGACACGTTCAGCGCCGTTTTGGGTCCCGCCGCAACGAGCATCGTGACGCGCGTGCAGGCCATAGTCGACAGGCACGTGGGACGCGACAGCGCGCGCATGGGCTGGCGGAGCGCCGCCGAGATTGCCAGCGCTCTGGGAAACAGGGGCTTCTCGGTGAGGCGCGTATCCCTCTGGAGAGAGGACATGGACCTCCTCTGCTTCGGGCGCGTCGGGGAAGACGCGCCGCGCAGGCTCAAGGCCACCTGGCAGGAGAAGAGCTCCCTCGTGGCGACGGTCAGCCGCGGGTAGCCATTCACGAGCTTCTGATTGGGACAAACGTCCCCGCCCCCTTTGCCCCAAACTCCCTTGGCATCCGTACCACCGCTATAGCTGTTCAATAATCGTGGCGAGGCATCGATGCCACTACGAGAAAGGCCAAACGATGGATTTGTCGAACCTAACGCCTGAGCAGATGGAGAAGGCCAAGGCCTGCAAGAGCAACGAGGAGCTGGTTGCGCTCGCTATGGACGAGGGCATCGAGCTCTCCAGAGAGCAGCTGGACGCTGTTTCGGGTGGTGAATCCCTCTGGGATATATGGACTGGCTGCGATGGTGATGCTTGCTGGGGTTTCAACGAATGATGCGATTGGACAAAGGGGGCGGTGGACACCGCACCTGAACGCGATCGCGGTGCCGCATCGCCTTGCCATACAAGAAGTGGGCGATACTGGGTTCGAACCAAGTGGCCTTGTGCTTGTAAGTCGCATGACCTCCCTGCCCACACCCACAGAGTGGGAGTAAACGCACCGCTCAGCTCAAGAATCCCGCGCTGTCGTCGTGATGGAAATCACCGCGATCGCCGGATGCTATCGTGTAGGACTCGTCCGGTTCGAACGTGAATACGTTAGTAGTGCTGTAGGTACCGGCCGACCCAAACGCCTCCTCGTCAGATATCCACGTGTCGCCCTCAGCGACCTTCAAGCGATAGCGACCGCTGGGGAAGGTCATGACCTTTTTCTCGTTGGGCTCGAGCAGCACCATGAATTCGGTCGAGCCGTCCATCCGCACAAGGCGATAGCTTGCCATCTTTGAGCCTGACGAGAGGTGAAGCTTGCTCGTCCCGGGACCATAGGGTTCGTCCGCGTACTTCCTCGCCATCTCCTCCGCCTCCGCAGCCGCTGCCTCTGCCTTTTCGGCCTCTGCCTTGGCCTTCTCTGCTTCCTCGCGTTCTTCGATAACGGTCTTG
Source organism: Coriobacteriales bacterium (assembly GCA_030529625.1). Classification (GTDB taxonomy): domain Bacteria; phylum Actinomycetota; class Coriobacteriia; order Coriobacteriales; family Atopobiaceae; genus RUG440. The sequence goes on from JAUMWN010000055.1 coordinate 17,759, forward strand.
TCTGCATTCTTGAGGACGCTCGAGAGGGTGGTGGGATACAGATAGCCTTCGTATACTTTGTTTTTCTTGCCCAAAGACCCAGAAAGGTCGAAGAGCCTGTGGTCGTCTCTTAGCCTAGACGCGTCGTCGTCCATCAGGAACGCGAACCCGTTGGTCGCGTCGCTTATCTGCACTCCGTGATGGATGTAGTCAGTTGGTCGTATCTCGAGCCCGAATACGCGATTAGTGGCAGTGTCAAAGCCATAGTGCTTCCAATTGGATCCAGATTCGTACATGCTGTAGAGGATGCTTTCGCCGTAGGACACAAGACGCGCGGTGCCGTTCCTGTCCTCGTCGACTTCGCGGAAGTGACCGCGAACTCCAGTGGAGTTCCCCTCGCCGGTCGCATCGAGTCTCATGAGCTCGTAGCTCTCTCCATCGTCCTTTTCGCCCTCTGGAACGGCAAGATAATAGATGTCGTCACCCACGATCGCGAAGCTGTCGGTGCAGCCCACATCCACCAGCTCCTCGACGCGAGGAGTCGACTCGTCGTATGTCAGACGATAAAGTCTTCCGTTACCGTCATCGGAACTGCTTGCAGTAAAGAGCAGGCTATCTGAAGTCGCGACCACATGACGAACGAGTGCGTCGTCCAGCGAGAACTCCTCGTAGACGTCCTTTTCTGGATTGCCTATCTCCAAGGAACCGCCGTCATTGTAGACGAGCGATTCGTCCATCCGCACGAATTGGCTCACCGCATTCTTCGTCTGCCGGACCGTTTGTGGCGAGCTCCCATCCAGATGGACCCGACGAATCTCATGCCCGTCGTCGTTCTTCGTTATGGCGTAGTAGAGCCAATCGTCCGTCACGCACAAGGCGTCGATGCTGTTGGCATCCACCTCGTCGATTACAGCGGGTGACTCAAGGCTGGCATCGGTGCGATAGATCCTGTGGTCGAGACCACTTTTGTTGAAGAGGAATAGGTGGTCGCCGTTTCCAACCATGTTGGTTCCCTGCTGGGCCGTATGATTACCAAGCTCGGGCATGGATTCGGTCTCTGGCTCGTTCTCGACCTCGGAGTCGACTGCCTTTGATGTGCCCTCTGACGGTAAGGGATTGCCGCAAGCCGAAAGACATGCGAGGCATAATGCCATAAACATAGTGACGATGATGCACATGCCCGTAGGGACGGTTCTTCTCATGATGTCTCCCTGCACCTTGGCTCGACGACCCTCTGATCAAGCAGGTATATAGTATCGCATATGCGATACCGGGAGTTCTTGGGGCGAAGGGGACGTTTGTCCCGCGACGCGTCGCTAACTCGTGACCGATGGGAGCTTTGGGCACTCTGCTGTCGAATGGCGGCTTTGGCAGGTCATCGTACGGCAGGATGTGACATCGCGAGCGTGCCTATTGGCGCAGTCTCTTGCCATTCGCCGAGGCTCCATGCTGTGCCAACTGGCTTTCTACCGTTATTGATGCCACGAGTGGCAAGAGTGTAAAATAGCCACTTGCCATTCGTGGCATCAATAACGGTAGAATCACAGGTAAACTCGAAACACGTATCATCGAATGGCAACTACTGAGGGTTCTTCGACTTGTGAGTCAAGGGGGACGGTTTTGCCCCTCCGGCCTCGTGCTCTCTGGTGGGCGATACTGGGTTCGAACCGGTAGCCTTATGCTTGTAAGTCGCCGTCCCATGCCTAAATATGCCTTTTATGTGTATGGCACAAGCCTCTGACCTGCGGTTTTTTGATGCCAGTAAAGACCACGATGCTCGTCTGCACCCTTCTGCACCGGATGTAAAGACCGATTATAAAGGAGCCTTCGGTAGTTTTCGTGGCCTAGGGGTTGCTTAGGCGACCATGCCCTTTGCCGCCTTTTCCTTCCTCCTCTTCCTGTCACGCTCCCTGTCCGCCCTCTTCCTCTCGTCCCTCTTCCGTTTCTCGTCCTTCCGGTCCTCCCAGGGCAGCGCCGGGTGCTCGTCCGAGCAGCGCAGCATGAGCAGCGCTATGAGGTTGTCGGTGTTTCGGAAGCCGTAGCCGACCTTGACGGTGACCTTGATCTT
>JAUMWN010000194.1 GCA_030529625.1 Coriobacteriales bacterium
AGCGCATGATGCTCGACGCCTTTGCCGACCTCGCCCGGCGCCAGCGCACGCTGCTCGTGGGCACGGTGGCCCCCGCGCCGGTGTGGCACCTCACCGCGCTCACCGTGGAGCGCTTCCCGGGGACGCTGCTCAACCCGGTGACCCTGCCCGAGGACGAGGTCGAGCGGCGCCTGATGAACCGCTCCGTGGACCTGGCCATCACGCTCAGGCCCATGATCCTGCCCACCATGAGCTCCGTGCAGATCATGTGCGAGGACCTCTACGCCTTCCTGCCCCAGGGCCATCGCCTCGCAACGCGCGACACGGTGTCGTTCGCCGACCTCGACGGCGAGAGCTTCCTCGTGCTCTCCGAGGTTGGCTTCTGGATGGGCGTGCTGCGCCGCAACATGCCCCACGCCAACATCGTCGAGCAGGCGGACCGCTCGGTCTTCGACCAGCTGGTGCGCTCGACCGACCTCATCAGCTTCGTCACCAACGTCACCCAGGTACGCAGGAGCGGCTTCAATCGCGTCGCCGTCCCCATCGCGGACGCCGACGCGCACGCAACGTTCTACCTCTCCATCCTGGCCGACGCACCGCAGCGTGTGCAGGACATCTTCGACTGGGCGTGCAAGCCCATCAGTTGACCCGCAAGGGTCCACCAAGGACAGTCCTTGGTGGACCCTTGCGATTGAGGCGCAGACGCTACTCCTCCGCGCCAGCCTTGCGTAACGCGTTCACACAGAGGGCGTACTCCCCCGCCAGTATGCGCTCGTGGTAGTCACATACGTGCACCAGCTCGGGCACGGTGCCCTCGGGAAGCCAACGCGCCAGCTCCACAGCGAGCTCGTCCATGTCGGGCAGCAGGTCCACCGCTACGTATATTGCCTCCGGCGCAGCCACGGTGATGCAGCACATGAGGTAGGTGGACACGAGGTCGAGCGCACCCTCCGTCGTCCAACCCTTCTTGCGCAGTCTGTCGGGTCCGCCGAGCTTTTGCACCAGGTATCCCTGCTCGCCCGCGAGGCCGTGGTTGCCACGCACGAGGCGCCCGTCCACGATGAGCCCTTGGCCGCCCACGCAGTAGCCCGTAGGCTGGCGGTGCAGGGCGATGTTTTCGTGCTGTTCCTGGCTCACGTAGCACCCAACCGCCGCCGCGTTGGCGTTGTTCTCGACGAAGATGGGCACGCCGAGGGCATCAGACAGCCTGGCAAAGTCGGGCGTGCCAAAGTCAACGCTCACCATGTGCACGGTCGATCCGTCAACCACTCCGGGCAGCGCGAGGCCTATGGCATCCAGCCCGCTGGGGTCCACACCCTGCAAGCGCACCGTGGCCAACACGTCCTTCACGTCACAGTAGCTTCGCCCGGGCTTCCCCACGCAGCCATTGAGCACAACCTCGCCATGGTCGTACACGCGGTAGCTGTAGAGGGAGTCCTTCACGCCATAGACAGCGCTTATCACCAGGATGCGCAGGTCGTTGTCCAACCTGCGCACGATGCGCGTGTCAGCCTGCTCCATGCGTGCCGCTAGCGCGTTCTCGCTCATCGCGTTGAGGAGCATCCGCAGGGCCGTGCCCGCGTCGTAGG
>JAUMWN010000124.1 GCA_030529625.1 Coriobacteriales bacterium
GTCACATACACGCCGCCAGCCCAAAAGCGCGCCTTGGGATACCACGCACGCAGCCTACTGTGCAGACGCAACGCATCGGGGACGTCTTGCGCCGTCATGAGCGAGAATCCCACGAGCTCAGGCGGAGCCTCATCGCATGCGGCACGCACGTCTGCCCAGAACGAGGTCGAGGACAAGCCCGTCCGACGCTCCCGCTCATATAGGCGCCGGTCGAACACCACCACATCGGAAACGCCATGCGCGCGGGCAAATCCTGCAAGACGCTCAATGCCAAGCGGCTCAGCAAACTCGAGCTCGTCCCCCTCGCACAAAGGACGTATGAGCAGAAGTTTCGACATCGCTCATCTCCGCTCTGTATCAAGCAAAGGGGCGTATCCCCATTGCTTGTGTGGGAATTCAGCCTCTATGGAAAGTCCGCCCGCCACGAACGACAAGGCCTCACGCAGGCTCGGCCGATTTTCCAGCCGCAACCCCCGCGTCCAATGGTCCAGGAGCTCTGTGCTCGGCTTCCGATACGTCAGCACCCGCGGATTGCCGTCTGCATCCCACACCGCTCGCGGGGGATTTTGGCTTTTGCCAACGAACTGTCCCGCCTCCACAGGTACGCCGCCGCCAACCAAAAGGCTGCCTGCGGTGAGCTTTAGGCTCCCGCGAGCGACCGCGGAGCGCGCCGAGAACGCCGCAAGCGTGCCCATGTCATTGGCGCATATGTGTACGTCCCGCCCTGCACCCAACTCACGGCAACGCCCAGCCCAGCTGAGCACTTTGTCCACCCCGCCGTCGCGCAGCCAATCATGCGACGAGGGTGGCAGCAGAAGGGTTATTGCGGCATCGATTGGCGGAGTCCTCTCCAATACCTCCGCCAGCTCCTTTGGGCTTGTTTGGCCGCCCACGTATATGCGCCCCTCGTCACGAACGACCGCAGGCTCCTCTATGGCCCAAAAACGCTGCGTCGCGGGTCCGTAGTAGCATGAGCAGGACCGACCAAAGGTGCGCTCGTACAGCTCCGCACGTTGCTTGTTGGATTCCAAGGATTCGGCAAGGCGCAGAAACCTCAACGCACGAACACGCTCCTCCAGCGGACGGCCTCGTCCCCCAAGCTTGCCAAAGCGCACACCAGCACGCCCGAAGGCAGAAGCCTCGCAGGCCCCACAGGGATACGGGTTCGCATAGTTGCGATTCGTTCCCAGGCAGGCATGGGTCGTGTAGGTCGTGCAAAACGTATAGAGAGGCTCGCCCGGAATCTGAGCGTCAGCGCCCGTGCGCGGAGCATAGCCAACCCCATGGTAATGCTCGCAATAGCCGTCCACCAACGGGCATTTGTCAAAGAACACCATGCTCTCGGCCTCCATGCCGGGAACCGCCCGCAACACCTCCTTTGCCATGCGGGCGTCCATGAACCGGGGAAACACGATGCGCGAGACGCCAAGCTGGGCGAACGCCCGAGCGCTTTGGCCGTTGGCGCACGCAGAAAGCAGCGAAAGCACCCGCACCAGGCTGGTGCGTGTCTCACGCAACCGCCACAAAAGGCCAAGGTCACGCACGATCACACCCGTCCCACCCATCTGCTCAAAGGCCGCAGACAAGTCCATAAGGTGGTCGAGCTGCTTCTCGTCGTAGTGTCCGTTGAGCGCCAAAAATACCGGGAGTCCGTGCGTATGCGCGGCAGCCACCAATTGCGCCAACTCCTCACGCGTGGAGAGGTTCGCCATCCCCTGCCTGCGGCTGATGGAGTCGTGATCGCCATAGCGCTCCCGCCACCACTCTTCTTGGATGCCGCAATAGAGCTCGCTAGCACCCGCGGCTGCAAGCACCGGCACCTCACTTGCCGCATGTATCGGTGCGCAATACAACATGAAATACCGCTCCCCCTAGCAATGGTCAAGCATTGGGGATACTCCCCTTTGCTTGCCTTTTGCTGAGCAAAGGGGAGTATCCCCATCGCTTGGCACCTTTTTGCTCGCCACCACAGCATGAAGGCGCACACCACCGCCACGGGGAACGACCAGCTGGTAAGTTCCGTCTGCAGCTGGCGCAAGCGTTGGGCCTCCGGCTATGCCGCAGACGCTTTTCACGATGCGCCCCTCACGCGGCTCCACCCGAACGATGTAGTTGAGAGAACCACAGACGTCCCCATCTATATGCTGCTCTCGGTGGCGTATCCACTCCTCGTCCCTCTCGTTCCTATGGAAGACGTCTACGTTACCACGAATGATATAGACCCCGCGTGCCTGATCGCACCGGGAACGTGTTACCACGTCGCCGCCTACCTTGACGGTCGTGAGCGGCGGAGAACCCTGCTCGCCCTCCTCTGCGCGGTCGCGCGCCTCCTGGCTAATGCCCCAAGTAGATGCACCCTCCGCACGCACGTCACCAGCAACCCATCTTGGGGCACGTATACGGTCTTCGTTCTTGTGTCCTTTGCCATCCGGCCACCTCGCCATGACGTGTTTTTATAAGACCATCTTAGCCGATGCGCAATCAGACAGTATTCCGACTCGCCCTTGTGATGTCAGTGCTCGCTACCCTACGAGCGCCTAGCGACTGACCAGACTCACCTGTTGCACACGTCCACCACGAACTCGGAACCGTCCACCATAGACCAGCGTTGCACGCTGCAGCCGGCAACTCGCAAGTCACTGTGCGCGTACGTGTGCTTGAGTATCGCACCACCCAGATAACCGGAGGAGTAGCCGATGTCCCCCACCAGATCGTCCGAAAGCCCTCAACCGCTTAATGCTATTACCGACCATAGAAATATGCTAGAAAGCATGAGCAACCTACCTGCAGATATAAGTATTCGAACTACGTACTTGCCCCATGGTCGGTAATTCTTCCCGACGCAGCGGTAGTTTTCGGACAGCCTACCACGGTGTACACACTCGCGGAATCGTAGGCCACGGCCATGATCGGAGGCCACGGTCCTGCGCTTGCTCGAGACACGATGCCTCCACGCTAGGCATGCGGCAGCCTGAGCTGCAGCTTGAAGTCCAGTCGTCGGACTCCGCCTGCGCCTTGACCTCGGAAATCTTGTCGCGCAGCTTGTCAGGTACGTCTACGTGAGGAAGTTGCCACTTCCGCACGCGGGATCTAACAAGACGCTACCTTTGATACAAGGCCGATATGTGCCATTTGCCCGAAAACCGCATCGTTTCTGGGCGTTTCTGCGTTTTGGCATGTTGCGGGAGGGGTGCTGTGCGACACGGCGACCGCATGCTCTTGCTACGACCGTACTCAAAAGCGACACCCCTTCCTGCAATCGTTAAAAGGTTCAATAGCAAATCCTGCTTTCACTCTTCCGAAGTGCCCCGTTCTCCTCGAGCCTCCTATCGAGCCACCAAATTGGGATTGGCATTATCTCGTCTATTGGCTTGCTGTTGTTCCATATGCTGATGAACTCCTGGCCCTTCCTGTCATAGAGGTGAGTCGCAGACCACCCTGAAATCGTCCGGGATGTTCCGGGAGCTCACGGCGCACTGAATGAAGAAGCTCGTACCGGCGCGGTTGACGATCTCGTAGAATTCACCTTCATGTGGCTCCATCTCCTCTAGGCGGCAAGCTGTCTTTCGTTTCCGGCCACACCAATCCATGTACGCTGTCGCAACAGCACCAACATCGTCACTCCATCCCTCCGTTCACAAGCGCCAGCAGGTCGCTGTAGCTTGTCACCTCGTGATACCGCACGTCGTTCGTGTTCGCCTCGTTGAAGAGCTTCTTGGCGCAGGCGATCTTCGCCGTCTCCACGCCTCGCAGCTCCAGCGTGTCGAGCGTGCCCTTGGTCTCGGCCACGAAGTAGACGTGCCGCACGCTGCCCTTCTTGAAGGCGATGGCCCAGTCGGGGGCGTAGTTGCCCACGGGCGTCGGTATGGCGAAGGTGCGCGGCAGCTTGGCGTAGACCTCCACCTCCTCCGCGGCGTCAAGGTCGTGCGCAAAGCCCGCCTCGCCGTCGGAGTCGGGGAAGACGTAGTCCTGGATGCCCTTCTTAACGCTCATGGCGCTACTGGCGTTGCGAGGCATGCGCTCGGTGAAGATCGTCGTGTCGTACTCGTCGTCGATGGCATGGTACTCGATGTGGTCGACGATCATAGTGGCCTTCTCGCTCACGATGAGCCTGGCGACCTTGGCGATGAACTCCTCGGGGTTCTTGGCGTAGAGGGAGAACTTGGCCGGGTGTATCTTCGCGAGGATCGCGGCGGCCGTGCGGCGGGTTATGCTCGCCTGGGCGGCCACCTCGCCGAGCAGGTCGTACGTCACGCCGGTCACGGCGCCTGTGTCCACCCTCTCTTGCGCCGTGCGCCTCACCCCGAACTGCCCGGAGTCAAGGTCTTCGCGGCGGAGGTCGGCGTGCTGGGTTCCCACCGTCATGGCGTAGGCGAGCTCGCTCACCATGAGGTCCTTGTCGATGCGGGCAACCGCGTGCTCGATCAGCTCGTCGCTGTCGAACTCCACCGTGTAGGCGTACTTGCCGTGGATGCGCCCCCACAGCTCCTGGAAGGCCGCGCGCTCGAAGTTGTCGTTGAGCTTGTTGGCGGGAACCTTGGTCTCCAGGCCGTTGCTCACCATGCCGTCGAGCGCGTGGGGGTCGTAGACGCTCCTTACCAGCGCCTCGATGGCCGGCGCCTTCGCCCGCATGTCCTCGGGCAAGCGCTCCACGGCCACCACGTTGAAGCCCTCCTCGCGGAAGCGATTGGTCGGGGTTCCCTCGTAGTCGACGTAGTCGTTCTGGAGCAGCCACGCGTAGGCGATCTTGGACTCCTTGTCGCTGAACGTGACCTCGGTGGAGTCTGGCATGGTGACGACCTTCCCCTTGAGGAAGCCGTCGGTGACGTGCGTGGGCCGGGCGTGCAGCCCGCTCCTGATGTCGCTCTGAAGCGAGGCGGTGAAGTCGCCGTAGCTCTCCGATGCGACCACGGTGAGCACGTTCACTTGGTGCACCTCCTCCTCACCGAGGGTCGCGAGGTCCTGCCGCTCGCCGGTCTGGTCCACGCAGAGGCGGAGCCCCCGCCCGACCTCCTGGCGCTTGCCGGTCTCGTTGTCGGAGTGCTTGAGCGTGCAGATCTGGAAGATGTTCGGGTTGTCCCATCCCTCGCGAAGCGCCGAGTGCGAGAAGATGAAGCGCGTCGGCTCGTCGAGGGACAGCAGCCGCTCCTTGTTGCGCAGGATGAGGTCGTAGGCGCTCTCGTCGTCCGACTCGTCGCTCCCTCGCTTGGTCTTGGAGTCGATGGCGCGGCCCTTCTTGTCTATGGAGAAGTAGCCCTTGTGCGTGCCGTGCGCGTCGATGCCCGCGAGGTAGGCGCGGTACGGCTCGTTGAGCGGGAGCTGGGCGAGGTACTCGTCCACGCAGCGGGCGTACTCCTCCTCGAACACCTGGCCGTAGCCCACCACCAGCTCCTCGCCGTCCTCGCCGTATGCGCGGTAGCGGGCCACCTCGTCGATGAAGAAGAGGCTGAGACACTTGATGCCGCGAGCGAAGAGTGCCTCCTCCTTCTCCAGGTGGGAGCGTATCGTCTCGCGGATTTGCACGCGACGCATGTCCTCCTCGGCTGAGTCGCCGTACACTTCGCCCTTGTAGATGACCTCCCCGTTGAGGAATCGCACGCAGGCGGTCTGGCCCTCCATGTCGGGGATGATGCCATCGGGCGCGATGGTGAGGTCTCGGTATGCCTCTAGCTTCGTGGGGCCGCTCGCGTCGTAGATCGAGTCGCCCACGTCGAAGC
>JAUMWN010000056.1 GCA_030529625.1 Coriobacteriales bacterium
CCTCGTCTACGGACTCGGGCTCTACCTCCGGCACGGAATTCGGCTCTACCACAGCCTCGAGCTCCGGCTCATCCAGCGGTTCGGCCACAGGCTCCGCCTCCGGCTCGGCCTGCGGAGCCTCCTGCCGCGCCGCACCCTTCATATGGCGTCCCACATACGTTGGTACGAGCTCGTCGGCTCCGTCTATGGGCGCCTCCTCCGGCACGTCCTCCGGAATGCCTTGCGCAAAGTGTCGAGCAGCCATACGCACCCCCTCGCTTCTGGTTTCATGGACAAGAGTGTAGCCGACTTGGAGCAAAAGGTCACCGCGTTCGCCGTTAGCGGTCCGCGACGATGTCTGCAAGCGTCGCGTTGGTGTGGCGCGCCAGATCGCTGGGCGAGAGGATGAGGGTCACGCCCTTTCGCCCACCCGAGACGCCCATCTGGTCGAAGAGCTGAGCCGTCTCGTCGATTAACGTGGGAAACGGCTTTTTCATGCCCACGGGCGAGCACTCACCACGCCGGTAGCCGCACACGGCCTCCAGGTCGCGAATGTGCATCATGGAGAGGCTCTTCTCACCAGCGGCGCGGGCGGCCTTCTTGAGGTCCAGCTCCTCGGCCACGGGAATGCAGCACACCACATGGCCACCGGCAGGCGTCTCGGTCACCAGCGTCTTAAACTGCGAGTCGGGGTCGGCACCCAGCGCCAGCGCAATGCGCAGACCCAGGTCGCGATCGGGCACGCCCTCCTCCGGCTCATAGCTCAGGACCTCAAACGCGATGCCCGCACGTTCCAGCTCGCGCATCGCGTTGGTCTTGTCAATCTTGTCACGTCGCTTCTTGGCCAAGCCGCTAGCCTCCCAGGTACGCCTGCTGAACGCGCTTGTCGTGGAGCAGGTCGTTGGCGACGCCGCTCATAGAGACGCGTCCAGTCTCCAGCACGTAGGCACGGTCAGCAATGGACAGGGCCATGCTGGCGTTTTGCTCCACGAGCAGGATGGTGGTGCCTTGCTCGTTGAGCTCCCTTATGATGTCAAAGATCTCCTGCACCAGGATGGGCGCAAGGCCCATGGACGGCTCGTCCAGCATCATGAGCTTGGGCTTGGACATGAGCGCCCTGCCCATGGCCAGCATCTGCTGCTCGCCGCCCGAGAGCGTGCCACCAGCCTGCGAGCGACGCTCCTTAAGGCGAGGGAAGCTCTCGTACACGCGCCTGCGCATCTCCAGCGACTCGCTGTCGGTGCGCGTAAAGGCACCCATCTCCAGGTTCTCGCGCACCGTCATGTCCTGGAAAATCCTGCGGCCCTCGGGGCACAGCGCGATGCCGCGCGAAACCATCTTATGTGCGGGAACGCCAACTAGGCTCTGCCCCTCGAACTCGATGTTGCCCGAACGCGGCTTGAGCAGGCCGGCCACCGTGTTGAGCGTGGTGGACTTGCCTGCGCCGTTCGCGCCGATGAGGGTGACGATCTCGCCCTCCTCCACCTCAAAGGAGATGCCCTTTACGGCGTGAATGGAGCCGTAGTACACGTTGAGGTCGCTTATCTTGAGCATGCTCACGTCACTCACCACCTTGGCCGGCGTCCTGCTTGCCCAGGTACGCCTCGATGACCTGCGGGTTGTTTTGGATGTCGGCAGGGGTTCCCTTTGCAATGATCTTGCCAAAGTTGAGCACCGCGATGCCCTCGCAGATGCCCATCACCAGGTCCATGTCGTGCTCGATGAGCAGCACGGCGATGTTAAACGTGTCGCGGATGTGCACGATGGTGTCCATGAGCTCGGCGGTCTCGGAGGGGTTCATACCCGCCGCGGGCTCGTCGAGCAGCAGGAGCTTGGGGTTGGTGGCAAGCGCGCGCACAATCTCCAGCCTGCGCTGGGCACCGTAGGGCAGCGCGCCGGCGATGACGTCGGCCTTGTCGGCCATGTGGAACACGTCCAGCAGCTCCAGCGAGCGGTCGTGGAACTCCTTCTCGCTCGTCCAGTGGCGGGGCAGGCGGAACATGCCGCTCCACATGCCGCACTTTACCTGATTGTGCAGGCCAATGCGCACGTTCTCCTCAACCGTGAGCATGTTGAACAGGCGGATGTTTTGGAACGTGCGCGCGATGCCCGCCTTGCTCACCTTGGCCGTGTCCATGCCCGCCGTGTCCACGCCGTCGAGCAGGATGGTGCCGCGCGTGGGCTGGTACACCTTGGTGAGCAGGTTGAACACCGTCGTCTTGCCCGCGCCGTTGGGACCAATGAGGCCCGCTATCTCGGTTTGGCCAATCATCATGTTGAAGTCGTCCACCGCACGCAAGCCGCCAAAGTCGATGCCTAGGTTGCGGCACTCCAACACCGGCGCCTTGTCCACGTCACGCTCAGGCACAATGGAGGTGCTGGGGACGGGAACCATCTTGGTTGCCGGCCTCTTGCGCCCGTGCTCCGCAGGTGCCACGCTGGTCGACGTGTCGCCTTTCGCAGAGTGTCCCTGGGCAGCGGCGCTTTGCGCCTTGTAGGTACCTTTTACGTTATCACTCATGGGAGGCACCTCCGCTCTGAGAGTCGGCCGCCAGCGCGGCCTGGTCGTCTGCTCTTCGTCGCAATCGATCGCGCAGCCCGCCCACCTTGGACTGGAAGGCGGCGTTGTTGGACAGGATCATTACCAGGATGAGCACAATGGCATAGATGAGCATGCGGTAGTCGCCAATAAAGCGCAGCAGCTCGGGCAGCACGGTGAGCAGCGCGGCCGAGATGATGCCACCGCGGATGTTGCCCATGCCACCCAGCACCACGAACACCAGGATGAGGATGGAGGTGTTGAAGTCGAACTTCTTGGGGACGATGGATGAGTAGTTCATGGCATATAGGGCGCCCGCCATGCCGGCGAGCGCAGCGCTCACCACAAACGCGATGAGGCGGTACTTGGTCACGTTGATGCCCACCGACTCGGCGGCGATGCGGTTGTCACGCACGGCCATGATGGCGCGGCCGGTCCTGCTGTTGATGAGGTTGAGCACCACGGTGAGGGTGATCAGGATGAGCACGAAGCCCGAGGCAAACGTGGACAGCTTGTCGATGCCCGTGGCCCCCTGCGGCCCGTTTATGAGGATGTTGCCCCCCTGCATGCCCAGTGAGTTTGCGTCCTTCATCGAGAAGTGCAGGCCGCTGGCGTCCATGCCCACGTACAGGTTGTTGAGCAGGTTCTTGATAATCTCGCCAAAGGCCAGCGTTACGATGGCAAGGTAGTCTCCGCGCAGGCGCATGACGGGCAGGCCAATGATGATGCCGGCAACCGCAGCCATGGCGCCTGCCACCAGAATGGCAATCGCCAGCCGCACGATGTCGCTACCCACGGCCCCCCTGCAGCACGCCGCGACCACCAGGCCGGTGAACGCGCCCACGCTCATAAAGCCGGCATGCCCCAGCGACAGCTCGCCGGAGATGCCCACCACCAGGTTGAGCGAAATGGTTAGGCAGATGTAGGCACAGATGGGCACGAGCAGGCCTACCAGGGAGTTGGAGATGGCGCCCGCCATCGTAAGGCCCTGCATCACCGCGAAGGCGACGATCACGATGGCATAGGTAATGATGTTGGAGCGCGTGGTCTTGTTGAGGTTCTTGAGCATGCCCATGGCTACACCTTCTCGTGAATCTCTTTGCCCAAAAGGCCAGCGGGACGGATGAGCAGCACCACGATGAGCACGGCAAACACGATGGCGTCGGCAAACTGCGTGCCGAGGTAGGCCTTGGCAAAGATCTCGATAATGCCCAGCAGCACGCCGCCTAGCGCAGCGCCGGGAATGGAGCCTATGCCGCCAAGCACGGCCGCGGTAAATGCCTTGATACCGGGCATCGAGCCCGTGGTGGGCATGAGCGTGGGATAGGCCGAACACAACAGGACGCCCGCTATGGCCGCAAGGCCCGAGCCGATGGCAAACACCATGGAGATGGTGGAGTTCACGTTGATGCCCATCAGCTGCGCCGCGCCCTTGTCCTCCGAGCACGCACGCATGGCCTTGCCCATCTTGGTCTTAGAGGTGAACAGCGTGAGTCCCACCATAACCAGGATGGCAACCAGCACCGTGGCGATGGTGACGGAGCTGATCACGAGCTGGCCGCCAAACAGCGATACCGAGGGAAACGGAATGACCGAGGCAAACGCCTTGGGGTTGGCGCCCCAAATAAGCAGCGCGGCATTCTGCAGGAAGTAGCTCACGCCAATGGCGGTGATGAGCACGGCCAGTGAGGGCGCCTCGCGAAGCGGCTTGTATGCCAGTCGCTCGACCACGATGCCCAGGCATGTGCAGCCCACCACGGCAAGCAGCACGCCCACCACGGGCGGCAGGCCCAGGTTGGTCATGGAGATAAAGCAGATGTAGCCGCCCACCATGATCACGTCGCCATGGGCAAAGTTGAGCATCTTGGCAATGCCGTAGACCATCGTATAGCCCAAGGCGATGATGGCGTACACGCTTCCCAGACTGATGCCGTTGATCAGGTTGGTGAGAAAGCCCACGGTATCACTCCTCTCTGTGTTCTAGGGGTCCTGTCATATGAGGCCGGAACGCGGAAGAGGCCGAACAAGGGGGTTCCCCTTCGTTCGCCTCTCATTGTGCAAGTCCGCGCAAGCAAGAAGGCTGCCGGACAAGGGGAAGAACCCCTTGTCCGGCAGCGCAACGTACTACTTGGCCTCGTCCATCGGCATGTACACGCCGTCCTTGATGATGATGCCCTTGGGGTCCTTGGTCACCTCGCCGGTCGCCGACCAGGTCATGTTCTCGCCGGTAAGGCCGCTAAAGCTGTAGGAGCCCGAGGCGAACGTCTCGGTGAGCTTGTCGCAGATCTCCTGGGCGGTCATGGCGCTCGTGATGTTGAGCTGCTTGATGGCTCCCCAGATGGCGCTCACGCAGTCGAAGGCGTCGGCGGCAAACTGGTTGGGGTTCTCGTCGCTGTTGGTGGTCTTCTTGTAGGCCTCCACGAAGCCCTTGGTGTTCTCGTCGGTCGCCGTCGCAACGAACGGGGTGAGCAGCATGACGCCCTCGGCCAGCTTGGTGTCGAAGCCCTCCACCGTGAGGATGCCGTCCATGCCATCCACGCCAAAGAACTTGGGGGCGAAGCCCATCTCGTTGGCCTGCTTGAGGATGATGGAGGCGGGGGTGTAGTAGATGGGCAGGAACACGAGGTCGGCACCCTTGGACTTGGCCTCGTTGAGCTGCACGGTGAAGTCGGTCGCTGAGTCATCGGTAAACGTGGTGGCGGACACGATCTCCAGGTTGTGGCTCTTGGCCTCGCTCTCGAACTTGCGATAGATACCCGTGGAGTAGGCGTCGGCGTTGTTGTAGATGATGGCAATCTTGGTGCCCAGCTTTTGCTCAGCGATGTACTTTGCGGATGCCGTGCCCTGGTTGGGGTCGGTAAAGCACATCTGGAACACGTTGTCCTTGCGCGGGATGGTCACGTTGCCGTCTTCGTCGGCCTGCCCACCAATGACGTCGGTGGAGGAGGCTGAAGGGGTGAGCTGGAAGATGTGGTCGGCGTTGGTCTCGGTGGATACTGCCACGCACGGCGCCGTGGTAGTGGTGCCCACCAGCACCTGCATGCCCCAGTCCTTGAGCGTGTTGTACGCGTTCACGGACTTCTCGGGGTCGTGTTCGTCGTCCTGCCAGTTGAGCTCCAGGACGGTCTTGCCCTCGGTCTCGTTGATCTTGTCGACGGCGACCTGGGCGCCATCCTTGGTGGCCGTGCCGTAGATCGCCGCAGCGCCGGTGATGGGGCCAATGCCACCAATCTTGATGGCGCCCTCGGCCGACGCGGCACCACTGCCGGAGTCGCTGGAGCCGCCCGACCCACCACAGGCGGTAAGGCCCATGCCTGCAGCCGCAACACCAGTCAGCTTGACAAAGCTCCTGCGAGAAACACCGTGATTAAACATGTCTTTTCCCTCCTTGTGGCCTGGGTCCGCGCACGCGCGGGCCGCACGAGACATCGTTGTAACATCCTATCGCCACAAGCCTGCTTGCATCGCCGACGTCCACGGATGCGCAACACATTTAACCCATTGGAAACGGTCGGTCTCCGGCTGAGAAAAGGGGTTGCGCAAAGGGGACTGTCCCACGAGCACATGCCGTGACGGGCCAATACTGGGGGCTGTCTTTGTACGGCCTGTACGCGGGGGACTGTCCCCTTTGTGCAACCCCTCAACCCACAGGTCTCTGGCCTGGCCCACAAAAAAGACCCCCGCGCCTCAGGGCACGGGGGTCGGCTGTCGCGTTATGGGGCGAGCTTAGAGCGGTCCGCCACCGATGAAGGTCATGTAGTTGACGTCGCGCACCTGTACGCCACCGTCGGGGATGGAGTCGATGATGGCACCGCCGCCCACATAGATGCCCACGTGACCGGGGTAACGACCACCGTAGGGATAGAACACGAGGTCGCCATAGTTGAGCTGGCTGGGATCGTACACCATCCTGGAACCGACTGCCGCCCAATAGGACTCGGGCGAGTTGGAGTGGCTGGGAAGGCCAAGCGCGTAGTCCACCACGCCGGAGCAGGTGAAGTAGGAGGTGCTCACGTCACCCGTCCAGTTGTAGCCGCTATAGCTGTGTGCGGCGCCAATGATGGAGTAGGCGCGGGCGACCATGCCCGAGGCACCGGCGGAGGGCACGTTGGCCACGGGAGCCGTGGTCGTGGTCGTGGGAGTCGTGGTCACGACGGGCTCCGGATCAGTCGTGGGAGCGGGCGTCGTCGTGGTCGTCGTAGTGGTGTCCTCGGCGTTGGTGGGCGTCTGGTCGGTATTGGTGGTAGTGGTAGTGCTGGTGGTGCTGGTGGTATCGGACTGCGCGGCATTCTGCTGCGTGGCGTTCTGCTGGCTCGCATCCTGCCCGTTGCCCTGCGTGGTGCTCTGCTGCGCGTCGCCCTGCTGCGTGGACTGCTGTTGGACGGCCTCGGCGTCGGCCTTGCGCTGAGCCTCGGCGGCTGCGGCACGGGCGGCCTCGGCGGCTGCGGCACGGGCTGCGGCCTGCTCCTCCTGGATCATGGTTTGGAGTTCGCTGGAGAGGCTGTTGTAGTAGTTTTGGGCGTCGGAGGCCGCCTGCTGCGTCGCAGCGAGCTTCTCCTCCTGCTCCACCACGAGGCGCTCCTGCTCTGCCTGTTCCTCCTCAAGATCGCTCTTCTGCTGGTTGAGGTCCTCGGAGATGCTCTTGGTGCGCTCGACGATCTCGCGCTCGTGCTCCGAGATCTTGTTGGCGTACACCACGCGCGACACCATGTCGTCAAAGCTGGTGGATCCCACGATCACGTCCAAGAGCGTGGGGGTGCCGTTGCGGTAACTCTCGGCCACCACCTGGCCCAGCTCCTCCTTGGCCGCGTCGAGCTTTGCCTCGGTCTCGGGAATCTGCTCGTTGAGCTCGTCAATGGCGCCGTTGGTCTCCTCCAGAGCGGCGTTTACGTTCATGAGGTCGTACTCGCAGACCTCGGCCTGTGCGTTGAGTTCCGAAATCCTGGACTGCGCGGTGGACATCTGCTGCTGCAGCTCCGCCTTCGTCGCAGCAAGCGCCGCCGAAGGATTCTGCACGGCCAGCATGGCAGAGAAGGCGCATGCGAGCGCTGCCTTGCCCCAGGTGGCCGGACGCTGAATTCGTTCCATTGGCTCTCACCTCTTACTCATGTAATCTACTCGCGAAACACGTAGTGTATACCATAGCGGTTTGCGTTCTCAGACTCAAACCCATCACCGTACGTCCATCTCTCTGTGGTTGTTTTTTGAGGTTTGAGCGTGCGGTGAGAAAAACGTGGCATGACGTGGCCCAGCGCCACAGGCTCTTGTCGCGCCGGGCCACGCCACATTCCCTTGTCTGGGCGCTATTGCTGTCGCGCGCGGTCGCGCTCGAGGATGCGACCCAGGTACTGACCGGTGTAGCTCTGGGGCACCTCGGCCACCTTCTCGGGGGTGCCGTAGGCGACCACCGTGCCTCCCCCGTCGCCACCCTCGGGCCCCAGGTCCAGCACGCGGTCGGCCGTCTTTATCACGTCCAGGTTGTGCTCGATCACCAGCACCGTGTTGCCCGCGTCCACCAGCGTCTGCAGCACCTCCACCAGCTGGCGAACGTCCTCAAAGTGCAGGCCGGTGGTGGGCTCGTCCAGAATGTAGAACGTCTTGCCGGTCTGCTGGCGGTGCAGCTCCTTGGCGAGCTTCACGCGCTGCGCCTCGCCGCCCGAGAGCGTGGTTGCGGGCTGGCCCAGGTGGATGTAGCCCAGGCCCACGTCGTAGAGCGTCTGCAGCTTCTTCTTGATCCGCGGGATGTTGGCAAAAAACGCCAGCGCCTCGGTTACCGTCATGTCCAGCACGTCGCTGATGGTCTTGTCGTGGTAGCGAATCTGCAGCGTCTCTCGGTTGTATCGGCTGCCGCCGCACACCTCGCACGGCACGTATACGTCGGGCAGGAAGTTCATCTCGATCTTTATTTGCCCGTCGCCCTTGCACGCCTCGCAGCGGCCACCGCTCACGTTAAACGAGAAGCGCCCGGCGGAGTAGCCCCGCGCGCGGCTCTCGGGAACCGAGGCAAAGAGCTTGCGCAGGTCGTCCCACAGGCCAATGTAGGTTGCCGGGTTGGAGCGCGGCGTGCGGCCGATGGGGCTTTGGTCGATGTCGATCACCTTATCGATGGTCTTGTTGCCCTCGGCATCCACCAGTCCCTCGATCTTGCGGTGCGGACCCACGGGACGCTGCGAGCGCTGTACCGCGTTGGTGAGGGCCGGCGCCAGTGTGTCGGTAACCAGCGAGCTCTTGCCCGATCCCGACACGCCCGTGACTACGGTAAAGGTGCCCAGCTCGATGCGCGCGGTTACGTTCTTGAGGTTGTTGGCCCTGGCGCCCATGAGCTTGATGGAGCCACGGCGGGGGTTGCGTCTACGCTGGGGCAGCGCCACCATGCGCTCGCCGCGCAGGTACTCGCCGGTGAGCGAGTCCGAACTCTGCATGATTTGCTCCGGCGTGCCCTCGGCCACCACCGCACCGCCGCGCTCGCCCGCACCAGGACCCATGTCTATAACGTGGTCTGCCGCAAGAATCGTGTCCTCGTCGTGCTCCACCACGATTACCGTGTTGCCCTGGTCGCGCAGCCTGCGCAGCGTTTGGATAAGGCGGTCGTTGTCGCGCTGGTGCAGGCCAATGGATGGCTCGTCCAGGATGTAGAGCACCCCCATGAGACCCGCGCCAATCTGCGTGGCCAGACGAATGCGCTGCGCCTCGCCGCCCGAGAGCGTCGCCGCCGCACGGCTGAGCGTGAGGTAATCCAACCCCACGTTAACCAAGAAGCGCAGCCGGGCGACGACCTCCTTTACGATGGCGGCGCCAATGAGCTGCTGACGCTCGGTGAGCTCCAAGCCCTGGAAGAAGTCGAGCGCCTCCTTGCACGACAGGTCGCACACCTCCTGGATGTTGCGCTCCCCCACCGTCACGGCCAGGTACTCGGGCTTGAGGCGCGCGCCGTGGCACGTGGAGCACGGTACCTCGCGGATGTACTTCTCGTAGTGCTTGCGCATGGTCTCGGACGTGGTCTCTTGGTATTTGTCGAAAAGCACGTTGCGCACGCCGGAGAACCGGGTGAACCAGTAGGTCTGGCGTCCGTCGCGCGTGAGGTAGTCCACGCGGATCTTGGTGGATCCCAGGCCGTCCAACAGCGCATTCTGCACGCGCTTGGGCAGGTCGCACCAAGGGGTGGTGGGGTCGGTGCCCAGATGGCGGCAGACGGCGGCCAGAATCTGCGGATAGTAGTTGGAGTTGCCAAAGATGCTGCCAAACACGCCCTCATCCACACTGAGCGCGGGGTCCTCGATGAGCGCCTCTGCGTCCACGATGCGCCGCGTGCCCAGGCCGTCGCAGTCCGGGCAGGCGCCGTAGGGCGCGTTGAACGAGAAGTCGCGTGGCTGCAGGTCGTCTATGGAGTGGCCGTGCTCGGGGCAGGCCAAGGCCAACGAGTACTGCAGCAGCTCCTCGGGCATGCGCTCCGGGTCCTTGCGGTCGGCCAGCAGCAGGAAGCCCACGCGACCCTCCGCGAGCTTAGTGGCGTTCTCCACCGCCTCGGCAATGCGGCCCAGCGAG
Organism: Coriobacteriales bacterium; assembly: GCA_030529625.1. Lineage (GTDB taxonomy): Bacteria > Actinomycetota > Coriobacteriia > Coriobacteriales > Atopobiaceae > RUG440. The sequence continues at coordinate 10,064 of JAUMWN010000056.1, forward strand.
CTCTCGCGCACTACGATGCGGTCCACCACCACCTCGATGGAGTGCTTGAACGTCTTGGGCAGGCGAATCTCGCCCCCGTCGAGCTCGCGCACCTCACCGTCCACGCGCACGCGACTAAAGCCCTCGCGGCGCAGGTCCTCAAAGAGCTTGGTGTACTCACCCTTGCGCCCCAGCACCACCGGCGCGAGCACCAGCGCGCGACGGCCCTGTGCACGCTCCAGGACCTTGTCGGCCACCTGGTCGGTGGTTTGGCGCTCGATCACGCGACCGCACTCGGGGCAGTGCGGCGTGCCCACGCGCGCGTACAGCAGGCGCAGGTAGTCGTAGATCTCGGTTACCGTGCCCACCGTAGAGCGCGGGTTGCGGCTGGTGGTCTTTTGGTCGATGGAGACCGCCGGGGACAGGCCGTCGATAGAATCCAAATCGGGCTTGTCCATCTGGCCCAGGAACATGCGCGCATAGCTGGAGAGGCTCTCCACGTAGCGACGCTGCCCTTCCGCATAGATGGTATCGAATGCCAGGCTCGACTTGCCCGAGCCCGAAAGGCCGGTGATCACCACAAGCTTGTCACGCGGGATGGACACGTCCACGTCGCGCAGGTTGTGCTCGCGCGCGCCCTTTATAACGATGGAGTCCGAAGCCATGAGGTTCCTCTCGAACGATGTGTTGCCATGAGTAGTGTAGCCGCATTGCAAAGAGAACGTGTGTTCCTGCGTGCGGAATCACAGGGTATGCAAAACATGTTCGGTTGGGGACTTGGCAAGCGCCAGTCCGCAGGTGAGAAAAGGGGCCAAACCCCTTTTCTCACCAGTCGCGTGCCAAGGCGTCAAGACCCTTGCGCATGCAGCACTTCTTGTACTTTTTGCCGCTACCGCAAAAGCACGTGCCGTTGCGCGCCGTACCCGCACGTGCCGCCTTTGTCTCCACAAGCTGGTGCGCCAGCTGATCGCACCCCGCCACAAACGAGTTTCTCATGGCCTCGAAGTCCGCGTGGCCAAACTGCCCAGGCGTACCCAGGGAGCGGTCCCACGCGATGATGCCCTCCTGCGCACGCCGGTAACCGGGCGTTCGCATGAGGGCCCAAGGGTCGGTGCGCAGCAGTTCAGGCGCGATCTTGCGTCCCAAGACCTGTGACCACACAAACGGCACCAGCCCTGCGGCCACCATAAGGCGATACCACAGCTCCAGACTGAGCTGGTCCGTCCTTTGGCCCAACGAGGTGGAAAGCAGGTCGCCGTGCTCCCGTTGTAGCGCGCGCACGCGCTCCATGGAGTGTTGCAGGGCGCTTTGTTCGGCGGAGGTCAAACCCAGCCCATCCAGCTTGCCGTTGAGAATGTCAAGCACGTCAAAGCGCCACGTGCGCGTTGGCACGACGTCAAAGGGCACGATGTAGTCGGTCGCGTCGGGATGGTCTGCGTTGAGGGTGGCCTCGATGAGCGTGTCGTCGTTTGGCTCCGGGCCCCCGTTGACACCAAAGCAGGTCCCACACCACGCGACCACGTCCATGGGCACGGCCTGCGCGGCATCCACCTCGTACACGTCGATCACCTGCACGAAGCGTGGGGATGCCGCAAACACGCGGAACCACGTGTCGACAAGCGAGTCCGGATTGACGAGCGAGCAGAAGTGTGGCCGATAGCCAAGGTAGCGCTCAAGGCCCGACCTTTGCGCCACCGAGTCCAAGTGCTCGGCCGGAACCTCCCCGTACGCCGTGTACAAAAGCATGGCAGGGCACCTCTCAACGAATGGTCGTGAGCATTCATCATAGCGAATGGCACGGACCCTGCACGCCACACCTGCGATAGAATTGTCGCAGAGCCGAGAGGAGCAAAAGATGGCGTCAAGCGCGGAGTACTTGGAATACGTCCTCGACCTGCTGGGCAACGTGCCGGAGGTCACGCATCGCAAGATGATGGGAGAATACCTGCTGTATGCCTCGGGCAGGCTCTTTGGGGGTATCTACGACGACCGCTTCCTGGCAAAGGACACGCCCGCCTCGCGCGCGGTACTCTCGTCAACCGACGTGCCATACGACGGTGCCGCGGCCATGCGCGTGGTGGACATTGAGGACCGTGCCGCGATGGCCACGCTCGTGGCCCGCATGCTGCCGGAGCTGCCCCAGCCCAAGCGGCGGGGCAGGTAGGGCGTGCGGGGATGGCCACCCTATTCGTCCGATTCAACTACCTCAAGTGCGATGGGGTAGTTTTCTCGGACGAATAGACTGTTTTCGACCGTCTATTTGTCCGTTCGAACTACCTCATTGACATTGCGGTAGTTTTTTCGGATGAATAGCGCGACGCGGGACAAAGGGGACGGGGACGTTTGTCCCAGGGTCTCGGACCCACCTACGGGGAATGACCGCCTGCGGGCCACAATGTGGGGCAAACCTCCCCCTCCCCGTTGTCCCGCGTAGGCTGTGCGCCCGTGTCGCAGGGATGGTAGTGTTTGGAGACAGATAATGCGTTCCGGAGGCCCTTATCTGTCCCCAAATGCTACCGTCCTTCTCCGTTGGTAATGTTTGGGGACACATAAGGGGCCAAAACTGCTGACATGCGTCCCAAACGCTACCAACGTGCGTCGGCAGATCGTCGTCGGGCACTCAGCCCGCAGGTTTTGGGACCGAGGTAAAAATGCCGTAGGCGACCACCTACTCAAAGACCTCGAGTATCTGTGAGTCCTTGAGGAACGCGGTTGCAGTCGACGTACTGCCCTGGGCGGCACCCGCCCACTTTGATCGCAGGGTTATGGTCTTGTCCAGGTAGTCGTGCCAGTCGTCCACCCGCGTGTTGCCGTCATACGATGCGCCGAGGTCGATGATGGGTTCCTGCCTTTCGTGGCCATAGGAGACTACCCCTATAGGTTCTGGCAGCTCCAACCAATACCACCACGCCATAACGACCTCTTCGGAACCGATGTCGGTGTACTTACCTCGCACCGTGCCGGTTACCGTCGACGTTTCGCCAACCACAATCGTCGTGGGATTTTGCGTGTACGCCGCCTGTATGCGTTCCTCAAGCTCGTCTTGCGCAGACTTCTCCTGGCCCTGTTGCTGCCCTTCCGCTTGGGCAGGCTCTTCCTGTTTGTCTGGTGTCTCGGCCTGATCCTGATCGGGGCTCACGGTTGTGGGCGTGGACGAGCTGGCCGATGTTGATGCTTGAGCTGGCGCCGACGCCTGAGTCTGGTTCTTGATGAGTATGAGCACGACTAGCGCCGCCGCAACGACGGCAAGCAACCCAACGGTCACGCCAAGGACCGCCATGCGCTTGTCTGGGGCATTCTCTGGCGCGGAATCGTTGAGTGCCTGGCCGCAATGATTGCAAAACGCAGCGTCGTCAGGCACATGTTGGTGACATTTGGGGCATTTGAGCACGAGCACCCTCCTCTTTTGGCCTCACACAAGCATACTCCACTCGTCTGGGACGACGGACACGCATCTGTTAACCAACTTATTCAGATATCATTAGCGATTAGTGGGGCACAAAAACGTCTTGCAAGCAAGAATCCTGCACTTTTGCTCACAGGGTCAGTTTTGTGCCCCACTATTCTTTGGATATCTTAAAATCATGGCAGATTCTTGGCAGCCACGCCATGCCTTTGCGCCCAAAGACGGCCATGGCTAGCCGCGCGACGCTCGCCACAGGTGCTAGAATGGCATGCGCTACCGTATTCGACGCAACAAGAGGAGCACCATGACCCCAGAAGAGGAAGAGGCCATCCGCCGCGAGTTCGAGGCGGCGCGCAAGCAGGGCCACAGCGAACAGCCAGCCGCCGCGCAGGAGGAGCCGTCGTTCGACCTCAACCCGTTTAGCCGCATACACCACGTGATTGGCGTGGTGTCGGGCAAGGGCGGCGTGGGAAAGTCGCTGGTCACCGGCATCCTGGCCCGAGAGCTTGCGCGCAAGGGCAATCGCGTGGGCATCCTGGACGCCGACGTCACTGGTCCGTCCATCCCCCGCATGTTTGGCCTGGGCGCGCAAAAGGCCATGGGCATGAGCAACCTCATCGTGCCCGTCTCCACCGCCGGCGGCATCAAGGTGATGAGCGCCAACCTCGTGCTGGAGCACGAGGACGATCCCGTGCTGTGGCGCGGGCCACTTCTGGCCGGCATCATCCGACAGTTCTGGGCCGAGACGTACTGGGAGGAACTCGACTACCTGCTCGTGGACATGCCTCCGGGAACCGGCGACGTGGCGCTCACGGTGTTCCAGTCCCTGCCCATCGATGGCGTGGTAATCGTGTCCAGCCCGCAGGACCTCGTGCAGATGGTCGTGGGCAAGGCCGTCAACATGGCATCCATGATGGAGGTGCCCGTGTACGGCCTGGTGGAGAACATGGCCTATATCTCCTGCCCGCACTGTGGCGAGAAGGTCTTCCCGTATGGCCCCAGCCGCCTCTCGGAAACGGCCGCCCACTATGGACTTTCCGAGCTCGGCCAGCTGCCCATCGACGAGAGCTTCGCCCTCGCCTGCGACAAGGGCGCCGCCGAGACCGACCTGCCCGACGGCCTACTGCCCGACGCCATCGCCGCCATCACGAACGCATAGCACAACCGGCGAAGCTGTGCTGAGGGGACTGTCCCCTCAGCACAGGCGAGCCTCTCATCCCCGGGAGTTTGTCGCACCTATGTCCCACGCGATATAATGGCCAAAACCGTTGAGAGGAGCAGCATGGACGACAAGGCACGCGGGTCGCAAATCGTGCGGGTGAGCATCATCGGCATCCTGGCGAACGTGGCGCTCGCGGGATTCAAGGCCGCCATCGGCCTGCTCTCGCACTCCATCGCCATTACCCTCGACGCCGTGAACAACCTGTCCGACGCCGCGAGCTCGGCCATCACCATCGTGGGCACCAAGCTCGCGTCCAAACCGGCCGACCGCGCTCACCCGTATGGCTTTGGCCGGATCGAGTACCTCACCGCCATGATCGTCTCGGCCATCGTGCTGTGGGCCGGCCTCACCTCGCTCGTGGAGTCAATCAAGGGCATCCTCAACCCGCAGACCCCCTCCTACGACACCGTTGGCCTGGTAATCGTGGGCGTGGCCGTGGTGGTAAAGCTGGTGCTCGGACGCTATGTGTCGGCAGCGGGCAAGCGTCTGGATGCCGACGCGCTCACCGCCTCGGGAGCCGATGCCACCTTTGATGCGATCATCTCGGCATCCACGCTGGTTGCGGCGCTATTGTACCTCTTTTGCGGCATCAGCGTGGAGGCGTGGCTGGGCGCCGTGATCTCCATCGTCATCGTCAAGAGCGGCGTGGACATGATGCGCGAGGCGCTAAACAAGGTCTTGGGCGAGCGCGTGGACGCCAGTCTTGCGCGTGGCATAAAGCAAACGACCTGTGAGGTGGAGGGTGTGCAAGGCGCCTACGACCTGATCCTCTCGGACTACGGTCCGCAGCGCCTGTGGGGCTCCGTCCACGTGGAGGTGGACGAGAATACCACTGCGCTGGAGATCGACCGCATCACTCGCAGCATCCAGACCGAGGTCTACAAGGAGCACTCCGTAATCCTGCACACTGTGGGTGTATATGCCAAGAACACCACCGAGAGCGGCCCGACCTACGCCATCCGCGCGGCGCTGGACGAGATCGTCGCAAACGAGCCGCACGTGCTGCAGGTGCACGGCCTGTATGTGGACGAGAAGCTCAAAGGCGTCACCTTTGACCTGGTGATCGCCTTCGAGTCGGGCAATCGCGAGGCCGTGCGCCTGCGCGTGGTGGACCAGATGCATGAGCGCTTCCCCGACTACGCCTTCGTGGCCGTGCTGGACAGCGACGTCTCGGACTAGCGCACGCCAGTCACAAACGCAGGGGGAGACGCTACCAGTCGTACTCTTCGGGATAGTCCAGGCCAGCAAGCTGCACGTTGTCACGCGACGCACCAGTCTCGCGCACATACGCGTCGATGTCTCGCTTAAGGTCGAGGTACTCTATGTTGGAGTAATGGTCTGCGATATCGCGCGCAACGGTGCTCAGGCCAGACTGACGCTTCTTGGGCGTCATGTCACACCAGTCGATGTTGATGATGTCCACCCATTGTGGGTACAGGTCGTATACGAGATCCTGTCCCTCGGTCACCTTTTTGCGAATACGGCTAAAGGTGTTGCTGCTCGTCCGTTCGCGCACTGCCTCGAGCACAAGGCTCTGATACATGCGGACCTCCGCGCACACGGGATCAAACACCACACGCGGGTCGTTTGCCTCATAGTGCGAGAAGGACTTTCTCTTTACGAGCTTGGCCTGATAGAGCGACAGCAGGTAACCAAGAAGCATGACCTCGTACAGTGCCTCGGGATAAAGCACTTCCACCGAGTACTCCAGGTTTTGCAGTGGCGGTAGGCCAAGCTCCAGGTACTGGGCCTTGTCGCGATCCATGCCATTGTCCACATAACGTATGTTTCGTCCCGCCTCGTACGCCTTGCGCAGGTCGTAACACAGGGCCAGCAGGCGCGTACGCATGATGACTCCCTGCTCCGTTGCCCCCGTCTCCTGATCGTACTCATGGCCCACGACAGCCCACACGGCATCATACAAACGGTTAAGCTCGTCATAGTCGCCCGTTATCTCGATTCCCAGCAGGTTGGGAGTCATCCTTACGCTCAGCACGGCCCACCTCTTTCGTTTGCGTATGAGCGCCCGATGCGCCCGCATACCCGTCCCTCATCGCGCCCTCACACGTTGGTGGGGCAAAAGAACCCGTACCTGTATAATGACATACCCATGGCAACAGTCCAAAAGGGGAACACCATGCCACGCAAGCAAAAGCGAGAGAGTCGAAGCCAGCGCAGGGACGCGTTGTTGCGCGATGCCGCGCGCGTTGCCATTCCCGAGCGCGTGGACGTGTGCGTGGTGGGCGGTGGCGCGGCAGGTCTGGTTGCCGGCATCGCGGCTGCCGAGAAAGGCGCACGAGTCGTGGTGCTCGAGCGTGACCTGGAGTGCGGCCGCACGATCCTGGCCACCGGAAACGGTCGCTGTAACTTTGCGAACCGACAGCTGGACCCCACGCGATACAACGACCCCGCCTTCGTCGCAGCCGTGTGCGGGCCGACATGGCTGGACGACGTGCTGGAGTTTTTCCGCTCCTGCGGGCTCGCGTGGGCCGAGGAAGGCGAAGGGCGCCTGTACCCCCTCTCGCGGCAGGCTGCCTCGGTGCGCAACGTACTGTTGGAGCGCGCGCGGCGTGCCGGCGTCGTGCTGGCACCCGCGCGCGAGGTGTGGGACGTGCGTCACGTCGTTGGCGACTTTATGGTGCGCTACACCGAGCGCTTTGGCCAGGAGCGACAGGATGCGCTTGGAGTGAGGGGCGTGATCGTCTCGACGGGAGGCGGCGCGCAGCATGCTGCCGCCAACGTGGGGCTCTTCGCGGGCGACACGCAACCAATCCTCTGCCCGCTTGTCTGCGTGGGCATGGACCTGTCGGCACTCGACGGCCGCCGCGTGCACGCGCGGCTGTCACTTGAGCGTGCAGAACGTGTGGTAGCCACCGAGAACGGAGAGGTGCTCTTTCGCGACTACGGCATCTCTGGCATCGCGGCGTTCAACCTGTCGCGGCATGCGCAGGCAGGAGACGAGCTCGTGCTGGACCTTTTGCCCGGACTCGATGCACAGACGACCGCAACGCTCGCCGCGAACACACTCGACGGCCTACTCGACCCCGTCATCGCGGCGTTTTTGCTGAGCGAGTGCAAGTCGACGGCACAAGCAGTCGCCCGTGCCAAGGCACTGCGGCTCACGGTGAGCGGCCCCGCAGAGACCGAACGCGCGCAGGTGACGCGGGGTGGGTACGCCACGTCCGCCTTCGACCCCACAACGCTCGAGGCATACGGCATGCCCCGCCTCTTTGCCTGCGGAGAGGCCCTCGACATCGATGGTCCCTGCGGCGGGTTCAACCTCGCTTGGGCCTGGAAAAGCGGCATGGTGGCCGGAGCGACCGCGGGAACGGTATGCCGCGCCTGACGCGGGCTATGCCTCGCTCTCCTCATATTGCGCACGGACAATGCGCTTCTGCTCCTCAATCTCGGCCCTCAACTCCTCCTCGTCCGGAAGATAGAGCTTGTACTTGCTCATAAAGAGCTGATCACTGTCGTGCATCATCGAGTATCGCGCAATATCCTCGTCGGTCTCCGTGCAAAGCACGATACCCAAGGTGGGGTTGTCTCCCTCGTTTCGCTTGAGGTCATCGTACATGCGCACGTACATGTCCATTTGACCAACGTCCTGGTGGGTAATTCTGTCCGTCTTTAAATCAATGAGCACAAAGCAACGCAGGATGTAGTTGTAAAAGACCAGGTCGATAAAGTAATCATCCCACTCTGTGCGGATGTGCTGCTGTCGCGCCACGAACGCATACCCTTTGCCAAGCTCAAGCAGGAACTGCTGCAGGTTGGCAAGGATGGCACTCTCGAGCTCCGACTCGTGAATGTGTGGGTCGCTGGGCAGACCCAAGAACTCGACAACCGTTGGGCTCTTGATAAACGCGAGTCGTCGTGCCTTCTCTACCACCGCGTTTGGAACGATTGCGTCCTTGTGGGGAGGCATGATTTGTTTAGAGAGCATACGTTCGCAATACTGACTGGAGATGTTGCGCGACAGCACCTTAACACTCCAGCCTTGGCCTACAGCTTCTTGCTCGTACCATGCCCGTGCGTCCGGGTTTTGCACGCGTAGGAGCTCAACGTAATGCGACCAGCTCAGACGAGGTAAAGATTGTCCAGACGCCATCTGGACAATCTCTGGAAACATACGGTAGAACTTTACATACTGGTACAGACTTGTGCGCGTATAGCCTTTCCCATATTCCTCGGTCAGCCCCTTTGCGAGCTTTGGCACTACCCCACGTCCATATAGCTCGGAGCGCGTACTGTTGCCCAGCTCCTCTTCGACGATACGACGACCCAGAAGCCAGTTGCGCACCACTAAAAACGTGTTTATCGCACCATGAACGGCTCTTTGCGACGAGTCGATTATCGTCTTCGCGTCGACTAACACATCGCCGCTGTTCGCGTATTCGATTCCCCCGCTGTAGCGCTCGATTTCAGCCATGACAAGTCTCCCGCACTTCGTTAGCGACCGCACCTTGCTCACGCTCTGCCTCTCGCGGCACCATACATAGACGTGAGTGCTTCGCTAGGTATGCTCCCTCGTTACTATACCGCTCGAGCAGGACAGATAGCGACTCCTCTACCGTACGGTGTTCCGGCAACCCGCACTCGTTCGATCACCTGCACTGGGGGGACTGTCCCCTGAGT
>JAUMWN010000125.1 GCA_030529625.1 Coriobacteriales bacterium
GGCGGCTCGCCGCCTCGTCCACCAGGTCGATGGCCTTGTCGGGCAGGAAGCGCTCCGAGATGTAGCGGTCCGACAGGTCGGCGGCCGAGACAAGCGCCGCGTCGCTAATACGCACGGAGTGGTGCTGCTCGTAGCGCTCTTTGAGTCCGCGCAGGATGGAGATGGTCTCCTCAACCGACGGCTCGGTTACCAGCACGGTTTGGAAGCGACGTGCGAGCGCCTGGTCCTTCTCGATGTACTTGCGGTACTCGTCCAGCGTAGTCGCGCCAATGGCATGCAGCTCGCCACGCGCCAGCGCCGGCTTGAGAATGTTGCCCGCATCCATGGAGCCCTCGGTGGCACCGGCACCCACGATGGTGTGCAGCTCGTCGATGAACAGGATCACCTGCCCGTTGGCCTTTTGCACCTCCTTGAGCACGCTCTTAAGACGGTCCTCGAACTCGCCACGGTACTTGGCGCCCGCCACGAGCGCGCTCATGTCGAGCTCCACGAGGTCCTTGTCACGCAGGGTGGAGGGTACGTCGCCGTCCACGATGCGGTGCGCCAGACCCTCCACGATGGCGGTCTTGCCCACGCCCGGCTCGCCAATGAGCACGGGGTTGTTCTTGGTGCGGCGGCTGAGCACCTGGATGGTGCGGCGGATTTCCTCCACACGGCCAATCACGGGGTCAAGCTTGCCCTGGCGCGCGAGGTCAGTGACGTTGCGACCGTACTGCTCAAGCGCCTTGAACTGCGGCTTTGCGTCCTGGCTGGTCACGCGGTCATCTCCGCGCAGGTCCTCCAGCGCCGTAAGAATGCGCTTGGACGTGACGCCAGAGTCCTTGAGGATCTTGCCGGCCTCGCACTTGGAGTCGGCGATGCCACACAGCAGGTGCTCGGTGGTGGTGTAGGCGTCACCCAGCTTGTCGGCGGTCTTCTCGGCGTGGTTAATGACGGCATAGAGGTCTTGGGTCATGTTTGTGCCGGCCGTATCGCCACTCACCTTGGGCGCGCGGTCGATGAGGTCCTGCGCCTGGGAGCGGATGTGTGCCGGATCGGCGCCAATGTGCTCTATGATTGCGGCAATGTTGCGCTCGCCCGAGTCGAGCAGGGCGGCGAGCAGGTGGATGGGGGCCATTGCAGGCGCCTGGGCATCTGCCGCAATGCCCATGGTGGCCTGCAGGGCCTCAGCTGCAGAAACCGAAAACTTGTCTGGACGCATGTACGTTCCTCCTTGCGAACACGAGTTGTTTATCGGCTTTAGTATGCCCACTTGAGCGTAGCACTATACAAAAATCTAAGTCTCCACATATGAGGTTTTGAGAAACGCCGTCGGATGTCACGCCTCTGGGAGCTCCTAAAGTGGTGCACTACTCTTACGCAGATGGGTCATACCGGGCGCATGCGCCCCAGTTTGGGGCACGTGTACTGCCGACTCCCCACCGACCGTTCACGTGCGCAAAAACCCTAGGCATGCGGGCTCTCAGCAACTGGGGTTATGATGTATACGGATAGATTTTTTTGCGCACGTGCACCGCCGACTCCCCACCGACCGTTCACGTGCGCAAATAAGGATCTCTCGGCTCGCCCACGAATGCATATTCCAGCGCATCGAACTGTAACCGATCATCCCAGCGTCCAACTATCAGCACCTATGACTGGCTCAGTCACTGAACCTGTGGGCTGGGGGCAGACAAAGGGGACAGTCCCCTTCGTCCGTCCCTATTATACCAACAAGACGCACGTTTCCTCGTAGTCGGGGATAAGTGAGTCGTGAGTTACAAACCTCATGTTCTCCTCGATGGCCAAACACAGCAGGATGCGATCGAAGGGGTCATTGTGAGGTCGTGACCCTTCCGCACGCGTGATTCTTGCAAGCCGAAGCACATGTCCCGCCTCTATGGGCACGAGCTCGTAGCCAGCCTGTTGGCAAAGCGCGCAAAACCTCGGGCCATCAACAACCATGCGATTCGGATGAGCAGCATGCTTTATCTGAACCTCCCATATGGAGGCAACGCCCACAAAGACCTGGTTGCTAGCATCCAGGATGAGTTCACGCGCACGAGCGGGCAAGCGTGGCGAGTCTTCCAACGCCCAGAGCGCAATGTGCGTATCCAATAGCAGCCGCATGTTAGGCTACCCCAAAAAGACCGGCAATTTCCTCATCGCCTTCGTGCATGTCCCAATCCTCGGCAACGAGCATCTCGGACGCCGCGATTCCCACACGCGCGGACGTATCGGGCGTATATGGCACAAGGCGCGCCACCGGCTTACCGCGTCGAGCAATGATGATGCTTTGCTCACGTCCGCTTTCGATGAGGCCCAGCAGGGCAGAGAGCCCGTTCTTTGCCTCCAAAACATTCACCTGGGTCATTGTGCCCTCCCATCTGTCCATGTTGGCCAGATTATACCCTATACTTAGGAGGCACCGAACGATTGCTCGTGGGGTGTAGACAAAGGGGGCAGTCCCCTTTGCCTACCCCTATTCCTTGCCTCTGGTGAGAAGCCCGCGCATCACCTGCTCGGGCCCCTCGCCGTCGTAGCGCGCGAGCGCCACGATGCGCTCGCGCATGCGATACTCGTGCACCTCGTCCTCCAGCTTGCGCACCTGCGCACGCAGCTCGTCAATCTGGGCCTCAAACTCCAGCTGACGCTCGCGCAAATCCAGGATTCGCACGACGCCGGCAAGATTTATGCCCTCGTCGGTGAGCTTGCTAATAAGGTTGAGGCGTTCAATATCGGCCTGAGAGTACAGGCGCGTGTTGCCACGGGAGCGGCCTGGGTTGACCAGCCCTTTCTGCTCGTACACTCGCAGCGTTTGCGGATGCATGCCCGTGAGCTCAGAGGCAACGCTAATCATGTACAGCGGCTTGTTGCGGCTGCTGGCATCACTTGCTGGCATAACGCTCCACATCCTTTCGATACGAGCGGCGGTCCATCGTGCGCAGCTGCTCGAGCGCCGCGCGCTCCTCTCGATTGAGACTCGTGGGCACCTGCACGCGAATCGTCACATACAAGGCACCGCGCCTGCCCTTCTTGCGCACGTCGGGCGCTCCCCCGTCACGGAAACGGAAGGTCTTGCCCTCCTGCGTGCCAGCTGGCACCTTGAGGCGGACCTTCTCGCCATCGGGCTTGGGCACCTCTATGGAGGCGCCGAGCGCCGCCTCGTACACCGATATGGGCAGGTCCATGCGCACGTCTGCGCCGTCGCGCTTGAACAGCGCGTCGTCGAGGACCTTGGTGGTGATTACCAAGTCTCCGCGCTCGCCGCCGTTGGCCCCGTACTCACCGTGCCCGTGGTAGCGAAGCTTGCCGCCGTCCACAGCCCCAGCGGGGATCTTTACGTTGATGGACTGCGTCTCTCCCGTGGAGGGAATGCGGTAGGTCACTTTGCGCATGGCACCGTTAAAGGCATCGTTAAAGGACACCTCGATGGTGGTGTTGAGGTCACCGCCGCGGTTGGGACGACTCGACTGGCCCCCGCCCGATCCACCAAAGATGGATGAGAAGTCAAAGCCGCCAAAGCCCCCTTCTCCCCCGCGTACGTTGTTGAAGATCTGCGACCAGTCGACGTCCACGTTGGTGGTGTAGCGGCCGCGGCCACCCGAGCCCCCAAAGTCCGCTCCGGGGATGCCACCGAACATGAGCATCTGGTCGTATTCGCGACGCTTGTTCTCGTCGGAGAGCGTGTTGTAGGCCTCGCTCACCTCCTTGAACTTGGCCTCGTCGCCACCCGCATCGGGATGGAACTTGGCCGCGAGCTTCCTAAAGGCCCGCTTTATCTCGTCCTGGGTGGCGTCGCGCTTTACACCCAGCACATCATAGTAGTTTTTACCTGGCATCCTGGCTTCGCCCCCTCGTTACCAATCTTTCCTGTTGCAAAGGGGGACACACCTCTGCGAGGTATGTCCCCCTTGTGGCTGGGTTCCCCTCGTTGGAACCCCTGCTACTCGTCGCTTGTGGCGTCATCCTCGGCCGGTCGCTTTGGCCCACCGTACGTTACGGTAACCATGGCCGCGCGGATAACCTTGCCGCCCATGCGATAGCCTCGCTGGTACACCTGGGCGACCGTCTCGTCGTACGCCTCGGTGTCCTCCACGCGACCCACCGCCTGGTGAGACAGCGGCTCGAACGGCTCGCCGGCCGGGTCAATGACCTCCACGCCCACCTTGGCCAGCACGCCCAGCATCTTGTCGTGCACCTGGGCAACACCGTCCACGAACTGGTAGTACTCGTCGCTCTGCTCGTCGCTTTGGCGAGCATGGTCCACGGCACGCTCCATATCGTCCAGGACGGGAAGCAGTCCCAACACGAGGTCCTCGGCAGCGCGCTCGCGCTCGGCCTCGCGCTCCTGGCGCGTGCGGCGGCGGAAGTTCTCCCAGTCGGCCTGCAGGCGGGCCAGGCGATCTATGGCATCTGCGGCCTTCTGCTGGGCAGCGTCCACCTGGTCCGTGCATTCCTCTAGGCGCTGGTAGAGCTCGTCGCGCTCGGCGCGCACGCGTCCGATGTCGTTGTTGAGCTCTTCCTCCGCAGCCTGCTCACCGGCGCGAATCGCAGCCTCGACCATTGCCTCCTCGTCGAGCTCCTGCACTTCCTGCTGCTCGTTCTGGGGCTCGTCTATGGGTACCTTCATGGTGTCCTCATCCGTTTGCATGGCGTCGTTGCGCTCTGTTCCGTCGGTTTGCTTCATCGTGCGTCACACCCTACTCGTCTACGACCTCGTAGTCGGCGTCAACCACGTCGTCGCCACCAGGCTGGCCTGCGCCAGGCTGTGCGCCAGACGTCTGGCTGTCCTGGTCGGAGTACACGATCTCGGCCAGCTTGTAGCCTGCCTGCTGCAGCCTCTCGCTTGCGGCCTTGATGGCCTCCACGTCGCTGCCATCGAGTGCCTTCTTGGCCTCGGCCACGGCGGCCTCAACCTCGGAGCGCGTGTCGGCGGGAACCTTGTCGCCCAGCTCCTTGAGCGTTTGCTCGGTGCTGTAAGCAAGGCTGTCGGTCTGGTTGCGCACCTCGATCTCGTCCTTCTTGGCCTTGTCCTCCTCGGCGTGGCTCTCGGCGTCGCGTACCATGCGATCGACTTCGTCGTCGGAGAGCGCGGTGGAGCCGGAGATGGTGATCTGCTGCTGCTTGCCGGTGCCCTTGTCCTTGGCGGTTACCTTAACGATGCCGTTGGCGTCGATGTCAAAGGTAACCTCAATCTGGGGCACGCCGCGACGAGCGGCAGGGATGCCGGTGAGGTTGAACTTGCCCAGGCTCTTGTTGTCGCGAGCCATCTCGCGCTCGCCCTGCAGGACGTTGATCTCGACGGAGGTCTGGTTGTCGGCCGCCGTGGAGTAGATCTCGGTCTTGGAGGTCGGGATGGTGGTGTTGCGGTCGATCATCTTGGTCATGATGCCGCCCATGGTCTCCACGCCCAGCGAGAGCGGGGTGACGTCCAGCAGCAGGATGCCCTCGACGTCACCGGTGAGCACGCCGCCCTGAACAGCAGCGCCGTCGGCCACGACCTCGTCGGGGTTAACCGACATGTTGGGCTGCTTGCCCGTGATCTGCTTGACCAGGCTCTGGACAGCAGGCATGCGGCTGGAGCCACCAACCAGGATGACCTCGTTTACCTCACTGATGGAGATGCCGGCATCCTTGAGCGCCTTGGTCACAGGACCCTTGCAGCGGTCGAGCAGGTCGCGCGTGATGCGCTCGAACTCGGCGCGGG
>JAUMWN010000126.1 GCA_030529625.1 Coriobacteriales bacterium
AGGTACTTCTCGGCGTCGGCCTTCATCTTGGAGAGGATCATGGCGCTGATCTGCTCAGGCGTGAAGTCCTCGCCGTCGATCTCCACCACGGCGCGGCTGCCGGTGCCGGACTTGACCTTGTACGGTACCGTCTTGAGCTCCGAGCCAACCTCGTCGTAGCGGCGGCCCATAAAGCGCTTGATGGAGAACACGGTGTTGGTGGGGTTGGTTACGGCCTGGTTCTTTGCGGCCTTGCCCACGATGCGCTCGCCGTCGTTGCGGAAGCCAACGACGGACGGCGTGGTGCGGTCGCCCTCGGCGTTAACAATAATGGTGGGCTCTCCGCCCTCGAGTACGGCCATGGCCGAGTTGGTGGTGCCAAGGTCGATTCCCAGAATCTTAGCCATCTTGTACGTCCTTTCGTACTGGTGCGGGGTTTTTGGGACCCCCACACGTCTGCTTTACGATTACTAGTATTACCCCTGCGCTTTGATTCTATACATAATCTAAGTCAGTGTGCATTAGATTTTTTGATTGTTTTTGTATAAGGCGCTGACCTGCGGTTTTACTGGGCGAGGCTGCCCACATTTGCCACACATTTGGGTGTTTACCAAAAGGACGGCGATTTTGGTGTGTGCGCGTGTCCATCGGCCCACCTTACTTGGCAACGGGCAGACAAAGGGGACAGTCCCCCTAGTCTACCAACCGCGGCACAGCCACATACTACGCATGGGGGTAGACTCGGGGGACAGTCCCCTTTGTCTACCCCCTCTAACGTTATGCCTACTGGAGCCCTACTTCGTCGTCGCCTTGTAGATCTCGGCGTCCTTGATCACCTGCTCGTAGACGTCGCCCGCAGAGAGGTTGAGGTCGTCGATCTCCTTGGTCGCAAACATGTACACCCGACCGTTTGCGGGCACCACAAAGCGCGTGTCGCGCGCCGGATGGCCCTCGATCTCGTAGGTGTACACCGTCTTCACGCCGTTCTTATCGCCAATCTTGGTGGCGGCGGGCTTCTCGGCAACCTTGAGGTCCTTGTGCTCGCTCTTCATGTAGTCGGTGAACTCCGAGATAAACTCATCGCCGGTCTTGTCCATGTTGTACACGCACGTGAGCACGTACGGGAACGACTTCTTGGTCGTGTAGATGTAGTACTCATTGCCCTTGAGCACGCCCGTGGCGCCCTCGGGAACGGCAATCTTGATGCCCCAGTTAACCAGGTTGTCCACGTTGGCACTCTTGGAGCTCGAGGTCTTCTTGCCCACCGTGGTCTCGCCGGCCGAGTCAGCCTCTGCCGCAGATCCTACCTCTCCGGCCGAATCCTCGCTCTCGGCCGCCACCTCGTCTGCCGACGCGGTGGTGTCGGCAACCTCGGTCTTGGTCTCGGCCTCGGTCGTGGTTTCGGTTGCGGACTCGCTCGTGGTCTTGTCCTCGGTCGTTGCCTCGGTCTGGGTCTTGGTGGCATCCTGGGACGCCTCCTGCGTTTGCCCGGAGCAGGCGCCCAAGGTGAGAGGCGCACACAGCATGAGTGCCATTACCGCCGCAGATACCGTCTTCTTCATAAAGCCCTCCCCGCATCGTCGCGCATACATTCCATAATCAGATAGTACGCCTTGGAGGGCATTACCGCGCAACATTCTAGGCAGACGGGCCCGCGTGCCGGTTTCACGTTACAATATCCCCCATAGGCTCTATGTACAGGAGCAACACGCAAAGGAGGATGGTCTCATGTAAAACCCGCTGGTCGGTCTCATCACACGTCGACGCTTTGTTGCAGGCTCTGCCGGCCTTGGAGTTGCCGCTGCCACGTCGGGATGCGCGGGCACGCAGACCGCGGCCCCATCCTCCGCGCAAGCCAAGCTTGCGATAATTCACACCAACGACACGCACGGGCACGACCTGCTCGACAAAGAGCCGCTCGGGTTGGCCGCCGTCGCCCAACTCAAGGCCGACTACCAAGCCAAGGGCTACGAGGTGCTTCTCCTGGATGCGGGAGACATCGCGCAGGGAGATCAGCTCGTGGGCCAATCCAAAGGCCTCGCCGCCATTGACTTCTTTAACGAGGTGGGCTACGACGCCATGGCCCTTGGCAACCACGAGTTCGACTACGGTCAGGACTACATCCAAAAGTACGCTGCGGGGGCCAGTTTTCCGCTCCTCTCGGCGAACACCATCGTGGACGCGACGGGCGAGACCCTCGTGGAGAAGAACACGGTCTTTACGCTCAGCGACGGACGCAAGGTGGGCGTGTTTGGCCTCACCACGCCCGAGACCTACACCAGCGCCAACGTCCTGTTCGTACGAGGCCTCACGTATTTGGAGGAGCAGGAGCTCTACGACTGCGCACAGGCGCAGGTAGACGAGCTGCGCAAGCAGGGATGCGACCTCGTTGTGTGTCTCGCACACCTGGGCGAGGACGAGCTGAACGCACCGAATCGCGCGAGCGACGTGGCGCAGCACGTGTCGGGCATCGACCTCATCATAGACGGGCACGACCACAAGGAGGAAAACGCAACGCTCACTGACGCAAGCGGCAACCCCGTCCTCGTGGTCGAGACGGGCTGCTTTACCCACGCCATCGGCGTCGTTACTTGGGAGGACGGCAAGATTGCCGGCACCTTGGTGAAGTATGGCGAATACGACGGCCAAGACGCTACCGTAGCCGCGTCCACACAAAAGGTCGCCGACGAAGTTAACGAGTCCCTGGGCGAGGTCATTGGCACGACGGCGTTCTTCCTCGACGGCAACAGGGTTCCGGGTGTGCGCACACAAGAAACCAACTTGGGAGACTTCGTTGCCGACGCCATGCTGTGGGAGGCTCAGCTCTCGGCCAACAGCACCCCCGACGCCGCCTTCATAAACGGCGGAGGCATCCGCGATTCAATTGACAAAGGCGACATAACGCTCAAGACCATCCATAACGTGTGCCCGTTTATCAATTACCTCTGCACGGTGGAGGTATCCGGCGCACAGCTGCTCGAGGCGTTTGAGGCATCCTGTGCGGGCTGTCCCGACGAGTCGGGAGGATTCCCTCAGGTAGCAGGAATCAACTTCTCCATCGACACGACCGTACCGTACCAAAAGGGAGAGAACTATCCCAATTCCACGCATGCCAAACCAGCCAACCCGGGTGGCCGTGTAACCATCACGCGGGTGGGCAACCGCGATTACAACGCCAACGATACGTACGTGATAGCGTCGGCGGACTTTATATGCAACGGTGGCGACACCTATTACGTGTTTGCAGAATCCGCGCAAGACACGATGGAGGGCACCGGATACTTAATGGCCGACGTCTTGCGATACTACCTCGAGGACGCGTGCAAGGGAGAGATGCCCGAGGAATACCGCGAGGCACAGGGGCGCATTACGATCAAGAGCTAAGACCGGAGCTGCACACGGGGGCCGTCCCCTTTGTCTATCACGAACCACGATAGACAAAGGGGACGGCCCCATGAGTGAGCAGTTACGTTACGCCACGGCAGCGCGGCCGCGGGCGAAGGCCTCCAGGTTGGCCTCCACGGTGTGGGCCGGCACGCGCTTGGCGATGGCGTCACGCCATGCCTCCTCCGAGAAGGGCAGTGCGGTGGAAAGTGCACCCACCAGCACCACGTTCGTGGAGCGCGGGCTTCCCGCGTCGCGCGCAATCTGTCCGGCGGGGATGGTTACGGCACCGATGCGCTCGAGGCGCTCGTGCACGTCGGTGGGCATGGTAAAGTTGCCCACGTGCACCGAGACGGGCACGATCTGCTCGTCGTTGACAAACATCTTGCCGCCTTCGCGCAGGTACTGCTGCGCACGTAGCGCCTCTACGGCCTCGAAAGCAACCACGACGTCGGCGCAGCCAGGATCGGCGATCATGGACTCCACGTGCTCGCCCACGCGAATGACGGTGGACACGGAGCCGCCTCGCTGGCTCATGCCGTGAATCTCGGAGACCTTTACGTCGAGACCCGCCTCCGCGGCGGTCATCGCGAGGATGTTTCCTGCCAAGATGGTGCCCTGTCCGCCCACGCCAACCAACAGGATGGTCATGGTGCGATCCAGGTGGACGACCTGTCCCGACGACTCGACGTCGGCAATGGCTGAGGTGTCGTGCGGCATGCTAGTCCTCCCTCGTGATGCAGCCAAACGGACAAGACTGGACGCACTGGTCGCAGCCGATGCACTGGGTGGGATCGATCACGGGATGGCCCGTCTCGTCCTTGCCCAAGGCCGGGCACCCAATGCGCACGCACGTGCCGCAACGACGGCAGTCGGTAATGGTGGGCATGGCCCTGCGCGTGCGGTCGATGAGTCGGCATGGCGCCTTAAAGATAATCACGCTGAGCTTGTCGGTGGCCTTGGTAGCCTTGCGCAACGCCGCGCGAACCGCTTTGAGATCCTGCGCGTCGACCTGCTCGACCTCGTCCACGCCAATGGCCTCGCACAGCGCCACCAAGTCGAGCTGCTTGCCAGCCGGCACGTCGAGCGGGTTGACGCGGGCGGCCTGGTCGGTAAGCGTCACGCCGTTGACGGGGTTGCCCTGCGTTCCCGTCATGGCCGTGGTGCGGTTGTCCAGGATGCACAGCGTTCCCTTACCGCCGTTGTACACGGTACCCAGCAGGCTCGTGATACCCGAATGGGCAAACGTCGAGTCGCCAATCACGCCCACCACGGGACGTCCCGCGCGCTCGGCAACGCCAGCAAGCTCCATGCCATGCGCCATCGAGAGGGACGCGCCCATGTCGATGACCGAGTCGACGGAGCGATACGGCGCCACGGCGCCCAGTGTGTAGCAGCCGATGTCGCCGGTAACGATGGTCTTGAGGCGGCGCAGCTCGCAGTACACCAGACGGTGCGGGCAACCCGCGCAGAACGCAGGCGGGCGCGGCGGCAGACCCTCGGCAGGGTCGAGATGCGCAGGCTCTGCGACGCAGAAGGCCGCGCGGATGTGTGCGGCGGTAATCTCGCCCGAGCGCGGCAGACGCCCTGCGGGAGGCTCGCTCACATCCACACCCAGCGCACGCACGCGCGTCTCGAAGTAGGTGCAGGCCTCCTCCACCACGTACAGCTTGTCCACCTGGGCGGCGAAATCGCGAATCTTTTGCGGCGGCAGCGGCCACGACACGCCCAGCTTGAGCACCGACGCCTCAGGCAGCGCCTCGCGCACGTGCGTGTACAGCGCGCCAGAGACTACAACACCCACGGAGCGGTCGCGCAGCTCGATGCGGTTGAGGTTGCACGTCTCGGCCCAAGCCACCAGCGCGACCTCACGGTCGTTTGCCACCAGCGTGCGCCGCACGGCGTTGGCCGGCATCATGACGTACTTCTCGGGCTGCGACTCGTAGTCCCTGGCCTTAGGAGCCTTGCGCTCGCCGGCGACGTCCACCATAGTGCGCGTGTGCGCGATGCGCATGGTCTCGTGCAGCATAACCAGCGTGTCGAACTCCTCCGAGATCTGGAATGCGCGCTGGGCGTACTCGTAGGCCTCCTGCGAGTCGGCCGGATCCAGGCACGGCACGCGCCCGAACGCCGCGTAGTGTCGGCTGTCCTGCTCGTTTTGCGAGCTGTAGCAGGAGGGGTCATCGGCCGCGAGCAGCACCAGACCGGCCCCAACGCCAGTGTTTGCCGCACTCATAAAGGGGTCGGCTGCCACGTTGACGCCCACGTGCTTCATGGTGACGAGCGTGCGCACGCC
>JAUMWN010000010.1:0-47386 GCA_030529625.1 Coriobacteriales bacterium
TGTTGTTGCCGTTGTTATTGTTGTCCGTGTTGTTGGTGGTGCTGGATCCAATGGACACGCCAATGGTGATGGATGTTCCGCGATCTGCGCTGCCGGTAGTGGACTGCCACACCACGTTGCCTGCGGGAACAGTGGTGCTCTCCACGTCGGTGGTGGTTACGTCAAAGCCGGCGTTGTTGAGCGTGGACGTGGCGTCACCCTCGTTCATACCCACGACCGAGGGCACCGCAATCTTGGCCGTGCCGGTGGAGACGGTAATAATGACCTCGCTACCCTTGGTGGCGGTGCCGGTGGCCGACTGGTAGCACACCAGCCCTGCCCGGTAGTTCTCGCTTGACTCCGAGTTCACGATTACCGAGAAGCCCGCGTTCTCTAGCGCGGAGGTGGCCTCGGCCTGCGACCAACCAATCACGTTGGGGACCTCAACCGACTCGCCGCCCTTGGAGAGCTGGTAGGTGACGGTCTCTCCGGCCTTTGCGGAGGTGTTGGACTTGGGGTCCTGGGCGGCGACCTTGCCATTCTCCACCTCGTCCGAGTAGACGGAGTCGCCGGCCTGGCCCTTGAGGCCCATCTTGCTCAGCTCCTTCTCGGCCTCGGAGGGGGACAGGCCAATGAGGTCGGGTACGGTGACTTCTTGGGCAGGCTGTTCGCCCTTGGAAATAACGAGGTCGATGGCAGTGCCCTGTGCGGCGCCCTTGCCGGGGTCGGGGTCTTGGTCTACCACCTCGCCCTTAGCGACCTTGTCGGAGTACTGCTCCTTGATGGAACCCTCCGTAAAGTAGTTGGACTGCTTAATCTGGGCGATGGCGTCCTCCTGCGTGAGGCCAATAAGGTTGGGCACGGTACGCGTTTGCTGCCGGCCCATGAGGAGGAAGACCGCAAGAGCAATGCCGGCAATAATGAGGACACTTGCGACGGCGCCCACGATTACGTTGCGCTTGTGTCGCCGGTCCTGGTCCTCCTCCGTGGCGCTCTTGGCGCGGTAGTGGGCACCGGTCTCGCTGCCTGTGCCCGTGTCGCCCATGCCGTTATAGCCCTGAGGACCCGTGCGCTGCATGCGGTTGGTTGCAACCGACGCCCCGCCCACGGCAGCCGCGTCGCTCACGGACTGCATCTTGCCCGCCAGATAGTCGCGCAACACGCGGTAGAGTTCGTCGGCGGTCTGGAAGCGGTCCTCGGGACGCTTTTGCATGCACTTGAGAATAACCGACTCAAGCGCGGCGTCCACGCGAGGGTTGATTTGGCTGGGAGGCAGGGGAGGGTCGTTTACCTGCTTGAGGGCGACCGAGATGGCGTCGTCGCCGTCAAAGGGAACGCGGCCCGTAGCTGCCTCGTACATAACGATGCCGAGTGAGTAGATGTCGGTGGTGGGGCCAAGGTCCTGGCCCTGGGTTTGCTCGGGCGAGACGTAGTGGGCGGTGCCCAGCACGCTGTTGTCGGCGGTGAGGTGGCTGTTCTTTGCGCGAGCGATGCCAAAGTCCATCACCTTAACGTTGCCGTCGGGCTGCACCATAATGTTTTGCGGCTTGATGTCGCGGTGGATAATATCGTGGCGGTGGGCGACGGAGAGCGCCTGCGATATTTGCGATCCAATCTGTGCGACCTTGCGGCAGTCGAGGGCACCATGCTTGCGGATGCCGCTCTTGAGGTCGGTGCCGCGCAGGTACTCCATAATGATGTAGTAGGTGTCGCTGTCCTTGCCCCAGTCGTACACCGAGACGATGTAGGGACTTTGCAGCGCCGCCGCCGCTTGGGCCTCCTGCTTGAAGCGCGCCGCGAAGGACTGGTCATTGGCATACTGCGGCAGCATGGTCTTGATCGCGACCGTGCGACCCAGCACGTCGTCCACACCACGGTACACGATGGCCATGCCACCCGTACCGATCTTGTCTTGGACCGTATAGCGCCCACCCAGAGTTCTACTCGCCATCTGTGCTCCTATCGCCCGCGTGTCTTGCCACGCACCCTCTTTGTATGGTGTGCCAGCACCTCGCAGTGTTGGCTCTGTACGTCAATACTCCCCTCATCACGACGCAGCTCCCCACGCCTTGATGTTGAGGCACTGCCCAAGCACGGATCCCGCGACGTTTGCCGCATGACCCTGCACGTCCTCGCCGTTGCCCTCGATGCACACCGAGACGGCCAGCGAGGGATCGTCGTAGGGGGCAAACCCGCAGAACAGGGAGTTCGCCGAGCTGCTTCCCACCTGCGCGGTGCCTGTCTTGCCTGCCACTAGGTAGCCGTCAACGGCCGCACCCGTGCCGGTGCCGTTGGTGACGACCTCCAGCATAGCCTCGCCCACCTTCTCGGCGGTCTCGCTGCTCATGGCCTTCCCCAGCGAGCTGGGCTCGGTGGAGAACACCGTGGTGCCCTCGGGAGAGAGCACGTGGTCCACCACGTAGGGGTTCATAACCGTTCCCTTGTTGGCGACCGTGGCGGCGGCAACCGCGTTTTGCATGACGGTGGTCTGTGGGCCGGCCGGGCTCTCGTGCTCGCCAACGGGCTGGCCGCAGGCCGCCCATGCCGTCTCCCACTTGGTCATCTCGGAAGGCTTGGGCATGAGCGAGGGCGTGCACGGGAAGTCCAGGCCCAGTGCCTTGCCGTAGCCAAAGGCGTTGGCGTAGCGCACCAGGTCGTTGGCGCCCAGCTCCACGCCCAGCTGCCCAAACGCCGTGTTGGCAGAGTAGGCGAAGGCCTGCAGCAGGGAGATGGTGCCGTACTCCGCATCGTGGTCGTTGGACACGTCCTGGCCGCCAATGTCCATGGAGGCGGGCGCGTCGTATTCGGAGTCCAGCGAGGCCGTGTTCGTGTCGAGCCCGGCCGCCAGCGTGACGAGCTTGAAGGTGGAACCAGGCGTATAGAGCTGCGTGGTGCGGTCCACCAGCGGGCTGGCACCCTCGGCGCTGTTCTCTATTACGTCACCGATGTCGGTTGGGTCGTACGAGGGGTTGGATGCCTTGGCCAACACCGCGCCCGTCTTCGTGTCGAGCACGACGATGGCGCCCTGGTAGCCCTCCAGTGCCTCCTCGGCGGCGCGCTGCATCTGGGAGTTGAGCGTGAGCACCACCGACGAGCCGGCAGTGGGAACGCCGGCGAGCGAGTTGAGGGCGTTGTGCCAGTTGGAGTAGTTGGCGCTGCCGCACAGGGCGTCGTTCATGCTGGACTCGATGCCCGTGGCCCCATAGCGCGTGGAGAGGTAGCCCACGGTGTGTGCGGCCATGTTGCCGTTGGGGTACACGCGCTCGTAGGTGCCGTCGTCGTTGCGCACGCTCTCTGCCAGGGTCTGGCCGTCGGAGGTGCTAATGGCGCCACGCTGCACGAAGGCGCTCTTGGCGATGGTGTGGTTGTTGTTGGGCATCTGCTGAAGCGCGTTGGCGCCAATGGTTTGGATAAAGGTGAGGTTAATGATGAGCGCGAAGAAGAGCACCGAGAACACGGTAATGAGCGCGGTGAGGCGCTTGCCCAGCGCCACGCGACCCAGCACGCCTGACTCAGGCGTGTCGAGGCCAAAGTGCCCGCGCACGTTGCCTCCGTGCGCCACGCTCGTTACCTTGAGCTCGCTGGTGTTGGGGCCGGCGGGCATCTCGCCGGGGGAGGACAGGCTGGTCATGATGGTGCCCCTGCCCGTTCCCTCGTCTCCGGCGCGCAAGAGCAGGCCCACAATAATAAAGCTGGCGAGCAAGGAGCTGCCGCCTTGGCTCATAAAGGGCAGGGTCACGCCGGTAAGGGGCAGCAGGCGTGTGGTGCCGCCCACGATGAGGAACGCTTGGAACGTGATGGCCGTGGTAAGGCCCACGGCGGTAAAGGCCGACATGTCGGACTTGGCGCGTGCGGCGGTCGCAAGGCCGCGCACGGCAAAGATCACGTACAGGATGAGGATGGCCGAACCGCCCAAAAGGCCCATCTCCTCGCCAATGGCCGAGAAGAGGAAGTCGGATTCCACCACGGGAATGAGCGTGGGCATGCCCTTGCCAATGCCCGTGCCCACCATGTCGCCGTCGGCAAGCGAGTAGAGCGACTGGATGAGCTGGTAGCCGCCATCGGGGTTGCCAAAGGGGTCCATCCAAATGTTGATGCGGTTTTGCACGTGCGAGAACACCGAGTAGCAAAACACCGCGCCCACCAGCAAAAGCAGGCAGGCAAAGATCACATAGCTCAGCCGTCCGGTGGCCACGTAGATCATAACTACCAGGAAGGTAAAGAACAGCACGGCGCTTCCCAGGTCGCGCTCAAAGATAACCACCAAAAGGCTTACGCCCCACATGGCGAGCAGGGGCAGCAGCATGCGCGGCTTGGGCAGCGCGAGCGGGCCGATGCTCTTGGTGGAGGCCGAGAGCAGCTCGCGGTTCTCGGAGAGGTAGGCCGACAAGAACAGGATGATGAGCACCTTGGCGAGCTCTCCGGGCTGGAACGAGAACGGTCCGATGGACAGCCACAGGCGCGAGCCGCCGTGCTCGGTGCCAAAGATCATGGGGATAACCAGCAGGATCACGCCCACGGTACCCAGCGTGTACTTGTACGATGCCAACTCGTCCAGGTTGCGCACCACCACCAAGACGGCAATCATAGTCGCGATGGAGACGAAGAGCCAGAGCACTTGGTTGACGGCCAAATCGGGCTTGAGCCTGGTAACAAACGCTATGCCAATGCCCGAGAGCACGAACGTAACCGGCAGGATTACCGGGTCGGCACCCGGAGCCAGGAACCGAATGGCCACGTGCGCGATTGCAAAGGCGATGAACAGGCCGATGGGAACGGCGAGCGAGGAGACGCTGAGCGCAACGCTCATGTTCATCATGTACATGGAGTATATGAGCAGCACGGGGAACGCCGCCGCAATCAGCAGGAGCAGCTCGGTCGTGCGCCGTGTCATGGACAGGCCCGCCATGCTACTCACCTCCCCGCTCTGCCGACTGCACCTGGGCGAGCGCCGAGCTCTCCGCCTCGTCGGCGGCCTGCTTGCCGGTTTGTGCCGCCTCGCTGGGTGTCGCGTCGCCGGTCTCGTCCTCGGGCGTGTCCTCGTCGTCGTCCTTCTGCTGCTTTTGGTTGGCGCCGGCGACCGCCTTGGTTGCCTCGGCCGCGGCGGCAGCCTTGGTCTTCTCGTCGTCTATCTGATCGCGGTAGCGCTCTATGGTGGCGTGGCCCTCCTCGGCGCTCGACACGATAATGCCCTCGTCTATTTGGTTTTGCAGGGCCGCAGGCAGGTCGCACACCTCAACGGAGGAGTGTTCGATGAGGGTGTGGAGCGGAATGCCCAGGATCTCGTCCCGCACGCCGCGGTACACGCCCACCGTGCCGTTGTTGTTGCCCACATACCACGAGTTGTGCATGAGGCCCACAAGCACGGCAAACACCGCCAGCATGGTTGCGGCGGCGATTATTATCCAGGTGCGCACCTGCTTGAGCCTTTGTATGTTGTGCAGGCTGGCAAGACCGTCCTCCACCACGTCTATAACCACGACGGTCACGTTGTCGTGGCCACCCGAGGTGAGCGCGGCAGACACCAGCGTGTCGGCCGCTGCCTGCGGTGTGACGCTGGAGACCGCCAGCTCCTCGATGTCCTTGTCGGGGACCATGCTGGACAAGCCGTCCGAGCACATGATTATGCGGTCGCCTGTGGACACGTCAAGCGTGAAGTGGTCGGCGTACATGTCGGGGTCCGAGCCCAGGGCACGCGTGATGATGGAGCGGGACGGGTGGATGCGGGCCTCGTCGGCCGTTATCTCGCCCGAGTCCACGAGTTCCTCCACGTAGCTGTGGTCGTGAGTTATGCGCACCAGCGTGCCGCCGTGCAGCAAGTAGATGCGCGAGTCACCCACGTGGGCGACTGCCATCTTGTTGTTCTCAATGAGGACGCAGGTAGCTGTGCAGCCCATGCCCGGCTTGCCCACGCCGCTGAGCGAGCCCTCCAAGACCGCCGTGTTGGCGTCTTCCACGGCAACGCCCAGCAGGATGTCGTCGGCATGTGTGGGAGCATGCTCGGCGATGGTCTGCACCGCTATGCTGCTTGCCACCTCGCCGGCCGCGTGTCCGCCCATGCCGTCACACACCACGAACAGGGGAGCCTTCACTAGGAACGCGTCCTCGTTGTGGCTGCGCACTAGGCCCACGTCGGAACGGGCGCCCCAGGCGAGCGTGCTCGTAGAGCCCGCGTCAGTGTTGGCGCCCGCACGGTTCTCCACCGGCATCTCGTTGCGCCCCGGGGCGTTTGTGGGCTCGGGGGTCACGGACTCCTGCGCGGCCTGCGGCGCATTTGAGGCATCAGTCGTCATCGGCGGCTCACCCGCATTACCGTGTCGCCAATCTGAACCTCGTCGCCATCGCGCAGCGTCACGGGCTGCCCAATGTTGTGGCCGTTAACCATGGTGCCGTTTGTGGAGCCAAGGTCTTCCAGCACGAGCGCCGGGCCCTGCAGCGTAAATCGCGCGTGCGTGGCCGAGACAAACGGCTCGTCCACCACGACGTCCGAGGACGGAGAGCGTCCCACGACCACGGGGCCGAGGATGTCCACGTGCAGGCCACGAAGGAGCTTCGAGCCCTTCTCTACGTCTATCGCCCAGATGGCGGCATCCCTACGCTGTCCGCGCACCAGTCCGATGCCCGTGCGCATAGCCGCGAACAAGAACAGGTACAGCAGCGCGACCAGCAGGATCCGGCCGGCAAACAGGACAAGGTCGATCATGCTACCCTGCCCTGAACTCTAGGTTCACGAGGCCGATGGTTACCAAGTCGCCCTCGTGCAGGGTGGCCTCGCGCACGTCCATGTCGTTTACCAGGGTACCGTTGGTGGAGTGTAGGTCGCTAATACGCCAGGTGCCGTCCTGGAAGGAGAGCTCGGCGTGGCGGCGCGACACGTTGGGGTCGTGCAGCACGATGCCACCCTCGGTGCGCTCGCGGCCAATGATGGCGTGAGGGGTGGTGATGGTGTACGTCTTGCCCGAGCTGATGTCGAAAAGCGAGCACGTTGGCACCACGTCCACCTCGACGTCTACCAGGTCGTTCGCGTCCTGGATGGGCGCGGGCTCGGCATCGCCAAAGATGGACCCGGCGGCCGCTGCGGCATCTGCCGGCTGGGCTGCGTCCATCATGTCCACGTCGCCTGCCATGGGCTCGTCAATCTCGGAGGCGATCTCATCCAGGTTCTCCACGGGCTGCGCAAAGTCCTCGGCGGACATGGCGTAGTCGGCGTCATCCTCGCTAGGGATGGGCTCGGGCTCGGGCACGAAGGCGACCTCTGCGGCCACGGGCGCGGGCTCGTCGTCGTGTACGGGAACGGGCGTGGGCACGAACTCCTGTGCGCCATAGCCAAAGTCATCCTGCGGCGGCGTGATGCCCAAGAACGCATTCTCCTCGTCGCGCAGGCGGGCCAGCGTGCGGGGGTCGATGTTCTCGGCAAACACCGAGAAGCGCCCGGCGCGCAGGGCGGGATCCACCATAAAGCGCACAAGGGGCTTGCCCACAAAGGTGTAGCCGCGCTTCTTGGCCTGGGCCTCCACCAGCTGCGATATCTCATCGGTAAGGCTAATGTACAGGGGACGCATCACCGCGTCGTCCTTTGCGGAGACGAGTATGGTAAAGAGGGCGGGTGCGGTGTCCACGCCGTCAATTACAAAGGTCTCGTCCTCCATCTCGCGAACCGCGCGCTTTGCTAGGCGCTTAAACGAGAAGGGAACGCGCTGTCCGGGAGCGCCTTCCATAAAGATGGCGCTCACGCGCTGCTCAAAGATGGTCAATACGTTCATGTTCGATCATCGCCCTCCAGGTTTTGGACGTAGCCGCCCGTGAGGATATTCGCAATGCATAAGGTAGCACCTAAGCATAGCGTAATGCCAAGCGTCATGCTGTCGAGAGCCGACGTAATGCCGCCATTTTCCATCTGTGTGCACGCGTAGTAGACAAACCCGAGCACCGCAAGCGCCGCGGCCTGACCCAATATGCCAAACATCGTGCCGCCGCGCCGCGTGAGCGCGGCGCAAACCAGCGAGCCAACGCCGCAGCCAGCCATCAGAACCCACGTCGCCGGCTGCGCGAGCGCAGATGCCAGCTCCTGGGCAAGGGCCTGGGCCTCGAAGCCCTGACGCAGGCCAATGCCAAACAGGCACCACAGCACCCACCCCAGGATGCCGGTAAAAAACGCGCTGGCGGGACCAAGCGCCATGCCGCCAATTCCCACGCCGGCAAGGGGGCAGGAGAGGCAGCTGGGAAGTAGCAGGGCCGTCCCGGAGAGGTGGTAGCGCCTACCCACGCCTATCCACCACACGAGCCCCACCATGCCCATGAGCAAGGCGAGGGGAAAGGCAAAGCGCGACGGGAACGCGCAGATTGAGGCCACCAGCGCCGTTATCCCCAAGGCGCCGCCCACCGGAGGCCAGGCAAGGCTTGCCACCGCCACACCGCCCACGCCAAACGCGAGAGCGTTGGGCGCGTTGGGGAGCAAGAGGGGAATGGCGATGTATGCGGTCCATGCGGCGGTCGCTGCGGCAAGGATGCGCGTGACGGCGCTTCCCAGCCACGGGAATTGCATGCGCATGGGAACGTGGAGCCTGCCCCAATCCTCGGCGGGGTTGGGCTCGTCGCGCTCCTCGGTTTGGTTGAGCAGGTCTTGCAGGGACTCGCGCCCGTCCGCCGCGTCGCCCAACGCCCTCACCAGGTCGCGCGCGAACTCCTCTATGGACACCATGCGCGAGGCCGGGTTGGGGTCGAGCGCTCGCAGCAGCGTCTCCTCCACGATGCCTGCCAGCTCGGGCTCGATGCGCGAGAGTGCCGGAGACGGGCCATGCTCGATGAGCTTGAGCGACTCCTCGGGCGTGTTGGCCGCATAGGGGCACGAGCCGGTGAGGGCCTCCCACACGACGACGGCCAGCGAGAACACGTCGGTGCGCTCGTCCACGTAGCCGCCCTCGATTTGCTCGGGTGGCATGTAGCCGATGGTGCCGCCACGCGCTCCGCCGTAGCCTGCGGCCGAGGCGAGCGACGCCATGCCAAAGTCCCCCAGCTTTACCGTGCCCGTGCGGTCGATGATGATGTTGGCCGGTTTGAGGTCGAGGTGCAGCACGCCGTTCTCGTGCGCGAAGGCAAGCGCGGAGGCAACCGAGTCCACCAAGTGGGCGCACTCGTCAAAGGTGAGTACGCCGCCCTCCACGCGCGCCAGCAGATCGGCGAGGTTGAGGCCGTCCACATACTCCATCACCAAATACGAGAAGCTCGCGTCGCTCTCGAAGTCGTACATCCGCACGATGTTGGGGTGGGCCAGCAGGCTGGAGGTGCGCGCCTCGGCAAGTGCCTCATCCAGGGTGGAGGCAAGGACCGGCGAGTCGGACTCCAGACGCAGCGGCATGCGCTTTATAGCCACGCGTCGCTGCAGGCGTGAGTCCCAGCACACGCTCACGGTGCCAAAGCCGCCCTCGGTGTTGGTCTCCAAGATGCGATACCGACCCAGCATGACCTCGGTGGGGTCATTCGGGTACGTGTTGATCGCGCCTTGTCTTGTGCCGGTGGTTTGCTGCACGACGAGTCCTTGTTCGTTTTTGCTGTGTTGTCGCGTGTAGGCCCATTGTAGCGTTTATTGGTGGCGTTTCCAACAACGACGCGGACCCGTGCTCGGGGGACAGTCCCCGAGCACGGGTCGCGGCGGGAGATTGCGTTTTTCAAAAAAAGTGTTGAAACTCGGGTGGCGTCGTAGTACTATGAACGCCTACGCGGGCGTGGCGGAATTGGCAGACGCGTACGGTTCAGGTCCGTATGGGGGCAACCCCGTGAAGGTTCAAGTCCTTTCGCCCGCACCACGCACTCTCAGGCCCTCCGGGGCCTTTTTTCATGCCGTGAGGCAGTTTCCTGCACGGGGTGATGTTTACGGTCGATCCCAAGGTTGCGCAGGTAGATGAGGTCGTTTGCCACAAGCGCAGCGAGGTTGAGCAGGTATACGCCAAGTACCCAGTTGACGTTTTCGCCCACAAGTTTGGCTGCAATGCCAGCCACGTAGCCAAGCGTGATGAGTGCGAGAAACGCCGGGGATGTCGCCTTTGCCGTGCGTGCTCGCCATGCGTTCAGTGCATTGATGGGCCACGACAGACCGAAGCAGACAAGCATGATAGCCTCGAGAATAGATGCCATAGAAACGCCTTTCCGTTCGTTGCGTCAACCCAATATACCAAGTGGCGCAGGACAAAGGGGACGGGGACGTTTGTCCCAGAACCCGGCGCAGGACAAACGTCCCCGTCCCCTTTGTCCGCTTGCGCTCGCGCGAAGAGGGCCGCATGATGGTGGCGGGCAACCGCGGCTTCATGCCCGTCGAGACGAGGAGCCAGGCCGGTCGCACAGGCTCGGCCATCCGCCGCATCCCGCTCGTTGCCAGTGGACGGGCGGGAGGCGCGTCGGCGCGTCTCGGCGGACTTTTTTTGCTTGTACTACGTGAAATAGTTGCCATTCAACGCAGGGTGTTCAGCCGCCAACTGGTGTTTTTTCATAATTTATATTTTCATTGGCAACTAGGTATTTTATACAGTTGCCAATGAAAATATAAATAACGGTCGTGTCCCAGTTAGCGTCTTGGGCATGCAAATCGAGTGGCAACTATTTTGTGAGTCGCGCGATACGGGTCGCTTCCGGGGACAAACGTCCCCGTCCCCTTTGTCCGCGCGGTCGCATAATCGCCCAATGTGTCCCCCTGCACATACGGGATGTTATGATGTTGGACGATGGGAGGGTTGCGTGATATGCCGAGGGAGGATGGCGATGAGGACGCTCGTCCGGATGCAAGAGGCACTAACACAGAAGGCGGAGGCGGTTGAGAGGCATCGGGAGGACTTCTTTGCCAATCCCGAGGACATCGAGACAATCCATCACTTCCGCACGAACACACGGTCCCTACGCAGTTACGTGGCGTTTGTCAAGCCATGGCAAAAGGCTAAGCAGAACGGCGAGACCCAGGCGATTCTCAAGGAGATCGTGAGGCACACCTCGCGCCTGCGCGAGCTCGACGTCTTCGAGAAGCAGGCACGCTCCGACCCAGACTCGTCCCCCGAGTTCCTTGAGTTTTGCGGGCAGGAGGCCTCTCAAGAGCGGGCCAAGGTCCTCAAGATTCTCTTGTCCAAGCGAACCATGAGGGCGTTCGAGCGGGCCATGGAGCTCGCAAAGAGCGTCGAGTGGAAGAAGCGCTATGCGAAGCACGGTCTTCCTCAAAGCATGGTGAGGGCGAGGTTCGACGACATGGTCGAGTCGGTTGGGTTTGACCTCGCCACTTTGAGGCTCTGTGATGCGGAGCGGACACACGACGTGAGGAAGCGCGCCAAGAGGGTCCGGTACGTGGCGGAGGGCCTCGGCGACCTTTTGGGGGAGGATGCCGTAGGCATCGCAAAGGGTATGGAGGCCCACCAGGACGACCTTGGTGACGTGTGCGATGCGCGGGTCAACATTGGGCTGGTCGGCGAGTTGCTGCGGCGTGACCTCCCCGAAGCCGTAGCCGTAGACCTCAACCTCACGCGTGCGCGCAACGAGGTCTTCCTCTACGAAACCCTAAGAAAACGCGTGGCGCAGGATTGACCCCATAGGTGCCGGACAGAGGGCGAAGGACATCGTCGTTTAGGCACAAAACCACCTTGGACAGAAGGGAACAGTATGCCAACGTTTGCCGCATCCATCCTCAATTCGTCTTCCGACTCACTGACCATCTCGTTATCCGGTCGTGTGACTTCCGATAACGCAGGCAAGGCAGAGGAGGAAATCGCGGCCTTGCGCACACAAAGTCCCAAAGGCAAGCTCGTTCTGGACGTCGAGAACACCGAATACCTATCCAGTGCTGGACTGCGCGTGATCATGCGCCTGTGCAAGGTAGAGGGGTCGTTGCGCATCGTTAACGCGTCACCCGAGGTCTATGATGTGTTCGAGATGACGGGGTTGACCGAGATCATGGAGGTTCGCCGTGCGATGCGGCACCTTTCGGTGGAGGGCTGCGAGCTCTTGGGGTCCGGGGCCAACGGTGACGTGTATCGTCTGGCAAAAGACGAGATGATAAAGGTGTTTCGACCCACGCTCTCGCTCGACGACATCGAGGACGAGCGACGGGTGTCTCGCCAGGTGTTCGTCTTGGGGGTGCCGTGCGCCATCCCCTTCGATACGGTGCGCTGCGGGGATTGCTACGGCACCGTCTACGAGGCGCTTGACGCCAAGACCATTGCCGAGTGCGTTCGCGAGAACCCCAAGACGTTGCGACGCTACGCCGTCGACTCCGCCCGTCTGCTCAAGGAGCTGCATGCCATCGAGGTGCCCGAGGGTGCTCTGCCTCCTGCGGATCGTACTCACCACTCTAGGCTCGATATGCTGACCAACGACTTTAGTGCAGACGAGCTCGCCGTGATGCATGGCCTTCTGCGCTCCCTGCCGGCCATGAGCCGTTTCGTGCACAACGACTACCACGTCAAGAACGTCATGGACTCCAAGGGACAGCTCATGCTCATCGACTTGGGGGATGCGGGTGCCGGCAACCCGCTTCTGGACGTTATACACACCTACTTCATTTGCAACATGATGGGCTCAGGCATTCGTGACCACGACAAGGACGAGATGAGCTTCGTCGGTCTCACCTATGGTGAGCTGGACGAGTTCTGGGCTGCTTTTCTGCCTACCTACTGCGGGAGCGAGGAACGTGCCGCGCGCCTTGACGACCTACTTGAGCCATGGGGTTGGCTGCTCTACCTGAGCAGCTCCATGAGCCACCCGCGCCTGCCCCAACAATACCATGCGCCGTACGCGGCGCTGATGCGGGAACGGGTGCTTGCGCGTACGGACGAGATGCGCGAGCGCGCCGAGGAGATGTCGGCGCTCTGCGGTTAGCGTGCCGTGCGCCTAGGGACGTATGCTGGCGCCCTTCTGCGCTCCTGCATTACAAAGAAGACGCGAAGCAATTACGAATGAAATTGAAGTATAATGCATGGGTAACACAGCAGCGAGCAAAAAGAAGGGTCGGGGGCATCCGTGGCCAAGCGCGACAACCAGATTCTGGATATCCTCACCGCCGAGCAGAAGGTGGAGGTAGCCGAGCTGTCGCGGCGCCTGGGCGTCTCGGAAGTCACGGTTCGCAAGGACCTCGATGCCCTGCGGGCCAAGGGTCTCGTGGTGCGTGAGCACGGATTCGCCACGCTGGCCAACCCCAACGACGTAGGCGGGCGGCTCGCCTACCACTACGACGAGAAGCGGCGCATCGCGCGCGCTGCGGCGGCGATGGTGCCGGACGGCTCCACCGTGATGGTCGAGAGCGGTAGCTGCTGCGCCCTGCTCGCCCGGGAGCTGGCCGACACGCGCAAGGGTGTGACCATCGTCACCAACAGCGCCTTCATCGCCGGTTACGTGCGGGACAGCACGCGCGTGAGCGTGACCCTGCTCGGCGGCACCTGCCAGCGCGACAGTCAGGTGATGGTGGGCCCGCTCGTGCGCACCTGCGCCCAGGAGTTCTATGTGGACCGGCTCTTCATCGGCGCCGACGGCTGGATCGAGGGCGTGGGCCCCACCAACGCCGACCAGATGCGCGCCGACGCCGTGCGCTCGATGGCGGCATCGGCCGCTCAAGTCGTCGTGCTCACCGAGTCCGAGAAGTTCGGCCAGCGCGGCGCCATCCCCATGCGCCTGCCAAACAAGGCCATTGCGCTTGTCACCGACGCGGGCGTCTCGCAGGAGTGGCGCGAGGCCCTGGCGCGCGACGGCGTGGAGGTTATTGTCGCCTAGGCACTATGCAAATCAGCCCGTGAGCTTTTATTCCTTGGTCAGGTCGTGAAGAATCATCTCACGCGTAGGCAACAAGTTCTTGTAAGGTATTGTAAATTATTGTAAGTTTGTGCAAACCATTGCAAGATGCTATCTGCTGGAGGAAAAGTGCCCGCAAACCCCTTCAAACCCACGGCGGGGAAGATGCCGCCCATCCTCATCGGTCGCGAAGACGTGATCTCCGACTTCGCGGAGGGTATCGAGAACGGTGCCGGGGCGCCGAGCAGGCTCATGCTCCTCTCGGGGCAGCGCGGGTACGGAAAGACCGTTCTGCTCGTGGAACTTGCACGCGTCGCTCGCAGCTACGGATGGGAGACCGTGCGACAGACGGCGGCGGAGGGGATGTGCGGTCGGATTGTGGAGGCGTTGAGGGGAGGACGTGCCCAAGTTACGTCCGCGACGCTCGAACCTTCCATCAGCATACCTGGCGTTGTTGGGGCAAGCGTAGGAAAGATTGGCCTCGAGCGACCGTCGTCCCTGTCCGTCCGTCAGGCAATCGAGGAGCGTCTTGCAGCAATGGAAGATGGCAAGGGAATCCTGTTTACCATCGACGAGGCGCAGGCCGCTCGGCGTGGGGAGATGGTGGCCCTTGCGACTGCCATCCAAGAGGTAATTGGCGACGAGGACATGCGGGACGTTCCCGACAGCAAGAAGCACGGCATCGCGTTCGCGTTTGCGGGGCTGCCCTCCATAGTTGACGACTTGGTCAACGACAAGGTCCTCACGTTCTTGCAACGGGCTACCCGGCACAACCTGGATGCGATTCACGTGCCCGATGTGCGCAATGCGTACGTGCAGACGGTCGTTGAGGCTGGAATGCATGTGGGCAAGGAGGCGGCGCAGGAGGCGGCGGAGGCGAGTGAGGGCTACCCCTATATGGTGCAGCTCGTGGGCTACTACATGTGGCAGGCGGCCAACCGCAGAAGATCGTCGACGATCGAGCACGGCGACGTGGCCCAGGCAATTGACGACGCCCACAGGGTCTTTTTGGACGCGGTTTGCGCCCCTGCCTATCGCGGCCTCACAAAGGCTCAACAGACCTTCCTGGACGCCATGGCAACTGACTGGCCGTCTCCCTCCTCGGTAACCGCCATAGCCGAGAGGCTGGGCAAGAGCCGCAGCTGGGCGAGCGCATACCGCCGCAGCCTTATGGACGCCAACGTCATAGATGGAAGCGAGTATGGGATGGTTTCGTACTCCATACCCCACTTTGGTGAATATATGAGCGCAAAGTAGCATGCGGACACAACCACGGAAGGAGGGGCATCGTGAGCATGCTCAACGAGCGGCCGCGCGACGGCTGGCGGGAGACCATCGAGCAGGGCATCCGTGCGGCGCGGGGTTATCGGCGCCTCACGGGGGGACAGGGGACGCAGGAAGAGCGGGTCTCTGCGCTGCGCCGGGCGCTTGACGAGGCGGATGCCGTCGTCATCGGTGCGGGAGCCGGGCTTTCCACCGCGGCCGGCTTCACTTACTCCGGTGAGCGCTTCGAGCGCTACTTTGGCGATTTCGCGTGCGCCTTTGGCATTGCGGACATCTACTCGGGCGGCTTCTATCCCTTCCCCGACAACGAGACGCGCTGGGCATGGTGGGCGCGCCACATCTACTACAACCGCTACGTGCCGGCGCCCAAGCCAACCTATGCGCGGCTCCTTGCGCTGGTTGAGGACAAGGACTACTTCGTGGTCACCACCAACGTGGATCACCAGTTCCAGCTGGCTGGCTTCGACAAGGCGCGCCTGTTCTACACCCAAGGTGATTATGGCCTCTTCCAGTGCGAGGACGGCCACATCAACGAGACCTTTAACAACGAGACGTGGGTGATGCGTGCGATGGAGGCGCAGGGCTTCGTACGCGACGAGAACGGCATCTTCCAGGTACCCGAGAACGACGGGCTTGCCATGCGCCTGCCTGCGGGGTTCGTCCCCACATGCCCTGTGGACGGCAGTCCCGTGGTCATGAACTTGCGCGCGGACGACAGCTTTGTGGAGGATGATGGCTGGCGGCGGGCGTCTGCGGCCTACGCCGCGTTCCTGGACGCCCACGAACAGGGTCGTGTGCTCTACTTGGAGCTTGGCGTGGGTGCCAACACGCCGGTTATCGTTAAGTACCCCTTCTGGCAGATGACGCAGGCCAACTCCGAGGCCACCTATGCCTGCATCAACCTGGGCGAGGCGTTCTGTCCCAACGAGATTGCGTCGCGGTCCGTGTGCATCGACGCGGACATCGCGGGCGTGCTGGACGACCTCTTGGAGGCACGGCATGACTGTGAAGCGTGAGCGCGAGCTGCTGCTCGTCCTTATCCCCATGCTCTGCGAGGAGCACGGCCTGCGGTTCGAGCTGGATGAGAGCGCCCCTGCCGACGAGCTCTTTGGCACCTTTCGCGCGCTCGTCAATACGCGCGAGCCGCTGCCTGCGAGCGCGGAGTTGCTTGCGGCACAGGACGAGCTGCTGCGCGGCATGATTGCCGAGAAGGGCATCACGCGGGTCGAGGACATCCCGACCGTGCCGTGCGACCCGCGCCTGCGCTTGTGGCGCGGTGACATCACGACGCTTGCCGCCGACGCCATCGTTAACGCCGCCAACAGTCAGATGCTCGGCTGCTGGGTGCCGGGCCATCACTGCATCGACAATGCCATCCACACCTTTGCCGGCGTGCAGCTGCGCCTGGCGTGTGCCGAGCTCATGGCCGCGCAGGGCCATGAGGAGGGCACGGGCCTGGCCAAGGTCACGCCCGCCTTCAACCTGCCTGCGCGCCACGTTATCCACACCGTGGGTCCCATCGCGCAAGGGCGCCCCACCGCACGGCATAGCTTGCAGCTCGCGTCGTGCTACCGGAGCTGTTTGGACGTGGCCGCCAGATGCGGTCTGCACTCGGTTGTCTTCTGCTGCATCAGCACGGGCATCTTTGGCTTCCCGCAAGAGGAGGCCGCACGCATTGCCGTGCGAACCGTGCGCACGTGGCTTGACGAGCAGGCCGAGGCGGGCATCTCCGTGGTCTTTAACGTGTTCGCCGCGGCTGACGAGGCGATTTATGAGCAGCTGCTGGCGTAGTGTCTGAGCCCATCGCCAGAAAAAACGGTCACGCTGCGTGACCGTTTTGCCACCAACTGGGCTTTTGCGTAACAGAACACGCAGCGTGACCGTTATTCGTTTCCCCTTACGGGCCTAATTGAGCAAAGCCACGCCCGCGTTGAGGTATCCCGCGAAGGTGGACCAGGCGAGGTAGGGGACAAGGCAGGCGCCCGCCAAGGGGTTGAGCCTAAAGGCGATTATTACGAGCGCCAGGATGTGTGCCCACATGACCACCAGCATGGCCAAGGCCACCCAATAGGCCTGAAGCCCAAAGAACACCGGCGACCAGGCAAAGTTGACGGCCAGTTGCAGTGCATAGAGCACCAGGGCAACAAGCCTAAGGCGTTGCTCGCCGCTGGTTTGGGGCTCGTGGACAAAGATCAAATAGCTTGCCACGCCCATCAGGATGTACAGCACGGACCAGGCAACGGGAAACAGCCACGCCGGTGGTGAGAGTGGCGGCTGATTGAGCTGCCCGAATCGTGCCATGGCGTCCATGGTGAGCAAGGACGAAATGATGCCTGTTACCAGCGGTATCGCAATCGATGCTGCGAGTGCCGGAAGGCGAACGTGCATGGTGCGTTGAATCATGTACTTCTCCTCTCGAACGCTCCGTTGGAATCAGAGGAGTGTACCCATGGGTATGTTGGGTTATACGCCAAGCCTTGATGGCTCACGGGGATGTCGCACAAGGAAGGGGTGCCGTGCCAACACAGCTGGTGTCAGCATGGCACCCCTTCCTTGCGCTAACTGCTATGAGCGGGTGTCTTCTCCGTCGTCAAACAGGTCCCAGTCGCCCTCTTGCTTCTCGTGGTTGTAAAAACGCGCGCGCGTGCGCTTCTCGAGTAGCCAAGCGATGAGCACGAACAAGAGGACGCCGCCAACCATAAGGGCGATGACGCCCGGCCTCGTGCCAAAGAGCCATTCAAAGAACGCTTTAATAGAATCCACGTCGGCGCCTTTCTTCGTGCTGTGTGCGTTTTGCATCCACAGTATATACTGATGGGTGCCGTGCGAGCGGCAGGATATAAGCGAGAAGAGAGGTACCCCATGCTCGACATTACGTTCGTACGAGAGAACCCCGATGTGGTGGACGCCTCGTGTGCGTCGCGCCAAAACGCGCACTGGGATCGCGAGCGTTTCTTCCAGCTCGACGAGCAGCGTCGCTCCACCATTGTGGAGGTCGAGCGCCTGCAGGCCGAGCGCAACGCCGCGTCCAAGCAGATTGGCCAGCTCATGCGCGAGGGAAAGCGCGACGAGGCCGAGGCAGCCAAGGCCAAGGTGGCGGCCAGCAAAGGAACTATCGCCGAGCTCAACGAGCGTCGCAAGGAGGTCGAGCAGCAGCTGTTCGACCTGGTGGCGGGCATTCCCAACATACCCGACGAGTCGGTGCCCTTTGGCGCTGACGATTCCGACAACCCCGAGGTTCGTCGCTGGGGCACGCCCCGCACCTTCGACTTCGAGTCCAAGGCGCACTGGGACCTGGGCCCCGAGCTGGGCATTATCGACTTCGACCGTGGCGTAAAGCTTGCGGGCACGCGGTTCTACGTGCTGGCTGGACTGGGAGCACGGCTGGAGCGCGCACTTATCAACTTTATGATCGACTGCCACAACGAGGCGGGCTTCAAGGAGTGGTGGCCTCCGGTGATCACCAACTACGACTCGCTGTTTGGTACCGGCCAGCTGCCCAAGTTCGACGAGGACCTGTATCACGTGGGTGAGGACATGTACCTCATCCCCACCGCCGAGGTCATGCTCACCAACCTGCATCGCGACGAGATTCTTGACGGCAGCCAGCTGCCGCTGTGGTACTGCGCCTTTACCCCGTGCTTCCGCGAGGAGGCAGGCAGCGCGGGACGCGACACGCGCGGCATTATTCGCGTGCACCAGTTCGACAAGGTGGAGATGGTAAAGTTCGCCAAGCCCGAGGACTCCATGAACCAGCTGGAGAGCATGACGGCCGAGGCCGAGCTCGTGCTGCAAAAGCTTGGCCTGCCGTACCGCGTGGTAACGCTGTGCACGGGCGACATTGGCTTTAGCGCCAAGAAGACCTACGACATCGAGGTGTGGCTGCCCAGCTACGACGCGTACAAGGAGATCTCCAGCTGCTCCAACTGCGGGGACTTCCAGGCGCGTCGTGCCAACATCAAGTACCGCGACCCGGCCGAGTTCAAGGGCACACGCTTTGCCCACACGCTCAACGGCTCGGGCCTTGCCGTGGGTCGCACCATGGCCGCCGTCATTGAGAACTACCAAAACGCC
The DNA here is from genome assembly GCA_030529625.1 of Coriobacteriales bacterium. Taxonomy (GTDB): domain Bacteria; phylum Actinomycetota; class Coriobacteriia; order Coriobacteriales; family Atopobiaceae; genus RUG440. The sequence continues at coordinate 19,096 of JAUMWN010000010.1, forward strand.
GACGGCACGATTACGGTGCCCGAGGCGCTCGTGCCCTACATGGGCGGCGTGGAGGTCATCCGCCCCGAGGTGTAAGTAAGGCTGGGGTAGACAAAGGGGACAGTCCCCCGAGTTTGGCCTCGCCAGAGGCTGAACGCGGGGGACTGTCCCCTTTGTCTACCCATCTGGCTTCACTTGACGCGACGCGAGCGTGGGTGCTAGGTTGGCAATGCGTAGACGGGAAGGGGTCGAAGGGATGGAAGGTTGAGTATGGGTGTAAACAGAATTGGCAAGAGCATTCTGGCTGCGTTGGTTACGCTGACGCTCGTGCTGGGCATGGTGCCGGCAACGGTGTTTGCGGACAGCGGGGAGGCAGACGTTACCGCGGAGCCGGATGCGACCGTTCAGTCGGAGACGGCCGTTCAGCCGCAGACGTACGTGGACCCCGAGGCATCCGTGGAGTCGGTCGGGTACTTGGAAACGGCCGTCGAGAAGAACGAGTATGAGCCCATTGAGATTAGCAGCGGGTTTAATGTCGATGTTGTGGCGGATGCGAGTCTGAATGGCGAAGCGTTCGTGCGGTCGGTTAACAGGTTTATTGATCTTGCAGATGGTGGCGGAAGCCATGCCTTCTTTACCAAGGGAACTAAAAACCCCTGCCGGAAGTTGGGGAGGTAACTGCGAGCAATGGAACGACGTTCCAGCTACAGCCCTATGACGAGTCCAATGCTTTGCAACTCTTTGCTAAGGACCGACCAGAGGAATATCCTATACCGACGCCGCCGGGCGTGATGTCTACGGGAACGTTCACGTTGCGGAGCTCGACGAACAGATACCAAAAGGTCGCCATCCTCTGCACCGCCGCGGGCACCGATAAAAATGACGCTGCGGCAGCTGTGCAAGTAACCCTAACATATGGGGACGGGAGTACCAAAGTCGAAGAAATCAGTGTTCGCGATTGGGGTAAGCCCGACGATGAGGACCCGTCGCTGGCTTTCTCCAGAATCAAGGTCGCTATAGACGATGGAGAAGATCATGTCGGTAGTATCAGTAATCCAACATTCAGAATGTACGTGGTGGAAATTGGCGCAGACCCTTCGAAAGAGTTGCAGAAGATCCAGTTTGAGGATACTCATGGTGAGATAGTTTCCATCTTTGCCGTCTCCGGCATTCCTGTACCTTGGTACACGGTCTCCTACGACGCCAACGGTGGCACGGACAAGCCCAGCGACCAGGTCAAGTACCAGGGCAGTCCCATCAAGTTGTCCACTGATAAGCCTACGCGCAAGGGCTACACGTTCAAGGGCTGGGCGGAGAGCGCAGATGCCAAGGAGGCGGCCTACCAGCCCGGTGACATGTACACCAAGGACGCGGACGCAACGCTCTATGCGGTGTGGGAGGAGGAGAAGGCCGAGGAGAAGGCCGAGGCCGTCGTCCCCACCTACGACGCCCACGTGCAGACCTATGGCGACCTTGCGGCCGTGACCTCCGGTCCCTGCGGCGTCGTTGGCGAGTCCAAGAGGCTCGAGGCCTTCTCGGTAAAGCTCAGCCAAGGCTCGATCGAGTACCGGGCCCACGTGCAGAACCATGGCTGGATGGACTGGCAGAAGGACGGCAAGAAGGCCGGCACCACGGGCGAGTCTAGGCGCATGGAGGCCATGCAGATGAGGCTTGACACCGAGACCGCAAAGAACTTCTCGGTGTGGTACCGCGTCCATAGCCAGCACCTCGACTGGATGGGTTGGGCCAAGGACGGCGAGCCCGCCGGCACCGTCAACCAATCCAAGCGTGTTGAGGCCTACGAGGTGCAGATCCTGCCCAAGGGCCAGACGCCTGCCGACTACGACGCCAACAAGTCCGCCTTCCGCACGGCCGCCACGGGCAAGGGTCACGTGCAGGGCACGGGCTGGATGAGCGAGCTCCCCGCCGCCCTTTTGGGCACCACGGGACAATCCAAGCGCCTTGAGGCCTTTACTCTCACCCTGCCCGCCGCCGTTACTAACATCTATGCGGGCGGCATTGCCTATGAGGCCCACGTCCAGGGCAAGGGTTGGATGGGCGAGGTGGCCGACGGCGCACTCGCCGGCACCACCGGCAAGTACAAGCGCATCGAGGCCGTAAAGATCCACCTCACCGGTGAGCTTGCCACGCACATGAGCGTGTGGTACCGCGTCCACAGCCAGACCTTTGGCTGGAGCGGCTGGGCCAAGGACGGCGATCCCGCCGGCACCACCGGCCTCTCCAAGCGAGCCGAGGCCATCGAGATTGCGATCACGCCGCAGAACGTGGCCGCGCCCGGTCCCACAACCGACGCGTTTCGTGCTGGTTAGGCGGCGAGCCTAACGTCAAACGCAAGCGGGGCGCTCCTTCGGGGCGCCCCGCCTTTAATTCGCGGTACTTGTCACGGGACTGTTGCCTGCCCGTCGGCCTACCTACTCCTCCGGCACATCGTCCAGGTCGACCTCAACGCCACCCAGGTCGCCGTCAACGTGGATGTTGCGCTGCGTGGCGGCGTCGATGGTCCCGGCGCGCAGCACGTCGCGCATGTCCACGCCGGTCGCGTCGCTCATGGTGTCGAACACTTGCTTGATAACCGTGGGCATGGCGCCCGAGATCTGGCTTATGCCCGAACCTCCCTCGGCCCCGCCGTAGATGGACACGTGGTCGATGGTGGAGAGGGGGCTGGCAACGGCTGCTGCCATCTCGGGCAGGATCTTGATCATCATTTCGGCCATGCCTGCCTGGTTCATCTTTTGTAGTGCTTCGGCGCGCTTCTCGAGTGCTGCCGCTTCGGCCTCACCCTTGGCGCGCGCCGCCTCGGCCTCTGCCAGGCCGCGGGCACGAGCGGCCTCGGCCTCGGCCTCGCCGCGCAGTCGGATGGCCTTTGCCTCCTGCTCGGCGGCGTACACCTGGGCCTCCGCGGCACGCTTTTGGGCCTCCATGCGGGCCTCGGCGCTCTGGATTTCCTTGTACTTGTCGGCCTCGGCCTGCTTGCGCACCTCGGCGTCCAGCTCCTGCTCGCGCACGCGCACCGACTCGGCCTTGGCGCGGGTCTCGGCCTCAAGCACCGTGCGACGCTGCTCTTGCTCTTGGATGTGATACGCTGCGTCGGCCTTGGCGCGCTCGGTGTCCTCTACGGCCTTGAGCTGGGCCTGTTTGATGGCGAGCTCATTCTGACGCTGGGCGATTTGCTGGTCGGCGGCAACGCGGGCCTCGTTGGCCTCGCGGTCGGCCTCGGCCTGTGCCACGGCCACTTCCTTCTCGGCCTTTGCCTTGGCGATACTGGCGTCCTTCTTGATCTTGGACGTGTTGTCCATGCCCAGGTCGTTAATGAGGCCGTGCTCGTCGGTAACGTTTTGGATGTTGCAGGACAGAATCTCGATGCCCAGCTTTTCCATGTCGCGGCTGGCCTTGGCCATAACCTGGTCCGAGAACGAGTCGCGGTCGGTGTTGATGGACTTGAGGTCCAGCGTGCCAATAATCTCGCGCATGTTGCCCTGCAGGGAGTCCTGCAGGCTGGCAGCGATGTCGGCCTCGCGCATATTGAGGAAGTTGCGCTCGGCAAGCAGCATGCCGTCGGGATCCTCGGTCACGCGTACCTTTGCGACGGCATCAACGCGCACGTTGATGAAGTCGTTGGTGGGGATAAACTGATCGGTCTTGATGTCCACCGAAATCTGCTTGAGGCACAAGCGGTCCACGCGCTCGAAGAACGGGATCTTGAACCCCGCCCGTCCAATGAGCACGCGCGGCTTGGCGTGCAGACCCGAGAGAATGAGCGCCTCGTCGGGGGACGCCTTTACGTAGCCGGACAGCATGAACACGAGAAGGGCCACCACGATTGCAGCAATGATGGGAACCAGCCAAATGGGGATGAAGCCAAGCATGATAACTCCTTTCAAAGGAACCCAAACGACCCTTGAGCAGGGATTTTATCAAATCGGGGATCGGCCAATATCGAGTTTCGCCGGGGCGTGCCCCGGGGCTTCCCCGCGCGAAAAACCGCTGGTAGACGAATGGAGAAATTATGGAGAATTGAGATAAGGGTTGCATGGGAGAGATTGGGTGAAACTAGGCCGCACAAGGGGGACGGTCCCTCTCGTTCAGCCCGCGGGCGGGCCGAACTCGAGGGACAGTCCCTCTTGTGCGGCTCATGCGCGGGCCGGACGCGTGGGACAGTCCCCCTTTGTGCGGCGCCCGTCAAATGCCCTATACTGACGTGGGAGGTACTGCCATGGATTACGACGTTATCATTATTGGCGCAGGGCCTGGAGGCATCTATGCCGCCTACGAGCTCATGCGGCTCGATCCCAGCCTGCGCGTGGCCGTGTTCGAGGCGGGCAACAGGCTCGACAAGCGCAAGTGCCCCATAGACGGGAAGCGCATAAAGACGTGCATCCGCTGCAAAAGCTGCTCCATCATGAGCGGATTTGGCGGCGCGGGGGCCTTCTCGGACGGCAAGTACAACATCACCAACGACTTTGGCGGCAACCTCTTTGCCTACATTGGCAAGGAGCGCGCCATCGAGCTCATGGAGTACGTGGACGGCATCAACCTTGCCCATGGCGGCGCGGGCACGCGGTTGTACTCAACGGCCAACACCACGCTCAAAAAGACGTGCCTCCAGCACAAGCTGCAGCTGCTCGACGCGTCGGTGCGCCATCTGGGCACCGACATCAACCACGTGGTGCTGGAGAACCTGTACGACGAGCTCAAGGGGCCCGTGGACTTCTTCTTCCTCACTCCCGTGGAGCGTCTTGAGGTGGTTGAGGGTGCGTATCGCGTGCATACCAAGCGCGGCGAGTACACCTGCGCCTCGTGCGTGGTGTCGGTGGGCCGCAGCGGCAGCAAGTGGATGGAGGAGGTGTGCCACGACATTGGCATTCCCACCAAGTCCAACCGCGTGGACATTGGCGTGCGCGTGGAGCTGCCCGCCGAGCTGTTTAGCCACTTAACCGACGAGCTCTACGAGAGCAAGATCGTGTACCGCACCAATAAGTTCGAGGACCGCGTGCGCACGTTTTGCATGAACCCGCGCGGCATTGTGGTAAGCGAGAACACCAATGGGATCGTGACGGTAAACGGCCACAGCTACGAGGACCCCGATCGGCAGACCGAGTACACCAACTTTGCCCTGCTCGTGTCCAAGCACTTCTCGGAACCGTTTAAGGACAGCAACGGATACGGCGAGAGCATCGCGCGTCTCTCAAACATGCTGGGCGGTGGTGTGATCGTGCAGCGGTTTGGCGACCTCATTCGCGGTCGCAGGAGTACGCACGAGCGGATTTCCGAGAGCTTTGTGGTGCCCACGCTCAAGGCCGAGCCGGGCGATCTCTCACTGGTGCTACCCAAGCGCATTATGGATGGCATTATAGAGATGATCTATGCGCTGGACGAGATTGCGCCCGGCACGGCTAACGACGACACGCTGCTGTATGGCGTGGAGGTCAAGTTCTACAACATGCAGGTTAAGCTCAACAACAACCTGGAGACCGACTACAAGGGGCTCTACATTATTGGCGACGGCAGCGGCGTGACGCACTCGCTGAGTCATGCGTCGGCAAGCGGCGTGTTTGTGGCGCGCGACATCGTGCGCGGGGCGTGAGGCGCCCCGCGGCCTGCGCCTACGCTACGAGCCAGCGGTACTTCTCGACGCTGTAGAGCGGAACGAACGGAATCATGATGGGCGTGGTGCGCACGTATCGCTGATACGTGCGATCGTGGCCGTAGGTGCGGTTTTGCCGCATCTCCAGACGCCGCGCGCCGCCAAACATTACGTAGATAATGCCCAGGTAACCGAGCAGTGCCACAATCCACTGCAGCACGCCGTGGTAGATGGGGATACCGCCCAAGAAGACGCCAGTCCAAAACAGCATCTCGCCAAAGTAGTTGGGGCAGCGCACGATGCGATAGAGCCCGGTGTCCACGAACCGCTTGGGGTCGCGCTTCTTTGCCATGTTCTTTTGGATGTCGGCGACCGATTCCACCACGAGGCCAAACACGCTCACCAGCATGCCAATCACGAGCATGACGTCGGTGCCCGCCCCGTTGGAAAGACGAAACGCCACGGGCGAGGTTTGGGCGGCATACAGCAGGGCCGCGCTTGCCCAAATGGCGCACTTCGCGACCATGGACATGTCCTTGCCCGACTTTATCTCGCCCTTCATCTTGGCGTTGTAACTGCCGCTTCGCAGCTCCCTGTACGCGAGGTAGCCGCCCAGGCGCAGGCCGTATACCACGAACAGCAGGCAGGCGCATATGGTGCCCGGAGAGAGGGACGCCCGTCCGCCAATGAGCAACGCTACGCCTATGGCCGCAACCGAGAAGCCGTAGCCAATGGAGATAAACCACACGTACTTTTTAAAGCCGATGGCGCTTGCCAGCAGCGCGATTGCAAACGAGATCAAAAACAGGACCATGGCCTATCCCTCCACGTCGTCCTCGACGCCATACATGTGGTGCACGACCAGCCGCTGGGCGGTCTGTTGCCCAAAGAGCTTGGCGACCTGCTGCACGGCGGGGCCGCCATCCGCATACAGATGCTCGGCAAAGGAGCGCACGGCAGCGGCCTTTTGCTCGTGGTCGCATGCGGGCAGCACGCCGAGTTGTGCCACGTAGGCTGCAAGGTAGTCCTGCGCCATCTGCGCGAGCCGGTCCTCGATGCCCTTGCCCTGCTTGGCGCAGGAGCAGGGGTACAGGATGTCGTCGTACCAGTGGTCGGCATGCGCCATGTTGGGCAGGTCATCGTATTGCCGACGGATGCGGTCGATTTCCTCTTGGCACACATCGGGCCACGGTTGCAGCTGGTCATCGTACAGCTCGGCTATTTGGGTCTCCTTGCCAAAGGCGCGCACCCAATCGATGTTGAACAGCGGCATGTCCATCTGCGCAGGCGCAAGGATCACGGTCTCCATGCGCATGAGCCCGGCAAACGCCTTCATGCGCATAATGCACAGGTGTCCCACGCCCTCGACGTCGTATGCCTCGGTGGTAAATGTCATCCCGCGCTTCGATAGGCGTGCGTCGGAGCCCAGGTCCTTGGGCCTCAGCGTGGCATGCGTGTTCAGGGCCGCCAAGGCAAGCGTGCCCAAATCCGTGTGCTTTCTCATCCGCTCTCCCTATGTTTGTGCTTCAAGGTTTGGACCATTGTACACGGGGGAGGAGTCTGTCGCGTTGGGCCATCCGCTCATTCGCTAGAATAGATGGTGAAGTGGTGCACCAACAAGAAGGGGGACGAATATGGACTCTCAGGCAGAAATCGCGTTGGCTAACTTCGAGAAGGACTTCGACGAATTCCTTATCGCGTGCAACGAGCTCGAGGAGTCGGGCGTATGGAACGCATCCGAGATGGGTCCTGCTGCGGCCTACTTCCAGGCCGACGTGTTTGGCGCGATCTTGCAGGTAATGCGTGCCGACGGCGTGTTCGAGCGCCCGGAGGCCGAGGTGCTCAATGCCATGTTTGGCACCTCGTACACACCGCGTCAGCTCAGCGAGCTGTACCACTCAATCGACCCGGTGCTGCGCAGCTACCTCAACGAGGATGCCGACGACGCGCTCACCATGCTCAAGGACCTCGACCCCGAATTGGCGGACTCCTACCGGAATCTGCTGCTTGAGGCATGCCGCATCGTCTCGCTTGCCGACGGTGTTGCCGAAAAGAGCGAGCGCATGCTCATCGCCGCGCTGCGCGAGGCGCTTGCGTAGCCTCAGGGACGCAATTAGTGTACAGTCGATTGCGCCAAGACAAAGGAATCCTGCGGTTATATGACATTGAACCTTTTGATTGGCAACTAGCTAAAATAGTTAGTTGCCAATCAAAAGGTTCAATGTCATATAACCGCAGGATTCGGGAAGAATCGGACCGACGATTGTGCACTAATCGCCCGTAGCTTTCCGCAGCAAGCCATTCCGCAACGCTCAACTCGTGTGTCGCGCGGGGAATGTCCTCAAGATGTGTCGCCAAGCACGGCGTACAGGTGCCTGACCTCCGTCTGCCCTGTGCTACAATTTAGTTGAATCGGATAATAATCGGATAAGGAGCGGAAAATGGAAGCCATCTACCCCATTACGGCATTGCAAAAGGGCAACGCAAAGATAAAGGCCGAGGCGCGCGAACGAATGGTGCACGTTACCGAGAACGGTCACGCGGCATTCGTGTTTATGAGCGAGGAGGTGCTGGACGAGCTGATCGCCCGCGAGCGCGAGGATGCCGTTTTGGAGGCGCAGATGATCGCCTCCATCGACCGTGGCCTCAAGGACTTCGAAGAGGGGCGCTACCACGAGGTGGACTCGGTAGATGAGCTCATGGACATCATCAAGGCGCGTCGCGCCAAGAATAACCCCGACGCCGCCTAGGAGACGAACGTGAGGAAAGCGCTGCGCATACGGTATACAGACGAGTTTTTGGCCATTACGGAAGAATTGCCCTTGGATAAGACCATCGAGCACGCTGGAAAGGTCTTCCGCCAACTGCAAACCTTCCCCGACATGGGAAACGCCCGCCCGCGCAAGATGCTGCGCGACCGTTACGGAGCAGACATCCGGACCATGCCCGTTGACCACTATCTGCTGGTATACCGGCACGACGACGCGACGCTCACCATCGTCTCGCTGGTGTGGGCCGCCCCCATAAAGTGACCGAGAACGGGGGACGGGCCTTGCCTTCATGTGAGTTTTGGTACTGCGACGTGTTGGGTCTGTACGACGCCAGGGTATTCCGGGAGGCCATGGCGCAGCTGCCGTGGCCCGAGCGGCGCGCCAAGGTGGACCGGTTCGTCTTCCAAAAGGACAAGTGCCTGTGTCTTGGCGCGGGTCTTCTGTGCGCGCACGCCCTGCGCGAGGCGGGTGCGCACGACCTTGCCATGGACTACGGTCCCCACGGCAAGCCCTACCTTAAAAACCATCCCCACCTGCACTTTAACGTGTCCCACAGCGGAACCATGGTCGCCTGCGCCGTGTCGAGTGATCCCGTGGGCATAGACGTCGAGGAGCGCCAGCCATACGACGAGGGCGTGGCCCGACTGTGCTTTACCCACGAGGAGCTCGAGTGGCTGGGGCGGCAAGACGACGCGGACCAGGCCTTCGTTCGCCTGTGGACCCGCAAGGAGAGCTACCTCAAGCTGTTGGGGACCGGCCTCAGCAAGCCGGCTAACTCCTTCTCGGCCATGCCGGGCGCATACCCCGAGCCCAACATGTGCTTTTGCGAGCGCGAGCTGGCGAATTGCGCCCTGTGCATCTGCACGCGAGGGCACGCGGCAACTGGGGGGAGCATCCCCCTCGTGTCACTTTGCAACGGGAGTACAATGAGGGGCACATCCCAATGCCCAACGGAGGAACCATGAGCACGATTGAGTATCAATACGAGAACAAGCTCATACGCAAGAGCAGCACGCGCTACATCGTGCCAGCCATGATTGGCCTTGTCTTTGGTCAGCTCTCACCCATGGTTGGCGGCATCTGCATATCGCAGAGCCTGGGCGAGGTGCCGTTCTCGGCCCTCAGCACGGTGGAGCCCGTCAACCTCATCTTTAGTGCCCTTGGCGCACTGGGGGGCGTAGGCTGCGGCATAACCGTGTCCAAGTGCTCGGGCTCTGGTGACAAGGACGTGGCGGCCCGTGCCTTCACCCGTACGGTTGTCGCCCTCGCCGTTGCCACGGTCGTGCTTGCCGCGGTGACGTTCGTCTTTACCAATCCCATCCTGCGATTTTTGCAGGCCACGCCCGAGAACATGGGCTACGCGCGCGAGTATTTGCACGTCGTGCTGTTGGGGTCGCTGTTTATCGTGTTCATGTTTGCAGGGGACTACATCCTCACTGACGACAACGACCCCCAGTTGGTGCTCGTGGCTAGCGTGACCTCGGCCATCATCAACGTGGTCCTCAACCTGGTGCTCCTTGAGGGGTTCCACATGGGCATTGGGGCCAGCGCGTTTGCCATGGTGTTTGGCGAGTTTGTGGCCGTGCTCATGTTTATCCCGCACTTTAGGAAGAAGGGGAGCTTGTGCCGCTTTGTGCCGCCGCGCAAGCACGAGGGAGACCCCAGCACGTTCTCCATCCTCAAGCCCGGCACACCCATGTGCATTATGTACCTCATGTTCGCCATCCAAATGATCGTGCAAAACCTCGTGCTCGGTAAGGAGAGTGGCACGAGCGGCTTGGGCAACTCGGCCGTGATCGACAACCTCGTGCTGTTTCTCACCATCTTTACCGCGTCGGCGAGTGAGCCCGTGATGGCGCTGGCCTCGTCGTATCATGGCGAGGAGAACAAGTGCGGCACGCTGCTGGTAAAGCGCGACATGTACAAGTTTGGTCTGTGTATTCTCGTGCCCATCATCCTGATTTTGGTGCTGTTCCCCCAGGTGTTTATGGCCCTGTTTGCGATCAAGGACCCGGTGATGCTGGAGTCTCTGCCCTTTGCCATACGCATCGTGTGCCTGAGCTCCCTGCTCACGTTTACCAACGACTCGCTGGTTAACTATCTGTCGGCCACGGAGCGCGAGCCGCTCGCCAACGTGTCGTACGGCATTCAAATAGTCGTCAGCATTAGTGCGACGCTGTTGCTGGCACGGGTCGTTCCCATGGATGCCCCGTGGTACGGCACCATGCTGGCAAACGCCTGCGCGTGCGTGTTTATGCTCGGTGTGGGCAGGCTCGTGCGCGGATTCGTGAAGATGTATCCCGAGAACCTCGTGCTGCTCACGGGCGGCGAGCCTGAGCCGGACCAAATCGCACACTGGGAGGAGCTGGCCGCAGAGGTCCTGGACCCCGAGCAGGTGGAGTGTGTGGAGGACAAGCTATTTCCTGCGTTTGAAAACGCGATTGCCCAAGAGCGGCCGCACATGTGCTCGTTTACCGTGCTCGAGCGCGACAACGGAGACAAGGCCGCTATCTTGCGGTTCGACCACAAGGTGAACCTCTTTGCGGCCGAGAACGAGGATGAGACGGACGAGGAGGAGCTGGCACACGTCTACAACACGTGCGTTGCATCCGAGTTCAACACGCTGCACAGACTCATGATCAACTTCCAGGGACACACCGGGTAGACAAAGGGACAGTCCCCCGAGCAAAGGGGACTGTCCCCATTTGTACAACCCGCCGCTACGACCCATACGAGTAAGGAAGGCCCAACATGACCGAGAGGGAATTCAACCAGCTTTTGAGCATTCACAACACCGCCGTCCCCGTGCCCGCTCGCCCGGCCTACCGCCTGCTGCAGGACAGCGCCCAAGCGCACCCACAACGCACGGCGCTCGTGGCGGCCGACCGCACGCTCACCTATGGCCAGCTCAACGCCGAGGCCAACGCGATTGGCCATGCGCTTGTCGAGCTGGGAGCTGCGCCCAACACTATGGTCGCCGTGCTCGCCGAGCGCGACTCCTGGGCCTATGTGATGCGCGAGGGCGTCCTCAAGGCGGGCGCGGCCTTCCTGCCCATCGACCCGGACTACCCCGAGGAGCGCGTGCGCTACATCCTGGAGGACTCGGGATGTAGGCTGCTGCTTGCCACGCAGGCCGTCCTGGACCGGCGCGCGGACCTGTTTGCGCAGCTTGCAGACCTGGACTTGGCGGTCGTGGAGGCGCGCAAGGCGGTGTTTGCACACGACGTGGCCAACCTCGACGTACCGGTGGATCCGCACGACCTGGCCTACGTCATTTACACCTCCGGTTCCACGGGACGTCCCAAAGGCGTGATGATCGAGAACCACAACCTCGTGAACTTCGTCAACGACAACGAGAAGAGCCTGGAGGTTAGGAGCTTTACGCGCTACGGCACCACGAGCCTGGCGCTGGCGGCCCTCACGTTTGACGTCTCGATTGAGGAGGAGTTCATACCGCTGGCCAACGGCATGACCGTCGTGCTGGTAACGGGCGAGCAGATCATGGGCCCCGTGGCGCTTGCGAACCTGATGCGAGAGAACCGCGCGGAGGTGCTCACCTGCACGCCAAGCTATCTCTCCAACATGCTCGAGGTTCCGGTCTTTGCCAAGGCCGCATCTCAGCTGCGCTCGATTCTGGTGGGCGCGGAGGCCTTCCCGGCAGACCTCTACACGCGGCTGCGCACCCTCAACCCCAAACTCAACATAGTCAACAGCTATGGTCCCACTGAGTGCACGGTCGCCAGCACCGCAACCGTCATCGACGACACCGCCGACATCACCATTGGCGCGCCCCTGGCTAACTACCACGCCATCACGGTGGACGAGGCGGGCAATCCGCTTCCCCTGGGTGAGCAGGGCGAGCTCACCATCCTGGGCGAGGGCGTGGGGCGCGGCTACATCGGCCGACCCGACCTCAACGAGCGGAGCTTTGTCACGCTGTTTGGCATGCCCGCCTATCGTACGGGCGACCTGGCCGTCGTGCGCCCCAGCGACGGAAAGATCGAGTTCCACGGCCGCATGGACGACCAGGTAAAGCTGCGCGGCCTGCGTGTGGAGCTGGGCGAGATCGAGAAGATCGTGGGCGGTTTTACAGGCGTGCGCCAGGCCGTGGTCGCCGTGGTAAAGGACGCACAGGAGTACCTGGCCGCCTACTACGTGGCCGATGGCGACGTGGACGTGACGGCACTCAAGCGCCACGCAAAGAAGTACCTCACGTCGTACATGGTGCCGCAGAGCTTTACACGACTGGACGAGTTCCCGCTCACGGCCAACGGCAAGGTGGACAAGCGCGCCCTGCCTGAGCCCGAGCTGGACTACAGGGACATCGTGCCTGCGCAAACCAAGACGCAGGAGGAGCTGCTCGCCATCGTGCAGGCCATTCTGAGGACCGATCGCGTGGGCGTGACGACCGATTTGTTTGAGGCGGGTCTCTCGTCGCTGGGTGCCATTCGCCTGTGCAGCGAGATTCGTGAGAAGTTCGACGTCGTTATTAAGACCTCCGAGTTGGTGGAGCATCCCACGATACAGCAGATTGAGACGCTGCTGAGCGCCGCCGAGGCGGCGGCGACCTACGAGCTGCGCGAGACCTATCCGCTGTCGCAAACGCAGCAGGGCATCTACTTTGAGTGCGCGCGCCATCCCGGCTCCACCATGTACAACCTGCCCATGCTCTACAAGCTGGACGAATCGGTGGACGTGGCGCGGCTGCGCGATGCCGTACAGGCCATGGTCGCCGCCCATCCGTACCTGTGCATGACGGTAGTGAAGGACGAGCATGGCAACCTGTGCGCGCGACGTCAAGATGACCGTTCGTTTGAGGTGGAGGTCGTCTCGTGCGAGGCGCTGCCTGCGCAAGACGAGCTGGTGCGTCCGTTCGACCTCGACTCGGGCGAGCTGTTGTGCCGCGCCAAGATTCTGCAGACGCCCGATGCCAACTACCTGTACCTGGATGCGCACCACATCGTGAGCGATGGTGCGTCCATCGACATTATGGTGGCCCAGATCGACGACGTCTACCAGGGCGGGCCGTTGGATCGCGAGACCTACACGGGCTATGAGTTCGCGCTCGACGAGGAGCAGGCCCGCGCGTCGAAGCGCCTGGCCAAGGCGCGCGCGTTCTACGACGGCATCTTTGCGGGCTGCGGGGGAGAGTCCCTGCCGCCCAGGGACGGCGCCAAGGACGCGGGGCACGTCGCCTTTAGGCGCTCTGTGGGCAACGCGGACGGTGCGGCGGTGCGCGCCTTCTGTGAAGAGCACGACCTCACGCTCAACGCCTTCTTCACCGCCGCCTTTGCCTATGCGCTCAAGGCATACACGAACGCCGAGAAGCCGGTGTTTACCACCATCTACAACGGCAGGAGCGACCCGCGGCTTGCCAGCAGCGTGTCCATGTTGGTAAAGACGCTTCCCGTGAGCCTTGTCTGCGATCCTGGCGACTACGTGGTGTCGCTGGTGGAGGAGTGCAAGAGCTATCTTGTCTCTGCCATGACCAACGACATCTTTAGCTTTGCCGAGATTCGCGGCACCTACGACATCGCAGGCGACGTGATGTTTGCCTTCCAGGGCGAGTTCGAGCACGACGTCGTGCTGGGCGGTAAGCCTGCCGAGTCCGTTATGCTGGGCCTCTCTCGTGCCCGCGCGGCCTTTGGCCTGGACCTCATGCTGGATGGTGACAAGATCGTCTTCGAGCAGGAGTACGACCCCAGCGTCTTCTCGCCCAGCACCGCCGACTGCCTCACGCGGCTCACCGACCACGTGGTGAGCGAGTTCCTCGTGCGGGACCGCCTGCGCGACGTAACGTTTGTGTGCGAGCAGGACAAGGAGCTGCTGCTCACGCTGCACGACACGCGCGTGGAGGTGCCCGAGCGGCCGGCCTACCGCCTGCTGCAGGACAGTGCGCAGGCGCATCCGGACCGGGTGGCGCTCATTGCCTGCGACCGCACGCTCACCTATGGTGAGCTCAACGCGCAGGCCAACGCCATTGGACACGCGCTCGCCGAGCTGGGAGCCGCACCCGAGACCAAGGTTGCCGTGCTCGCCGAGCGCGACTCCTGGGCCTACGTTATGCGCGACGGCGCCCTCAAGGCGGGCGCGGCCTTTATGCCTATCGATCCTGGGTACCCGGAGGAGCGCGTGCGCTATATCCTGGAGAACTCGGGCTGTGCGCTGGTGCTCACCACACAGGCCGTGCTCGAGGCGCGCGCGGAGCTGTTCGAGCAGCTCGCGGACCTCGATCTCACCGTCGTGGAGGCCACCTCTGCCGTAGCCGAGCACGACACGTCCAACCTCAACGTGACGGTCGATCCGCACAACCTGGCCTACGTCATCTACACCTCAGGTTCCACGGGCAAGCCCAAGGGCGTGATGATCGAGAACCACAACCTCGTGAACTTGGCCCACGACGACAAGTACAACCTCGAGACGCAGGTTCTTGTGCGATATGGCCATGTGACCTTGGCGCTCGCTGCCCTCACCTTTGACGTCTCGGTGGTCGAGGAGTTCGCGCCGCTGGCCAACGGGCAGACGGTTGTGCTCGCCACACAGGATCAGATCATGGATGCCGCCGCGATGGCCGAGCTCATGGTCGCCAACGACGTGACGGCCTTTACCTGCACGCCAAGCTACCTTTCCAACATGATTGAGGTGCCCGTCTTTGCCCAGGCGATGAAGCAGATCCGTGCGGTGGACGTGGGTGCCGAGGCCTTCCCCGCCGACCTCTATACCAAGCTGCGCGCGATCAGTCCCACCATGGCCATCATGAACAGCTATGGTCCCACCGAATGCACCGTCACCTGCACGGCAATCTTCCTGGATGGTGCCGACGACGTGACCATTGGCTACCCCCTCACCAACGTCCGAACCATCGTGGTCGATGCGGAGGGGCGTCCGCTTCCGGTGGGCGCGCTGGGCGAGCTCACCATTCTGGGCGACGGCGTGGGACGTGGCTACATTGGCCGCGACGACCTCAACGCAAGGAACTTCGTGCGCATCTTTAACCTGCCTGCGTATCGCACGGGCGACCTGGCTGTCGTGCGTTGGGATGGCCAGATAGAGTTCCACGGTCGCGCGGACAACCTGGTAAAGCTGCGCGGCCTGCGCGTGGAGCTGGGCGAGATCGAGAACGTGCTCAACAGCTATCCCGGTGTCCGCACGAGCGTGGTGATTGTGGCCCACGGCCAGACGGACTATCTGGCCGCCTACTTCACGGCAGACAAGCCCGTGGATTTGGGCGAGCTCAAGGCGCATCTGTCCGAGTACCTCACGGCCTACATGGTGCCGCAGGCCCTCATGCAGCTCGCCGAGATGCCGCTCACGGCCAACGGCAAGGCCGATAAGCGCGCCCTTCCCACGATTGAGCTTGCGGCCGCCGATATCGTGGCCCCGCAAAACGAGGCGCAGAAGCAGCTCCTCTCGCTGGCGTGCCAGGTCATTGGCCATGAGCGCGTGGGCATTACCACCGATCTGTTTGCCGCGGGCCTCTCATCCATTGGCTGCATTCGACTGTGTGCGCTGATTGCCGACGAGCTGGGCAAGACCCTCAAGGTCGCCGACATGTTCGACCTGCGCACCGTGGAGGCCATCGAGGCGCACCTGAGCCTTGCCGCGAGCGAGGAGGCATACGAGCTGCGCGGCGAGTATCCGCTCTCGCAAACGCAGCAGGGCATATTCTTTGAGTGCCTCCTGCACCCGGACACGACCATCTACAACATTCCCGAGCTGTACCAGCTCGACGACGCGGTGGACATGGAGCGGCTGCGCGTCGCGCTGCAGGCGGCGCTGCAGGCACATCCGTACCTGTTTGCGACGATTCGCCGCGACGAGGAGGGCCACGCGCGCGCCGTGCGCCACGAGCCGCAGCCAGTGGACATAGCGCTAGACGACGTGCTGCCGGAGCCGGTCCAGCTCGTGCGCCCGTTTAACCTGGAGTCGGGCGAGCCGCTGTTCCGCGTGGCCCTGTATAACACCAGCGAGGGCAAGTACCTGTTCCTGGACACGCACCACATCGTGAGCGACGGCGAGTCGCTGGACGTGCTGCTGCGCGACGTGACGGCTGCGTACGAGGGCGGGGAGGTTGCGCCGGAGACCTACACGGGCTTCGAGTTCGCGCTCGACGAGCAGCGGGCTCGCGCGTCGAAGCGTCTGGATGACGCCAGGGCGTTCTTCGACGGCGTGCTGCAGGGCAACGGAGGCGACACCATACCGGTCGCAGACGGCACGCCAACCGATGCGGGCAACGCGTACGTGCATGCCGCGCAAGCTGGTCTGGGCACGGCGGTGCGCACCTTCTGCGAGGAGCGTGGCCTGTCGATCAACGCCTTCTTTACCACGGCGTTTGGCGTGGCGCTGCAGTCGTTCTGCTTTGCCGAGGAGGCGGTGTTCGCAAGCATCTACAACGGCAGGAGCGACCCGCGCATCGTGCACAGCGTCTCGATGTTCGTAAAGACGCTACCCATCCTGCTGCGCAACGACCCCAACACGCCGGTGGCTCAGGCGGTGGACGAGTGCCAGGCGTACCTGCTCGACGCCATGGCGCACGACCTGTTTAGCTTTGCTGAGATACACAAGGTCTATGGCATTACGAGCGACATCCTGTTTGCCTATCAGGGCGAGGTGTCGGATGCCGCCGACACGAGAATCTGTGGCTACGCGAGCAAGCCCTCCGAGCTCGGTCTCTCGCAGGCCAAGGCGGGCATGGACATAGACGTGTTCCTGGATGGCGACCAGGTGCTTGCCGAGTGCTCGTACAGTCCCTCCCGCTTTAGCGCCTACACCGCGCAGGGCCTGCTGCATGCCATGCTCGTGGTGTGCGAGGAATTCGTGGTGCGCGACACGCTTGGCGAGGTGCGTCTTACGACCGCCGACGACGAGGCGGCCATCCGCGCCCTGCACGACTCGGACTGGCCCGTGGCGACCCGTCCCGCCTACCGCCTGCTGCAGGATCAGGCGCAGATGCACTCTGGGCGCGTTGCGCTCGTGGCCTGCGACCGCACGCTCACCTACGGCCAGCTCAACGCCCAGGCCAACGCGGTTGGCCGTGCGCTCGCCGCAGCCGGCGCCGCGCCCGACTGCATGGTGGCCGTGCTTGCCGAGCGCGACTCCTGGGCCTACGTGA
The DNA here is from genome assembly GCA_030529625.1 of Coriobacteriales bacterium. Taxonomy (GTDB): domain Bacteria; phylum Actinomycetota; class Coriobacteriia; order Coriobacteriales; family Atopobiaceae; genus RUG440. The sequence goes on from JAUMWN010000010.1 coordinate 36,563, forward strand.
TGCGCCAGGGCGTGCTCAAGGCTGGTGGCGCGTTCTTGCCCATCGACCCCGAGTATCCCGAGGAGCGTGTGCGCTACATCCTGGAGGACTCCGGGGCGCGGCTGGTCGTTACCACGCAGAGCGTGCTGGATGCGCGCGCCGACCTGTTTGCCGCGCTTGCCGACCTCGACCTCACGGTCGTGGAGGCTACCGGCGCCGTCGCCTCGCACGAACAGACGAACCTCAACGTGGCGGTGCCAGACGACGCGCTGGCCTACGTCATCTACACCTCGGGCTCCACGGGACGGCCCAAGGGCGTGATGCTCACCAACCACAACCTGGTGAACTTCGTGGACGAAAATGAGAAGAACGGCGAGATCCTGGGCTATGTGCGCTATGGCCTCGTGAGCCTTGCCGTGGCGGCGCTCACCTTTGACTTTGCCATCATGGAGGAGTTCGTGCCGCTGGCCAACGGCCTCACCGTGGTGCTGGCCACGACCGAGCAGATCATGGACCCCGTGGCGCTCTCGCGGCTCATGATTGGCAACCGTGTGGACGTTATGAGCTGTACGCCGAGCTACATCTCAAACATGCTGGACATCCCCGCCTTTGCGGAGGCGGCCAAGCGTCTGCGTTCCATCGACTTTGGCGCCGAGGCTTTCCCGGCTGGTCTCTACGACCGTTTGAAGGCCCTCAACCCCTACCTGCACGTGATGAACGGCTATGGCCCCACCGAGGCAACCATCAGCTGCACCATGCAGGTGGTGGACGGCACGAGCAGCATTACCATTGGCATCCCCAACGGCAACGTGCACGTGGCCACGGTGGACCGTGCCGGCATGCTGCAGCCCCTGGGAGCTACGGGCGAGCTCGTGATTCTGGGCGATGGCGTCGGCCGTGGCTACGTGGGTCGCGAAGACCTTACCGCGCACAGCTTTATTGAGCTTTTGGGCATGCCGGCCTATCGCTCGGGAGACGTGTGCCGCATTCGCGAGGACGGTCAGATCGAGTATCGCGGCCGCATGGACGACCAGGTAAAGCTGCGCGGCCTGCGCATCGAGCTCGGCGAGATTGAGAACGTGCTCAACAACTATGCCGGCGTACGCTCCAGCGTGGTCGTGGTGGCGCATGGGCAGACGGACTACCTGGCGGCCTACTTCACGGCCGACAACGAGGTGGACATCAACGCCCTGCGCGTGCACCTGGGCGAATACCTCACCGAATACATGGTGCCCCAGGCCATCATGCAGCTGAACGAGATGCCGCTCACGGCCAACGGCAAGGTGGACAAGCGCGCCCTGCCCGAGATTCAGGCGGAGGCAGCCGAGATCGTCGCCCCCCAGACCCAGACCCAGCGGCAGATCCATGCACTGGCCTGTGAGGTCATCGGCGCCGACCCGCACCTGGGCATAACCACCGACCTGTTTGCCGCGGGTCTCTCATCCATTGGCTGCATACGCCTGTGCGCCCTTTTGGCCGACGCCTTTGGCACATCCGTAAAGGTCGCCGACGTGTACGCCAACCGTACGATAGAGGCTCTGGAGGAGTTCGTGGGCGCCGCAGGGCAGCAGGAGACCTACGAGATGCGCGAGGAATACCCGCTCTCGCAGACGCAGCAGGGCATCTTTGTGGAATGCCTGCGCATGCCGGGTTCCACGGCCTACAACATCCCCTTCCTGTACAAGCTGGACGGCTCCGTGGACGCCGCTCGCCTGCGCGATGCGGTACAGACGACCTTGCTTGCGCATCCGTATTTGTTCATGACGATCCGCACGAACGATTCCGGCGAGGTCGTGGCCGTGCGTCACGAGGCGATCGAGGCTCACGTGGCCCTGCTCGACGCGCTTCCGGCCGACCTGTCTGCGCTCGTGCGTCCGTTCGACCTTACGGCGGAGGAGCCGCTCTACCGCGCGGAGGTGTATGCCACGGACGAGGGCACGTATCTGTTCCTCGACACGCATCACATCGTGAGTGACGGCGAGTCGCTGGACGTGCTGCTCGATGACATATCTGCCGCCTACGCGGGCGGGGAGGTTGCGCCTGAGTCCTACACCGGCTTTGAGTTTGCGCTAGACGAGCAGAAGGCCCGTGCGTCCGAGCGCCTTGCCAAGGCAAAGGCGTTCTACGACGGCATCTTCGTGGGCTGCGGTGGTGACACCCTGCCGCCCACCGACGGCAATCAGGAGGCTGCGGGCATCGCGTCCATGCAGGTGCGTGTGCCGCGTGCCGACGCCGTGCGCGCTTTCTGCGAGGCGCATGGCCTTACCGCTAACGCCTTCTTTACCACGGCCTTTGGCCATGCGCTTCGGGCATTTACTTCGGCAGAGGACGCGGCCGTATTTGCCACCATCTACAACGGTCGAAGCGATTCGCGCCTCTCGCGTGCGGTGACCATGCTGGTAAAGACGCTTCCGGCACGCCACGAGGGCAAGCCGAAGCAGACGGTAGTCTCGGCCATCGAAGCGTGCCAGTCCTACCTGCTCGACGCAATGGCAAACGACCTCTACAGCTTTGCGGAGATTAGCCGCGCCTACGACATCAAGGGAACCCTCCTGTTTGCCTACCAGGGCGACTCTGCCAGTGCGGAGGACCTGAGCCTTTGCGGGCATGCGGCAACAGACATCGACCTTGAGCTCGACCAGGCCAAGTCCGGCATGGACATCGACGCCAGCCTCGAGGGCGCAGACGTCGTGCTCGATTGCTCGTACAACCCGCGTCAGTACAGCTCCTACACCGTGCGCGGTCTGCTCAACATGACGGCCACCGTGTGCGGCGAGTTCGTGGAGCGCGCGACGCTTGGCGAGGTGCGCCTCACCAACGCCGACGACGAGGCGGCTATCCGCGCCCTGCACGACACCGACTGTCCCGTGGCGGAGAGGCCGGCCTACCGCCTGCTGCAGGACCAGGCGGCCACGCACCCCGAGCGCACGGCACTCGTGGCGATTGACCGCACGCTCACCTACGGCGAGCTCAACGCCCAGGCAAACGCCGTGGGCCGCGCGCTCGCGGCGGCAGGCGCCGGCCCCGACGCCATGGTGGCCGTGCTTGCCGAGCGCGACTCCTGGGCCTACGTCATGCGCCAGGGTGTGCTCAAGGCTGGCGGCGCGTTCTTGCCCGTCGACCCGGAGTACCCCGAGGAGCGCGTGCGCTACATCCTGGAGGACTCGGGCTGCCGCCTTGTGCTTGCGACCGGGGCCGTGCTCGACGCGCGCGCGGAGCTTCTCGAGAGCCTGGCCGACCTGGACCTCACGGTGGTGGAGGCTACGGAGGCCGTGGCCTCGGGCGCTTGCGACGACCTCAACGTGGAGGTTGCGGCAGGCAACCTCGCTTACGTAATCTACACCTCAGGCTCCACGGGACGTCCCAAGGGCGTGATGCTCACCAACCACAACTTGGTGAACTTCGTGGACGACAATGAGAAGAACCACGAGATCCTGGGCTATACGAGGCGCGCCCACGTGTGCCTTGCCATTGCCGCCCTTACCTTTGACGTCAGCATCATGGAAGAGTTCGTTGGGCTGGCCAACGGGCTCACCGTGGTGCTGGCCACGCAGGAACAGATTATGGATCCCATGGCGATGGCGCAGCTTATGGCCCAAAATCACGTGAACATGATGAACTGCACGCCAAGCTACATACTCAACATGCTCGACATGCCCGCGTTCGAGTCTGCCGTACGGGGCCTGCGCTCGATTGACCTGGGCGCTGAAGCCTTCCCGCCGGCGCTGTACGATCGCCTGCGCGAGGTCAACCCCAACCTGCACATCATGAACGGCTACGGCCCCACCGAGGCGACCATCAGCTGCACCATGCAGGTGGTGCAGGGTGCGGATGACGTTACCATTGGCATCCCCAACGCAAACGTCCATGTGGCAACGGTGGACCGCGAAGGCAGGCTCCAGCCGCTTGGTGCCACGGGCGAGCTCGTGATTCTGGGCGACGGTGTGGGCCGTGGCTACGTAGGCAGGCCCGACCTCAACGAGCGCAGCTTTATTGGTCTGCTCGGCATGCGGGCGTACCGCAGTGGCGACCTCGCGCGCATTCGCGAGGACGGCCAGATCGAGTATCGAGGCCGCATGGACGACCAGGTAAAGCTGCGTGGCCTGCGCATCGAGCTCGGCGAGATTGAGAACGTGCTCAACGGCTATCCCAGCGTTCGCATGAGCGCGGTCGTGGTGGCACATGGCACAACGGACTACCTGGCCGCGTACTTTACGGCAGACGAGCAGGTGGACCTCGATGCGCTCAAGGCACATCTGAGCGAGTACCTCACGTCCTACATGGTGCCTCAGGTGCTCATTCAGCTTGATGAGATGCCGCTCACGGCAAACGGAAAGGTAAACAAGAAGGCGCTGCCCTCTGCGGAGGAGGTCCATGTAACGCGCACGGTCAAGCAGCCCGTCACCGACCTTCAGGCGCAGCTGCTCGACATCTACAAGAAGGCGCTCGGCATCGACGAGGTTGGCGTGGATGACAGCTTCTTTGAGGTGGGCGGCACCTCGCTCACGGCGGCAAAGGTCATGATGGCCGCCATGGTGGCCGACCTGCCGCTTACGTATCAGGACATCTTCGACGCGCTTACGGTTGAGGGCCTGGAGCAGGTCATTCTTGCCAAGCGCGCACACGACGAGGGCGAGTCTAACGCGGCACCAGAGCTTGCGGCGAGCGAGGACGAGCGGCCGCAAACGGGCGTGCAGCTGGCCCTTGCGCACAACACGCCCGAGTTCGTGGACGAGATTCGGCCGGGCGATGTGGGCAACGTGCTGCTCACGGGCGGCACGGGATTCTTGGGCGCTCACGTGCTTCGCGAGCTCTTGCAAGGCAGCGAGTGCGTTGTGTACTGTCTCGTGCGCGGCTGGGACGACATGAGCGCCGAGGATCGCCTGCGCGCAAACATGTTCTACTACTTCGAGCAGGACATACGCCCGTACTTTGGCAACAGGATCGTGGTCGTGGACGGCGACATCACCGATGCCGCTAGCCTACGGGACGTGTTCAAGCTCGACTTCCAAACGGTGTTCAACTGCGCGGCGAGTGTGAAGCACTTTGCTGAGTTCTCGTTCCTCAAGTCCATCAACGTGGACGGCGTGCGCAACCTCGCGGAGCGCTGCCTGGCCAAGGGCGTGCGACTCGTGCATGTGTCCACCGTATCGGTGTCTGGCGACATGGTTGGCACCAACGCAAAGACGGAGGAGCTCACCGAAGCCAGGCTCGAGCTTGGTCAGGAAACCGAGTCAAACGGCTATGTCCACACCAAGTACCTCGCCGAGAAGGTCGTCTTGGAGATGGTGGGGGAGCAGGGTTTGGACGCAAAGATCATGCGCGTGGGCAACCTCATGAGCCGTCAGCAGGATGGCGAGTTCCAGGTGAACTTTAGCACCAATAACTTTATGAGCACGCTCAAGTCGTACGTGGCCATGGGTTGCTTCCCCATGTCCGAGATGGACGAGACGGACGAGTTCTCGCCCATAGACGAGGTGGCGCACGCCATCGTGCTGCTTGCCGGCACCGACAGGCGCTTTACGGTGTTCCATCCCTACAACTCGCACGACGTGGAGATGGGCAACATCATACGCGCCATGCAGGACTGCGGCCTGGACATCGACATCGTGGACGACGAGCGCTTTGGGACGCGGCTCCGGGAGGCGCTCGCCGACGACGCCATAAACGCGTACGTGTCGCCGCTGGTCAACTACAGCCTGGACGACGACGAGATGCGCTACGAGAATCCGCCGACCAACCACTTTACCGTAAAGGCGCTCTATCGCCTGGGCTTCCAGTGGTCCATTACCGAGATGCGCTACCTCAGGCAGGCCATAGAGATGATGCAGATGTTGGGCTTCTTCGACCTGTAAGGGGACGGTAGACAAAAGGGACTGTCCCCCGAGTGCACCTCACCATAGCTCGCGGCTCAACCGCAGGCACGCGCATGAGGTGCACTCGGGGGACTGTCCCTTTTGTCTACACGGCAAGCCCAAACCGCATGGTGAGTACGTTCCTGCCGTCTACGTATTCGTAGGCGACGTCGTCGCATGCCTCGCGAATGAGCATGATGCCCATGCCGCCCATGTCGAGGTCCTCAAAGGCGCGTTCCTCCCCGTCGTGGGCCAAGGGGTCAAAGGGCACACCGTCGTCGGAGATGCGTGCCACGACCTCGTTGCCTGCAACGTGCAGCGACACGTCCACGGCAGTCGCGCCCGAGTAGTGCACCACGTTGGCAAAGGCCTCGTCGCAGGCGAGCACCACCTGCTTTGCCTGGGGGCCTGTGCCGCACAGCTCAACAATGTGCTCGCGTACCTCAGGGAACGACCTCAGCTCGGGCGCAAGCGTCGCCTGCCAGTCCATGCCCCCGTCACCCGTCGCGAACAGGGCGAGCAGAGTGAGGTCGTCGAACTGCTCCTGCTCCTCTGCAAAGGCATCGACCGCATCCACCGCGGCGTGCACCGCGCCCTTGGCGTCCTTCTGTTCCCGCACGGCCTGCATGAGCCGATCTTCTCCAAAGAACGTGCTTTGGGGGCCAACCGCCTCGGTCGCGCCGTCCGTGTAGAAGAGCACGCCCTCGCCTGGTTTGAGGACCAGCGTCTCGTTGACGATCCCCGCGTCCTCGAACAGCCCAAGCGCGATGCCGGGATCGGGCGTCAAATACGTTCCGCCCACCATAAGGGGAGGGGTGTGGCCGGCGTTCGCAAAGGTGAGAACACCCGTGGCGGGGTCGAACACTCCCGCGATGAGCGTCGCGAACATGTTCTCGGGGTTGTTGCTCACCAAGGTGTCGTTTGCCTCGTTGAGGGCGTGCGCCGGATTGAGGTTTGCCTGCAGTTTGTCGTACACGAGCGTGCGGAACATCGCCATAAACAGCGCTGCGCTCACGCCCTTGCCTGACACGTCGGCGATCACGAGGAGCAGCTTGCCGTCCTTAAGTACGGTGAGGTCGTAGAAGTCGCCGCCAACGGCGCGCGCGGTGCGCTCGAACGCATAGGCGTTGTAGCGGTCTTCTTCGCACTGCGTGGTGGGTGGCACGAGGCCATGTTGGATGCGGCGGGCTACCTCCAGCTCGGTCTCGACCGCCACGCGTTCCTCGCACATCTGGGCGATGCGTCCCACGTAGGTGTCTATGTCGTCGGTCATTTGGTTAAACGAGGTCTCGATGTCGGCTATCTCGGCCGTCTTTCCCACGGCAATGTGCTCTTTGTTTTGGGTGCCGTCCTGCGTAAATCTGCGCATGCGGCCCGCAAGCGTGCGCAGGGGGTCCGCAACGCTCTGCTTGAGCAAGATCAGCTCGAATATTACGATGCACACGATGCCAAAGAGCAGGGGGATGATAAACGACAGGGTGTATTCCCAAATCTCCAGCTGCTCCTTCGCCACATCAAAGTCTATGCCAAAGACGATGGGCTTTGTGCTGCCGTCAATCTCAAACGGAAAGTACCAGCACAGGTCGTTGCCAAACTCGTTGTCGGTAACGTCGGGATCGGAGTTCATCGCCCCGTGGATTGCATCCAGCTCCTGCTGGGCGAGAGTTGCGTTTGACTGCGCGCCCAAGGGCCTAATCTCACGCAGTGCCGTGTCTGCGTTGTCGTCCTCGGCAACGCAGAACAGGTACGTGCGCGTTTCTTGGTCCTCACCCATCTCAAACATGTATGCATACTCCGCACCAAAGTCCTGGCAGAGACTGCGGAGCGCGGTGCGCATCTGTTCGTACGTCTCGCTTTCGCCATTGGAGAAGAGCTCGTCGTACGTCATCCCAAAAAAGAGACTTTGGACCTCGTCGTCAGCTATGGATGCCCTGGCATAATAGCCTGCGGCGATGTCTGAGGAGTTGTACCAGTTGCTCAACAGCACGGAGATGCAAATCGCAATGGCCAACCCCACGGCGCTAAAGATTGCAAAGCGACTGAGAATGGAGCGCTTCATCGTGGCGTTTTAGCGCTATGCCAGGTTGATGCGCTTGTCGAAGCCAGTCATGTGCAGTACCTGCATCACCTCGGGCGACGAGTTGGTCACCGTGAGGTTGCCGTGCATCGTCTTGTGGGCGGTAACAAGCACGCGAAGTCCCGCCGAAGAGATGTACTCCAGGTCGGTAAAGTCGAGGATGAGCTGCTCGCAGTCCGGGTCGAGTTTCTCGATCTCGGCAGAGAGGATCGGCGCGGTGCTGGTGTCGAGCCAGCCGTCAAGGGCGAGCGTGGTGGTCGTCTCGTTGGTGGTGGAGGTGATTTCCATGGATGCCTCTTTCGTTGAGTGAATTTGCACCATTGTATAGCTTTTGGTGCGGAGAGGTCGCACTGAGGGGACAGTCCCCCGAGTACATCGTGCGCGATGTACTCGGGGGACTGTCCCCTCAGTGCGACAAGGACGCGTTTGTACTCGTTGACTGAGGTCAGCGAAAGTGGGTAGAATACAGCTGACGGCAGCCTAGTTGTTGTAAGGGGTAGCTAGGCAACGCCGTTGGGGTTTTGACTAGGGCCTATGGCGCTGCAACGCCGGCCCTATTCTTTTGCCTCAACCCTTTAGGTGCTTTGGCCTGTGGTTATCGTCGTGTGCATCGGAATTGCTATCCTCCTCCTTCTCCGGGCATTTGAGCTCGAAGTATGCCTTGAGCACTCCTAGGAATACTATCAGCAGCTGCAGAACAGCGAGTAGAACTTCCATGGCAACTCTCCTTTCTGTGGAAGCAAAGGGCGTTGCCTAGCACCGACAAGGCTTAACCGTCAGCCGGACGCATATCTTACACCCAACCATAGTCGCGGTCTTGGAAGATTGGGGCCTCATGTTGGGGCAGGTTATACGGGTGTTTACTCCGACGGATACCCGAAGTACGTCGGAGGTCTCCGAAGGGCCGACGCTGCCATGTCCGACATAAGTACAAAAATACATAAATGTACACAAATCGACGAAAAGGTGGCAAAACGGAGCGGTTAGGGGAGAAAGTGGGCGATGGCTATTCTAGCTACTGTGCACTATCGTCAACCATCCCACGGAAACACGGCTCGAGAGCACGAAAGTGTACAAAAATGTAAATTTGTAATAATGCGCCCAATGGAAGTCATCACGAGAATTCGGGCAGAATGCCTCATACAATAATGAATGTGCATGTTATGACTGGCTCACCGCAATGGCGGGCGATGGGATGGTGAGACACAACCCCTGCCTGTGCGTATTGGTATGCAATTCACGAAAAGCGACGCAGCACGACAGGAAGAGAGAGAAGGTGCCATCATGACTATCAACAGCATGACTGCCAATGAATACGTAGTAAAGGCCATCAACGACAACGCGTTTCTCGTAGAGATCTGCAAGTTCATACCCGACGAGATGCTGCAGGAGGAGAACCCCGAGGAGTCACAGAATCAGCCTGGCGGGCTCGGTAGGCTCATGGCCAAGTACTTCTGGCCCGCCGCGCAAACCTTGGGTGGTGACTTCGACGAGGCTGAGCTGTAAAAGGAGTGCGAGGAGCAGATAAACGGCCTCCAGGGCTTCAAGAAGGCAAAGTTCGTCGTACGCTTCTTCCGGTCGCTCAAGAAGGCGGGCAAGACCAAGAAGTAATAGCCCGACCAAGAAGAAATAGCAAGACCGGGGCCGTCTCTACGAGGCAGCCTCTTCCTTGGCGGCCTTCTCGTCCCCCTTCTTTTTGCGCTGCGAGAGGAGGCCGGTGGGAAAGACCGGGAACTGTCCAAGAAGCTCGGGGATGTAGTGCTCGATCACGACGCAGAGCCCCATGCTCAGGATGAGGGCAAAGATGCTGGCCACAATTGCCGCAAGGAGCTGAGGGCCGGGTATCCAGCTTGAGCAGAACGGCATGAGCACCTCCTGCAGCATGGGCTTGTGCAAAAGGAAGATGCCCATGGTGTGCATGCCAATAAAGGAGACGGAGGCGAGGCTAAACGGGTTGGCGCCCTCGTGAGCCAGACGGCAGAGCAGCATGGAGCCGGTGAGGACCACCATGGTTCCGCTCGCGCTGTTCACGAAGAACCAGAAGAGGTTGCCGTACTGCGCGCCGCACATGAGGACGAGGTCGCACGCGTCGCCGCGCGCGACGGTGCCTAGGATGAGGAGCGCCAGACTTGCCACGAAGGAGGCGATGAGCACCATCTCCGTTTGCACCGCAAAGACGAGCAACGTCCTGCGGAGTGCCATGCCCAAAAGGATGATGCCCGTCGCGACGAAGGCCACGTCCAGGCACCACGGATAGCCCTGCTCCAGGTATGGCAGTAGCAGACCGATGGCGAACATCGGTAGTGCGATGAGGCCGTAGGCAAGGTTCTTGTCACTCATCCCAAACCCGTCCAGCACCGAGATGATCAGCTGCACAATGATGCGCGCGACGAAGAATGCCGAGAGGTACCAGAGCGAGGTGAGCGTTCCCATCTTGCCGAGCGCGGCCCATGAGGCATAGAACAGGTAGGAGAAGTTGGAGAACGAGAACGGCGCATAGACGAGGCCCCAAACAACAAAGGGCACCACAAGGGCCAGGATGTTCTTCTTGAGGAAGGTGCGATAGCCCGCCAGGCCATGGACGGGCTTGGGCTTGGTGGACATGCCGGCAAGGAAGAAGAACAGCGGCATGTGGAAGGCGTAGAGCACGCGTCGGTACATGATGGTGTCGGTGTTGGACGTCGTGTGCCCCACGATCACGAGGAAGATGGTTATGGCCTTTGCGATGTCGAGCAGTTCTATGCGTGTGCGCTTTCGTGCTGCGGCCATGCTGCGTCCCCTCTCTTTGGGCACCCCGCCTCCTTGGCGTCTCAGCTCAGTATAGGTCATTGCCTGCGCATGGGTTGCACTCAGGGGACAGTCCCCCCAGTGCAAAACCCCGCCGGTGAATGGGGGGGGGTGACCCGGGGTGAG
>JAUMWN010000010.1:47396-49267 GCA_030529625.1 Coriobacteriales bacterium
TCGGGGCACCCCCCCCCCCCACCCCCCCGCAAAATGTACTGGGGGGACTGTCCCCTGAGTGCAACCTGCCGCTATTCCATAAGGTAGAGCTGTCCCGAGAAGGGCGCGAGCGTGCAGGTAAGCTGGTTGCTTGCGAGCTTGAACCAGCGGCAGTCGTCTTCGTATGTCGCGCCGCTAAAGCGCTCCCAGTCGGTGTTGAGCAGCATGCGTGCGCGACGGACGTCCTCCAAGCTCACCACGTAGCCGGGCAACTCGTGGTTCGAGAGGTTGAGCACGCAGAGCATCCGCTCGCTTGTGCTGCGGCGCTCGAAGGCATACACAACGTTTGTGGGGTCTGCGACTTGGCGCCACGCAAACCCGTGGACGTCGTAGTCGTTTGCCCAAAGCGCCGGATGGTTGGCGTGGAGCTCGTTGAGCTCGGTGAAAAAGTGATAGAAGGAGTCGTGCAGGGGGTACTGGCGCAGCGACCAGTCCTGCTCTCGTCGCTCGTCCCACTCGCGCAGCTGCGCCAGCTCTCCGCCCATAAAGTTGAGCTTCTTGCCGGGATGGGCATACATGTACAGGGCAAGGGTTCTGGCCTGCGGAAACTTGAGGTCGTAGTCACCCCACATCTTTTGGACGATGGTGGCCTTCTCGTGCACCACCTCGTCGTGTGAGAGCGAGAGTAGGTAGCGCTCGGACGGGTAGTACATCATGGAGAAGGACAGCTTGTGGTAGTTCGCGCTGCGCTCCTCTGGCGGCGTGCGAAAGAGGTTGAGCGTGTCGTTCATCCAGCCCATGTCCCACTTGTAGTCGAACCCCAGGCCGCCCTGGCTCACGGGGGCGGTGATGCCGGGGTAGTCGGTGGAGTCCTCGGCAATGAGCATGGCGCTGGGATGGAGGTAGCGCAGGCCGCCGTTCATGTTGCGCACGAACTCCACGGCGGGTGCGTTTACGCCCAGGTCCTTGTCGCCTTGGTGATAGACGATGCGGCTTATGGCGTCCATGCGCAGGCCGTCAAAGTGGTAGGCGCCGAGCCAGTAGTTGGCGGCGCTTTGCAAAAACGAGCGAACCTCTCCGCGATTGTGGGCAAAGTTGTAGCTGCCCCACTCGCTCTTGGCCTCCTTGGGATCCGTGGGCTCGAAGAGCGGCGTGCCGTCGAAGCGCCCCAGGCCGTAGTCATCCGTGGCAAAGTGCACGGGAACGAAGTCCAGGATTGCCCCGATGCCCGCCCCGTGGAGCATGTCCACGAGCTCCATCAGCTGGTGTGCCGTGCCGTAGCGGCTGGTGGGGGAGAAGAACCCCGTGGGCTGGTATCCCCAGGAGCCGTCGAAGGGATGCTCCATAAGCGGCAGGAACTCGACGTGCGTGTAGCCCGTCTCCTTGAGGTAGGGGATCAGCTGATAGGCGATCTCGGCGTAGGTAAACCAGTCGCCCACCTCCAGGCTCTGCTGCGTGCCGCTGCGCTTGCGCCAGCTGCCCAGGTGCAGTTCGTATATGTTGAGCGGCTCGTCGTAGCAAGCGGAGCGATGGGCCATCCAGCCCTCGTCGTGCCAGCAAAACGAGAGGTCGCGCACGATGGAGCGGTGGGCGGGACGCAGGTCCATGCCGTAGCCGTAGGGGTCGCAGTGCTCGTGGGCCTCACCCCCATGGTGGACTACGTAGGCATAGGGGTCTCCTGGTCCCATGCCGTCTACGTGGGACTGCCAAAAGTTGCCGTCGGCGATGCGGTGCATGGGCACGTCGCCAAAGTTCGTGCGAACGTCGATGTGCTGCGCGGCCGGGGCGTACGTGCGAAACGTCACACCGCCGTCCTCGAGGTGCGCGCCCAGCCAGGTGTGGGCAAAAAACTCTGCCCCCGTATAAAAGTCTTCGATGTTCATGAAGCCTCC
>JAUMWN010000057.1 GCA_030529625.1 Coriobacteriales bacterium
AAAACACAGAACGCTGTTGGGACCACGACCCACACAGCTCGAAAAGACAGCACGCTGCCGGGCCCACGACCGGGCGCGGGACCCGTGCGGTTCGTCCGCCTATTCGGGGGCGATGCGAAACGCGACCATGTGCTGCTGGATCAGCGGATCGGTGCGCATAAAGAACACACGTCCCGACACGGGCGCCGTGAGCGACTCCAAAAGATGCGAGTCCATGGCATCGAGCACGCCTCCTAGCCGCTGTCCGGCACGAACGCGATCGCCCGCATGAGCGGCCGGCACAAAGAAGCCCGACGACTGCTCGGTCCGCACGTCCACAAGCTCGGCCTCCTGCAGAATCCTTGAATGATGACCCGCCGGAACCTGCATGTCGCCAACCAGCTCGATGACCTTTCGCGTTGCGAGGAACCTCAGCACGGCGTCCGTAACGGCCTTGGCGCTGGCAGTGTCAATGCGATCGGTCGCACTGCTGTACAACGAGAAGGCATGCGTACCCGACTCCTGCCATGCATAGTTGAGGGTGGTGGTGTCAAAGGGGGTCGGCTTTCTGTGCATCGCAAACTCAAACCCAAAGTCGGCCGCGAGCTCTAGGGACTTGGCAGAGATCGGCCCCTGATCGGTTATGCGAACATGTGGCAAAAAGTCACCGGGCTGGTTAAAGCTGCACAGCTGCATGCCGTAGGTAAAGAGACGTGCCACGCGCATGATGGCCGCGGCAATGCGCTCCGTGCTTCTTCCGTGGGCGTCTCCGGGAAAACTGCGGTTTATATCGGCGCTGTCGCCCGGCCAAAACCGCTGCTGCACGTTCATGGAGAGGGGGTTGACGCAGGGAATGACGAGTATGCACTTGTTCTTTGCAATCATGCCCGCCTGCTCGATTCGCGCCATAAGCGATATGAGGTTGGCGCACACAAAGGCCTGCTGCACCTCGTTGCCCCGCATGGAGCCAATTATGGCGCACGACCTCTCGCCCCGCTCGTTGCCAAACTCAAACCCGCGAATGCGCATGGGCTCGCGATGAGGGATGTCCATTTGGTAGATTGTTCCGCGAATCACGTCAGTCCTCCAGTACTCGTGCGATCAAAGACCCCGGATACACCACCGGATAGGTGCGCAGAGCAAACAGAAGGCCTGGGGACGGCGCCTTGAGCTCCTGCCTCACCACGCCTTCCAACGGGTCCACCACAAGACCTATGGTCTGCCCCCGACGTATGGTGGTGCCGCATTCGGCACGCGGCAAAAAGAGGCCTGGCTCCTCTGCCAGCAGGGTGATTATGTCGTTGCCGCCAGAGACCTTGGGGTCGGGCAGCGCGATCGTGGGGCCGGACCAGGCGTGCAGCTCGCTCAACAGGCGCAGGATTCCCTCCACAAACCACGCGCTCTCGTTCTCGGCCTGACGCATGTCCGAGCCCATCTTTATTACCAGCGAAGGCGTGCCCTGCTTGTTGAGCGTATGGGCAAGGGTGGAGCGCAGCGACGAGGTTGGCCGCTGGACCCACACAAGGCGCAGGTTGAGCAACGACGCGAGCCTCACGAGCACCTGGGTGTTCTTCTCGTCAACGCGCGCCTGAGAGATCTCTTGCACAAACTCGTCGGACGACTGCACGATTATGCATGCCGTGGAGCCCGAGATGTCGGCGAGTATGGCTGCGGCGAGCGCCTCGGTGAGGTTGCCGTCGGGGTTGCCGGGAAACGTTCGGTCGAGGTCTATGTCAAACTGGGGCACGCCGTGCGAGCGCATGGAGAGACCCAACGGGTTGAGCGCGGGATATATGTCCACCACACCCGACAGGTTTTGCAGGTCCTTGGTAAGCCGGCGGGTCAGCTCGTAGGTAACGTACTGCCCCACGAGCTCGTTTCCGTGCATGCCCGTTACCAAGGCGATCCTGGGGCCCGTCTTGCGCATTCCGGTAATGCGGTTTCGTTGCACTGCCAGGCTCTCTCCCATGGGGAGTGCGGCCGAGAATACCGTCGAGATCATAAGCTCCCCCAACTCTAGCGATGGATACCCTTACCTAAGTATGTGACGCAAGAGCTACGCAAGAATTGCCCAATGGTTTCCGATGGGCTTCGGGATGTGTAACGGATTGTGTCGCGTGGGTCACAAATAGAATACGCCAGACACACGGACGCCAAGGCGGGTGCGCGGGCGTTATAGTTCTGCGAATGGCGTGACGAGGTAAAAGACGACCGTGTCACCCTGCCCCAAGCAATGGGGATACTCCCCTTTGCTTGGCACGACCATTCTTTAGGCGGGAGGAGATGATATGGGCACAGGACTCTATAGGCCGGAGTTTGAGCACGATGCTTGCGGCATTGGTGCCTTGGCACATCTTAAGGGCAAGCGGTCTCACAGCATGGTTGACGACGCGCTTTCGGTGCTCGTAAACCTTGAGCATCGAGGTGGCAAGGGATTGGAGCCAAACACGGGAGACGGGGCCGGCATCCTCTTTCAGGTGCCGCACCGGTTCTTCCGCAAGGAGGCGCAAAAGTGCGGGCACCTGCTGCCCAACGAAGGCGACTATGGCGTGGCCATGATCTTTTGTCCCCAGGACCAGACTGGGGTACGCGACGCACGTCGCATCTTTGAGGACGGCTGTGCCGCCGAGGGAATTCCCGTGCTCTTTTGGCGCGAGGTGCCGGTGGACGACCACGACCTGGGGGCCACGGCGCGAGCCTGCATGCCCACCATCCTGCAGGCGTTTGTGTCCCGCCCCGACCACGTGGCGCCGGGAGACGAGTTTGAGCGCAAGCTCTACGTGTGCCGGCGCACCATAGAGAAGCGCGGCGAGGCGGCGCACGAGCTTGAGGGCAAGATCTTCTATGTGTGCTCCATGAGCGCGCGCACCATTGTATATAAGGGCATGCTGGTGGCGACCCAGATGCGTCGCTTCTACCTGGACCTCAACGACGCGGCGGTGGAGAGCGCGCTTGCGCTCGTGCATTCCCGTTACTCCACCAACACCACGCCCAGCTGGGAGCGCGCGCACCCCAATCGCCTCATCATCCACAACGGCGAGATAAACACCCTGCGCGGCAACGTAAACTGGTTGCGCGCCCGCGAGCCTCACCTGTACTCTCCCGTGCTGGGATCGGACATCCAAAAGGTGCTTCCGGTCATCAGTCGGGAGGGCTCGGACTCAGCCATCCTCGACAACGTGCTGGAGTTTTTGGTGATGAATGGGCGCGACCTGGCACGCTCCATGACGCTCATGATTCCCGAGCCTTGGGAGCGCCAGGAGCAGCTGAGCGACTCCAGGCGAAGCTATGACGAGTACCAGTCCATGCTCATGGAGCCGTGGGACGGCCCTGCGGCAATCGCCTTTAGCGACGGCGTGCACATGGGGGCGGTCTTGGACCGCAACGGGTTGCGTCCCGCCCGCTACTACGTAACGCGAGACGATAGGCTCATCCTCTCCAGCGAGGTGGGAGCCATAGACATAGATCCAGCCATCATAATGCAGGCGGGTTGCCTGGGCCCTGGCGAGATGCTGCTGGTGGATCCCGCGCAAGGACGGGTGCTCTACAACGACGAGCTGCGCGATGGCTATGCGGCCCAAAAGCCGTTTCGCAGCTGGCTCAAGGCCGAGACGATCGACATCTCCGAGCTTCCGGTGCCGCAGGAACATGCGGTGGCGGAGGATGCTGAGGTGAGCCTCACCCAGCGGCTTGCCCGTCACGGCTACCACTTTGACGACATCTGGGAGGTCGTGCACCACATGGCCCAGACAGGGGGCGTCTCGCTTGCCTCCATGGGCACCGACGTGCCGCCTGCTGTGCTCTCAAGAAGGCCGCGCTCGTTCTTTGACTACTTTAACGAGCTCTTTGCGCAGGTTACCAACCCTCCCATCGACGCGCTGCGCGAGAGCCTGGTAACGTCTGACGTGCTCTACCTGGGAAACCACGGCAACCTGCTGGAGGACAGCAGGGACACGTGCCGCGTGGTGAGGCTGGCCGGTCCCATACTGTCGGGCGAGGACTTCGCCCGAATCTGCGGCATGCGGCGCGTGGGCTTTCGCGTTGAGCGCTTCCGTGCCGTCTATCCCGCCCATGGCGGGCCGCGGTCGTTGGAGCAGGCGCTCGACGAGCTTGACCGCAAGGTTGAGGACGCCGTGCGTGGTGGCGCCAACATAGTGGTGATCTCTGACCGTTCAGGCGAGGGGGAGGTGCCCATACCCTCGCTCCTCTCGCTGGGCAGCGTGCACAACCACCTCATTCGCACGGGCGTGCGCATGCGCGCCGACCTTGTGGTAGAGACGGGCGACGCCATCTCGCCGCACGACTTTGCCGCCTTGGTTGGCTACTCGGCGAGCGGCATCCACCCGTATTTGGCCCACGACTGCATAGAGCACCTCGTGCAAACCGGATCCGTTGCCCTCTCGGCAAAGGAGGCGATGGACAACTACGACCGTGCCGTTACGGCAGGCATCATGTCCATCATGAGCAAGATGGGCATCTCGGCCATGCAGAGCTACCATTCCGCCCAGATATTTGAGATTCTGGGCTTGTCGGACGACCTGGTGGAGCGCTGCTTTGCCGGCACCACAAGCAGGATTGGCGGCTTGGACCTGCAGGGGGTAAAGCGCGAGGTGGACGAGCGGTATCGTTTGGCTACCTTGATTGCGCACTCGGCTGCGCCGGCACAGCTTGCCAGCTCGGGCATTACCAAGTGGCGGCCCGGCACAGAGGAGCACCTCATTACCCCGCAGGCCATCTACCTGCTGCAACGCGCTTGTCGCGAGGGCAGCTACGAGCTCTATGGGCAGTACGTGCAGGCGGTGCGCCGTCCGGGCCGCACAATTGTGCTGCGCGATCTGCTTGAGCTGGTTCCTCTGCCGTCCGGACCGGTCCCGCTGGACGAGGTGGAGCCGGTGGAGTCCATCGTGCGTCGGTTTAACACGGGTGCCATGAGCTTTGGCTCCCTGTCCAAGGAGGCGCACGAGTGCCTGGCCATTGCCATGAACCGGCTGGGCGGGCGCTCCAACACCGGCGAGGGCGGAGAAGACCCCGCTCGTGAGACGCCCCTGCCATCGGGCGACTCGCTCAACTCGGCCATAAAGCAGGTGGCGTCGGGTCGCTTTGGCGTGACGAGCCGCTACCTGTCCAGCGCCCAGGAGATTCAGATAAAGATGGCCCAAGGCGCCAAGCCCGGCGAGGGCGGTCACCTGCCAGGGCGCAAGGTGTGGCCGTGGGTGGCAAGGATTCGCCACTCCACGCCGGGCGTGAGCCTCATCTCACCGCCACCGCACCATGACATCTACTCAATAGAAGACCTGGCCGAGCTTATCTTTGACCTCAAGTGCGCCAATCCCAAGGCGCGTATATCGGTAAAGCTGGTGAGCGAGGCGGGCGTGGGGACCATTGCCACGGGCGTCGCCAAGGGCGGCGCGGCAAAGATCTTGGTATCGGGTTCCAACGGCGGTACCGGAGCCGCCCCGCGCGACTCCATCTACCACGCCGGCCTGCCGCTTGAGCTGGGCCTTGCCGAGGCGCAGCAGACGCTGCTGCAAAACGGCCTGCGCTCTCGCGTGGTGCTTGAGGCCGACGGCAAGCTCATGGACGGGCACGACGTTGCCGTGGCGGCACTGCTTGGTGCCGAGGAGTTTGGCTTTGCCACCATGCCCTTGGTGAGCATGGGCTGCTTGATGCAGCGCGATTGTCACCAGGACACGTGCCCGGTGGGCATCTGCACGCAGGACGAGTGCCTGCGCAAGCGGTTTGCGGGAAGGCCCGAGCACGTGATCAACTTTATGACCTTTGTGGCGCAGGACCTGCGCGAGCAGATGGCCCGCCTGGGATTTAGGACCGTGGACCAGATGGTGGGACACCCCGAATGCCTGCGTCAGGTGCAGGTGGAAGGCCATCCAAAGGCCAACTGCTGCGACCTCTCCGCGTTGCTCCACCACGCCAAGCCTCAGCTTGCGCAGAGCATCGACGGCGCGGATGGCGTGCACTTTTTGCCAAACATGGCGGCCGACCTGCAGCTGGAGCGCACGCTCGACGCAACGCTGTTTGTGCCCTACACGGCAAGTGCCCGCGACCACATGGTGCCCGCGCGCTTTGGCGTTGACATAGACAACGTAAACAGGTGCGTGGGCACCATGCTTGGGGCGGCGGTTACGGCCGCGCATCCCGAGGGGCTGCCCGAGGGAGCTATAACGATCGACTGCCAGGGATCGGGCGGACAGAGCTTTGGCGCCTTCCTGCCGCGAGGGGTGACGCTCAACATAGAAGGTGACGCAAACGACTACGTTGGCAAGGGACTCTCGGGCGGCATTGTGAGCGTGAGGCCCGCCGCGCGCTCCACCTACAAGTTTGACGAGAACGTGAGCGTGGGCAACGTGGCCTTCTATGGTGCCACGAGCGGCAAGGGGTTTGTAAACGGACTGGCCGGTCAGCGCTTTGGCGTACGCAACTCCGGCGCCACGCTGGTGGTGGAGGGCGTGGGAAACCACGGCTGCGAATACATGACCGGTGGCGTGGCGGTGGTCCTCGGCGAGGTCGGGGCCAACTTTGCGGCTGGCATGAGCGGTGGCGTGGCCTACGTGTACGACGAGCTGCGCACGCTCTCCGGGCGCTGCAACCACGACATGGTTGAGCTCATGCGACCCACGGATGCCGAGCTGGAACAGGTGAGGTCGCTCATAGAGGAGCACGTGCGTCGCACGGCGAGCCCACGGGGCATAAAGCTGCTGTATCAGTTTGCCGACGCAAGGACCCACTTTGTAAAGGTGATTCCGCACGAGTATAGATTGATCATGGAGCAGGCCGACCGCGAGCAGGTGCGAGGCCTGAGCCGCGAGGAGGCCGTCGAGCTGGCCTTTGAGTCGCTGCGAAGGGAGGCGTGAGCAATGGGCAAGCCAGGAGCGTATCTTGAGGTAATGCGACAAGAGCATGGCATGCGCAAGGCACCCGAGTCGGTTGGCGACTTCTGCGAGCTGGCCGTGTCGCTGGACGTGGAGGCGCAGCGCAGGCAGGCCAGCCGTTGCATGTACTGTGGGGTGGCGTTCTGTCAGGCGGGGGTGTCGTTTGGAAGCGCACGGCCCTCTGGGTGTCCCTTGCACAACCTCATTCCCGAGTGGAACGACCTGCTGTACAGGGGGCTGTGGGACGAGGCGTACGAGCGCCTGCTGCTTACCAATCCCTTCCCGGAGTTCACGGGACGCGTGTGCCCGGCCCTCTGCGAGGCGGCATGCAACCTTGGCCTTAACGACGAACCCACCACCATTCGCGACAACGAGCGTACCATATCCGACCATGCCTGGGCACAGGCGGGGGGACAGATGGGTTTTGCGGCGGCTGACGCGGACGCGCCGAGCGTGGCGGTAATCGGCTCCGGGCCGGCGGGTCTTGCCTGTGCGTGGGAGCTGGCGCGTCGTGGTGCGCGCGTTACCGTGGTCGAGAAGGACGACCGAGCTGGCGGGCTTCTTATGTATGGCATCCCCAACATGAAGCTTCCCAAGAGCGTGGTGGAACGTCGCGTTGACCTCATGCGCTCTTGCGGCATTGAGGTGCGCTGCGGGGTGGACGCTGCGCGGCCGGAGGTATGCGACGATTTGCTTGCACAACACGATGCGCTGGTCGTGGCCACGGGTGCCCGTCGCGCGCGCACGCTTGCCGTGCAAGGCGCCGACCTTGAGGGCGTGACGCTTGCCGTGGACTATCTTGGCGACGCCACCAAGGCCCTTCTGTGCAACGGCGACCCGGCGGTTAGCGCCCGTGGGCTTGACGTGGTGGTGATTGGCGGCGGAGACACGGGGACCGACTGCGTGGCAACGGCGCTTAGGCAAGGTGCCGCGAGCGTAACGCAGCTGGAGTTTTTGCCCGAGCCTCCCGCCGCACGGCGGGAGGGCAACGCTTGGCCCGAGTGGCCCAACGTGCGCAAGGACGACTACGGTCAGCTTGAGGCGGCTGCGGTGTTTGGCCGCGACCCGCGCCAATGGGGCGTGGAGACGTTGGAGGTGCTGGGGAGCGAGGGCAAGGTCTGCGGGCTGCGCGTGGCGTCGCTCGACTGGTCCGACAGGGCACCGCAACGCATTCCGGGGAGCGAGCGGACCATCCCCGCGCAGCTGGTGCTCTTGGCCATGGGCTTTGTGGGTCCGCAGGCTGACGTGTTCCACGCGCTGGGCATCTCGTACGCCAAGGACGGGCGTGCCTTGCCACAAACGCACGACGGGACCCATCGGGCCACAACGAGCCGCGACGTGCCCGCCTTTGTTGCCGGCGACTGTCGCAGCGGCTCTTCGCTGGTGGTGAGTGCCATCGCCGACGGCCTTGCCTGCGCAGCCGAGGTTGCCGACGCACTTGGAATCTAACGGTGTGCCATTCTTGTAAGAAGGGACTTGTGATTATATGCACTTTACAAAGATGCATGGTTTGGGAAACGACTACCTCTATGTGTACGGCGAGGTTCCCGCAAACGTGGCCGATCTGTCCATCCGTCTTTCCGACCGCCACTTTGGCGCGGGCTCGGACGGCATGATATATATAAGTGACTCGGACGTGGCCGATTTCAAGATGCGCATCTTTAACGCCGACGGCAGCGAGGCAAAGATGTGCGGCAACGGCATACGGTGCGTTGGGAAGTACGTGTACGACAAGGGCCTCACACGCAAGACCTCGCTGTCCATCGAGACCCTCTCGGGCATACGGCAGCTGGAGCTTCATGTGCAGGACGGGGTGGTGGACGCCGCGACGGTGGACATGGGCAAGGCGATCGTGGGCGAAGCCTTGGAGCTGCAAGTGGATGACGACACGTATATGGTTACGCCCGTCTCGGTTGGCAATCCCCACGCCGTGTTGCTGGTGCGTTATGCCGAAGCCGCGCCGGTGGCCATCTTGGGTCCTCGTCTGGAGCATCACGATGCGTTTCCCGGCGGCGTAAACGTAGAGTTCGTCGAGCGGATCGGCGAGCGAGAACTGCGCATGAGGGTGTGGGAGCGTGGCAGCGGCATAACGATGGCCTGCGGCACAGGTGCCTGCGCCTCGGCGGCGGCAATGGTGAGCAAGGGTCTTTGTCCGGCGGAGACACCCCTTACGGTGCATCTGGACGGGGGAGACCTAAGCATCGTGGTGGCAAAGGATGGAGCTGTAACCATGACGGGTCCCGCCGTCACGGTGTACGAGGGGGAGGTGGCCCTATGATTACGCCCAACAAGAACTACGCCAACCTAAAGGACTCGTACCTCTTTGCGCGGATTGCCCAAAAGGTCGCGGCATATCAGGACGCGCACCCGGGCGTCCATCTCTTGCGCATGGGGATCGGAGACGTGTCGCTTCCGCTGTGCCCTGCCGTCATCGACGCGCTGCATGAGGCCGTAAACGACCAAGCGACCAAGGAGCGGTTTGAGGGATACCAGCCCGAGTGCGGAACTCCCTTCTTGCGCCATGCCATCGCGGCACATTATCGTGCGCGTGGGGTGGACGTGGCCGACGACGAGGTGTTTGTCTCTAGCGGCGCGAGCGACGAGCTGGGAGACATCCTGGACCTGTTTGACCGCAGCAGCTCCGCCCTCGTGATCGAGCCGGCGTATCCTGCCTATGTGGACGCCAACGTGATCGCTGGACGTACCATTGTGCATCTGCCCTCGGGCAGGGAGAACGGCTTTTTGCCCGAGCCCACCGAGGACGCGCTCGCAGACCTCTTGTACATCTGCTCGCCCAACAACCCCACAGGCGCGGTCTTTGGACGCGACCAGCTCCAGCGCTGGGTGGACTTTGCCAACGAGCACGGCTCGCTGATTCTCTTTGATGCCGCCTACGAGGCCTTTATTGAGGACGATGAGGTGCCCCATAGCATTATGGAACTGCCTGGCGCAAGGACCTGCGCAATAGAGATATGCTCGCTCTCAAAGACAGCCGGCTTTACGGGCACGCGACTGGGCTACACGGTCGTTCCAAAGGAGCTGGAGCGCGAGGGGATGAGCTTCAACAGCATGTGGGTGCGCAACCGCACCACCAAGACCAACGGCGTCTCGTACATAATACAGAGAGGTGCGGCAGCCGTCTTCACGCCCGAGGGCCAGCGTCAGATACAGGAGAACCTGCGCTACTACAAGGACAACGCGCGCATCCTTATGGAGGCGCTCGATGCGGCGGGCATATGGTATTGCGGCGGCAAGAACGCGCCGTACCTTTGGCTCAAGTGCCCCGATGGCGTGGACAGTTGGGAGTTCTTTGACTACCTGCTGCAACAGAAGCAGATCGTGGGAACGCCGGGCTCGGGATTTGGCTCTTGCGGCGAGGGCTACTTCCGCTTCTCCACCTTTGGGAGTCGCGAAGACACCAAGGAAGCCGCCTCCCGCCTTGCGCAGCTGCGCGGTTAGGACGACGGAGGGAGCACGCAATGAACCCACTCGTTGCTGACGGGAGTCTCTGTAAAGCCCTGCTTGTCTTGGAGGATGGCACCTGCTTTGACGGATATGCCTGCGGGGCGCCCGGGGAGGCGTTTGGCGAGGTCGTGTTCAACACGTCCATGGTGGGATACCAAGAGATCGTGACCGACCCCAGCTATGCTGGTCAGATCGTGACGCTCACCTATCCGCAGGTTGGCAACTACGGCGTGAGCGAGGCCGCCATGCAGTCGGACGGCACGTCGCTCAGCGGCCTTGTGGTGCGCGACATGTGCCACACGCCGTCAAACTGGCAGTCCACAGCAAGCCTGCCCGACTTCTTGCGGGAGCATGGCGTGGTGGCCATAGAGGGCGTGGACACGCGTGCCCTTACGCTGAGGATTCGCAGCGCAGGTGCCATGCGGGCTGCCATCTCCACGATAGACCTTGACCACCAGAGCTTGGTGGAGCGCGTGCGCAACAGTCCTGCCATCAGTGCGCACAACCATGTGGCCGACGTGAGCCCACGTGGCGAGCGGCACGTCTGCGCAGAGCCTGAGGTCTTTGCGGACCGTCTGTCCGCATTGCGTGTGGTGGCCTACGACTGCGGGCAGAAGCGCGGCATACTCAAAGGTTTGTTGACCGTGGGCTGCGAGGTGACCACGGTGCCGTATGACACACCGGCCGCGCAGGTGCTTGCCATGGAACCCGACGGCGTGTTCTTCTCTAATGGGCCTGGAGACCCGGCGCAGGTTGGGTGCACGGCGCAGGCGGCGGCGGATATCTTGGGCAAGGTGCCCGTGTTTGGCATCTGCTTGGGAAACCAACTCATTGGCATGGCTGCGGGAGCAAAAATAGAGAAGCTCCCGTTTGGGCATCATGGTGGCAACGAGCCCGTTATGAACCTGCTCACACGCAAGGTGGAGATTACGGCGCAGAACCACAATTTTGGCCTCGTGTTCCAAAGCATGGGGGAACTCGTTCCCCAGATGAGCGGGGGACAGACCACTCACGCACACGACCTGCGGCGTTGGGTGGAGCTGGGCGTGGCGCCCGTGGTGCGCACGCCGCATATGGGAAGGGTGCGCCTCACCCACGTAAACCTTAACGACGGCACGCCCGAGGGCGTTCAGTTTTTGGACATTCCCGCCTTTAGCGTGCAGTACCACCCCGAGAGCTGTCCCGGACCGCATGACTCGCGCTACCTCTTTGAGGCGTTCGCGCGCCTTATGGATGCGTGGCGCAGCCAACCTGCCCATGCGCACGCCAACGCCCGCGCCGTGCCAACGGACTACCTGGCCATTGACGTTAGTGACAGGAGGGTTGGCCATGCCCAGGCGCAATGACATACGCAAGATCCTCATCATAGGCTCCGGCCCCATCGTAATAGGCCAGGCCTGCGAGTTTGACTACTCCGGCACACAGGCGTGTCGCGTGCTGCGACGCGAGGGCTACGAGGTGGTGCTGGTAAACTCCAACCCCGCAACCATTATGACCGACCCACAGACGGCCGATCGCACCTACATAGAGCCCATAACCGTGGAGGCCGTAAGCCAGGTGATAGAGCGCGAACGCCCCGACGCGCTGCTGCCAAACATGGGTGGCCAGACCGCCCTCAACTGCGCGATGGCCCTTGGCAAGGCGGGTGTGTTGGAGCGCTTTGGCGTGGAGGTGATTGGCTGTAACCTTGACTCCATTCGCTTGGGAGAAGACCGCGAGCTCTTTGCGGCCGCCATGCAAGACATTGGCCTGGAGGTGGCAGCGTCGGGCTTTGCGCATACGCTCGCGGAGGCGCTGGACGTGGCGGGCGAGCTGGGGTATCCCGTGGTCGTGCGCCCGAGCTTTACGCTGGGTGGTGCAGGGGGTGGCATTGCCCACAACGAGGACGAACTGCGCCTCATTGCCAGCCAGGGCCTTACGCTCTCGCCGGTGAGCGAGGTGTTGGTGGAGCAGTCCATAGAGGGCTGGAAAGAGATCGAGATGGAGGTCATGCGCGATGCCGCAGGTAACGGCATTGTGGTGTGCTCCATCGAGAACCTCGACCCCATGGGCGTGCACACCGGCGACTCCATTACCGTGGCCCCCGCCCAGACGCTCTCGGACGGGGAGCTGCAGAACCTGCGCGACTACTCGCTTGCGTGCCTGGAGCGCGTTGGCGTGGCCACCGGCGGTTCCAACGTGCAGTTTGCCGTAAACCCCGCCGACGGCCGAGTGATTGTGATCGAGATGAACCCCCGCGTGAGCCGCTCCTCGGCGCTGGCCTCCAAGGCGACGGGCTTTCCCATTGCCAAGGCGGCGGCGCTTCTGGCCGTGGGCTACACGCTGGACGAGATAACCAACGACATCACGCGCGTGACCCCCGCCTGCTTCGAGCCCTCCATCGACTACTGCGTGGTCAAGGCGCCTCGGTTTGCCTTCGAGAAGTTCAAGGGGTCGAGCGAGGAGCTTACCACGCGCATGAAGAGCGTGGGCGAGGCCATGGCCATTGGCCGCACCTTTGAGGAGGCCCTGCAAAAGGCCCTGCGCTCGCTGGAGGCCGGACACGACGGCCTGGGGGCAAGCGGCGCGAGCGACTTTGACCAGGAGCGCTTCGACGAGCTGGTGTCTCATCCCACTCCCGAGCGCATCTTCTATGTGGCCGAGGCCCTGCGGCAAGGTTGGAGTGTGGAGCGACTGGCAAAGGCCACGCGCATCGACCCTTGGTATCTGCATCGCATGGCCGACATCGTTTTGGCGGAGCGGACCATTTCCTCGTTGGGACTTGCGGGAATGGATCGCGAGCACATGCTGGCTGCCAAGCAAATGGGCTTTTGCGACGCGCAGATCGCATGGCTCACCGGCACCACGGAGGAGGTCGTGCGCGCCGTGCGCACGGTGCTTGGCGTGCTTCCGGTCGTAAAGACCGTGGATACCTGCGCCGGCGAGTTTGCCGCGCACACGAGCTACCACTACCTCACCTACGAGGCGGGCGGCGCCACCGAGCATACCGAGGCCGAGCGGCCGCGCGTGGTCATTCTCTCCGCCGGTCCCAACCGCATTGGCCAGGGCATCGAGTTCGATTACTGCTGCGTGCATGCGGCGTATGCCCTGCGCGAGTTGGGCTACGAGACGGTCATGGTAAACTGCAACCCCGAGACCGTATCCACGGACTACGACACCAGCGACCGCCTGTACTTTGAGCCGCTCACCTTTGAGACCGTAATGGATGTGGTGGCGGCCGAGAAGCCCGTTGGCGTTATAGTCACCCTTGGAGGCCAGACGCCCGTAAAGCTGGCACGGCAGCTGGAGGCTGCGGGAGTTCCCCTCTTGGGCACCGATGCAGGCGCCATCGACCTTGCCGAGGACCGCGATCGCTTTAGCGGCCTGCTGGACGAGCTGGGAATACCCTATCCGCCTTCCTCGGTTGCCTCCACGCCGCAGGAGGCGCGCGAGGTGGCGCGCCGTGTGGGATATCCGCTGCTGGTGCGGCCTAGCTACGTGCTGGGCGGGCGTGGTATGGCCATAGTGTACGACGCGGACGAGCTCGGCGCATACATGGACGAGGCGGCGCGCGTTACGCCCGACCACCCCGTGTACCTCGATGCCTTCTTGGAGGACGCCGTCGAGCTGGACGTGGACGCCCTCTGCGACGGCGAGGACGTATACATTGGCGCCGTGCTGGAGCACATCGAGGAGTGCGGCATCCATTCCGGCGACTCCGCCTGCTGCTACCCGCCCTTCTCGCTTTCCGACGCCATCGTTGAGCGCGTGTGCGGCATTACGCGCCGCCTGGCGCTGGCTTGCAACATTCGCGGGCTTCTTAACGTACAGTGCGCGGTTAAGGACGAGCAGGTGTTTGTGATCGAACTCAACCCGCGCGCGAGCCGCACGGTGCCGTTTTCCAGCAAGGCGGGCGGCGTTCCCTTGGCAAAGTACGCCGCCCGCATTATGGCGGGGGAGCGGATCGCCTCGCTTGCGCTGCCCGCCGAGCAGCAAGATCGCGGTGTCTTTGCGGTAAAGGAGGCGGTTATGCCTTGGGCGCGCTTCCCGGGATCGGACGTGCGCTTGGGACCCGAGATGAAGTCCACCGGCGAGGTAATGGGAATTGCCGCGGACTTTCCCGGTGCCTTTGCAAAGACACGCGAGGCAATTGACTACGAAATGCCGCACGGCGGTACGGTGTTCATTAGCGTGCGTGACGCCGACAAGCGTGCCATCGTGCCGGTGGCGTTTGCGCTCGAGCGGATGGGTTACCAGATTCTGGCTACCCAGGGAACGGCCAAGACGCTTAGGGCCGCTGGCATCGTGTGCGAGGTGACCAAGCGCATGGGCGAGGGACATCCCAACGTGCACGACGTGCTGGCGGAGGGAGGCGTCGCGTTTATTATCAACACGCCTCATGGGCACGGTTCGCATGGTGACGGAGCGCTGCTGCGCAGCGAGGCCGTGAGCCGGGGCATCACCTACGTCACCACCCTCTCGGCCGCTGCCGCGCTCGCGCTCTCTGTGGCGCGCAGTGGCGAGCAGCTGCCCGTGTATGCCCTGCAGGACCTGAGCAAAGGGGACGAGGCATGAGCATAAGGAGTCGCGTGGCCACGTTGGCGGGGCGGATGGTGCGATGGGGCCTGCACGACGTGCTTCGTCGCCATGCCTCGCAGCTTCCGGGGCGAGTCGCCTTGGCAATAGACCCGGAGTTCATAGCTTCCAGACGCGGGGCCATACGGCAGGGCAGCATTGTGGTGTGTGGCACCAACGGAAAGACGACCACCACCAACCTCATTGCGGCGGCGCTTAAGGCGCAGGGCCAGCGCGTGCTCTGCAACTACGACGGCGCAAACATGGAGGCCGGCGTGGCCTCGGCGTTGCTGGGCAAAGGTCCTGCGGACTGGGCGGTGCTGGAGTCCGATGAGCTCTCCACCATCCACGTGATTCCTCGGCTGCAGCCCACCTACCTGGTGCTTCTTAACCTCTTTAGGGACCAGCTGGACCGGGCGGGCGAGATTGACCACGTGCAGGACGTCATAGTGCAGGCGCTTGCCGCGTCTGGCAACACCACGCTCGTATTCTGCGGAGAAGACCCGCTTTGCATGGGCGTTGCCGCACGGGCACAGGCGTCCGGCACCAAGGTTGTCGCCTTTGGCGTGGGAGAAGACCTTGGCCTCGCTCCCGAGCGCGTGCCCGAGGCGCGGTTTTGCATGGCATGCGGAGAAGAGGTGCGCTACGCCTACCACACCTATGCGCAGCTGGGTGGCTTTGCGTGCCCGGCGTGCGGATTCGCCACGCCTTTGTTGGACTTCTGCGCAACGGACGTGCACGTGGACCACGACGGGGTCTCTCTTGGGTTTGTATGTGGAGCGCAGTCGGTGGTGCGGCTCCGCTCCGGCCTGGGCGGTGCCTACATGGTGTACAACCTGCTGGCAGCCGCCTCGGCAGCCACCTTGGCGGGTGTCCGCGCGGATTGCCTTACGGCCGCCGTGGACTCGTACGCCCCCTCCAACGGGCGTCTGCAGCACTTTGTGGTGCGAGGACGAGAGGTTGTTCTCAACCTGGCAAAGAATCCCACGGGTCTCAACCAGAACCTTTTGCTGTGCGCCTCCGACGCACGGCAAAAGGCCCTGCTGGTGGTGATCAACGACGACTACAACGACGGTCGCGACATAAGCTGGATCTGGGACGTGGACTTTGAGCGCCTTGCGGGCGACGATGCAGTGGCGCTGGTCATGGCTGGCGGGCATCGGGCAAACGACTTGCAGGTGCGCCTTAAGTACGCGGGTGTGAGCGCGCCGCTTGTGGAGGATGTGGTGCACGCGCTGGAGGCCGTTGCCCGTGTTTCTGCGGACTGCCCCCTGTACGTGCTCACCAACTATTCGGCGCTCTGGCCTGCAAAGGCGGAGCTGGAGAGGATGGTCAGGCAAGATGGCTGAGCGACGTCTGCGCGTGATTCACCTGTACCCCGAGCTGCTCAACCTCTATGGCGACTCGGGAAACATCCTCGTGCTGCGCAAGCGCATGGAGTGGCGCGGCATCGCGTGCCACGTGGACGAGGTGCATGTGGGCGAGCTGCCATCGCTTGCTGGTGCCGACCTGGTCTTTATTGGCGGTGGATCCGACAGGGAGCAGACCATCGTGTGCGAGAGCTTGCAGGCGGCGCGCAGCGAGCTCGTGTCCTACGTAGAGGACGGTGGCGTGCTGCTTGCCGTGTGCGGCGGGTATCAGCTGCTGGGCCACTCCTACACCATGGGGGAGCAGGAGGTGCCGGGCCTTTCTTTGGTGGACCTGTACACCGATCGCGGGAGCCCACGCCTCATCGGCAACGTGTGCGTAAGGAGCCGGATCTCCAAGCAGCCCATCGTGGGGTACGAGAACCATGGTGGCAGGACGCATTTGGGAGACGGCGTCGAGTCGTTGGGGACGGTCGTTAGGGGATACGGCAACGACGGGCAGAGCGGTGAGGAGGGCTGCCTGTACAAGAACGTGGTGGGCACGTATGTTCACGGACCGCTCCTGCCAAAGAACCCCGGCGTGGCCGACTGGTTGTTGGCACGAGCGCTGGAGCGCAGGTACGGGCAGTGCGACCTTGTTCCTCTAGACGACGCAGAGGAGCTTGAGGCAAACCGAGTCATGTACGAGCGCCTGACCACGGGAACCGACTGAGCGGTCCGCCCCCAAAGGAAAGTCGGACCAAGCAAAGGGGAGTATCCCCATTGCTTGGTCACCCCAAGGCGTTAAGCATGCGTTACGTGTTGCACGATGACGCGCCTTTGGCGCGAGAATGATTCGGACGAAAGGAGCAAACATGTGTGGGGTAGTTGGTTATACCGGAAAAAAGCAGGCGGCGGAGTGGCTTCTTGACGGCCTGCAGACCCTTGAGTACCGCGGCTACGACTCGGCGGGCCTGCAGGTGGTGTCGCCTTCGGGCAACCTGCACGGCGTAAAGTGCGCCGGTCGCGTGGCACACCTTCGCGAGCGCGCAGGGGTCGCCAACCTCAACGGCACCTGCGGCATCGGCCACACGCGCTGGGCAACCCATGGGGCGCCCACCGACCGCAACGCCCACCCGCACATGGACTGCACCGGGCGCATCGCCATCGTGCACAACGGCATTATTGAGAACTACCAGCAGCTGCGCCGTCAGCTTATGGAGAGCGGGCACAGGTTCTTGTCGGACACCGACTCCGAGGTGATCGCGCACTTGGTGGAGGAGGCTTGGGCGGGCCCTGCCAAGGGCGACCTTGCCGCCGCCGTGCGCAACGCATGCGACAGGCTCGAGGGCTCGTGGGGCCTGGCCGTGGTGTGTGCCGACGTGCCGGGCACGCTGGTGGTCACGCGCAACGGGTCTCCGCTGGTGGTGGCACAGACGGACGACGGGGCCTACGTGGCCTCCGACGTCATGCCTCTGGCCAGCGTCACCTCGCATGTGGTGCAGCTGCAAGACCGCGACGTCGCTACGCTTGAGGCCGACGGCTCCATCGTGGTGACCGACCGAGAGGGACGCGTGGTGGCAAACCCCGCCACCATCGACATCGACTGGGACGCGTCGGCGGCGAGCCTGGGCGGCTACTCCGACTTCATGGCCAAGGAGATCACCGAGCAGCCCGAGGCCATCGAGCGCCTGCTTGCGGGCCGCCTGGGCGAGCATGGCATCGAGCTGGACGAGCTCGCCCTCAGCAGCTCCGAGCTGGCCGCCGTCAAGCAGGTGATCATCATCGCCTGCGGCACCTCCTACCACGCGGGACTGGCTGCCAAGGCGGCCATCGAGCGCTGGGCAAAGATCCCCGTGGCGGTGGAGTTTGCCTCGGAGTTCAACTACGACGAGGACTACCTGGTGGGGGACAATGCGCTGTGCGTGATCATTACGCAGTCGGGCGAGACTGCCGACACGCTCACGGCCGCCCGCAAGATGCGCGGCATGGGCTGCAACGTGTTTGCCATAACCAACGTGCTGGGGTCCACGGCCGCCCGCGAGGCGGACGGCACGCTCTACGTGCAGGCGGGACCGGAGGTGGCGGTTGCCTCCACCAAGGCATACACAGCGCAGATGGTGGCCTCCTATCTCCTGGCCCTGCGCCTTGCGCTCGCCAACGGACGCATGACGCGCGACGAGGTGGTAAAGCACTTCCACGAGCTCGAGCGCATTCCCGACCTCATGCGAGAGGTACTGGCTCGTCGCTGGCAGGACAAGCAGGCCGTGCGCCTTTTCCGCAACAAGACAAGCTCGCTCTACCTGGGGCGCAACGTGCACTCCGCAACGGCGTTCGAGGGCGCGCTCAAGCTCAAGGAGATAAGCTACCTGCACGCGGAGGCGTACCCGGCAGGCGAGATGAAGCACGGGCCCATCGCCCTCATAGAGGGAGGCTACCCCGTGGTGGCCATCGTGCCGGCGGGACATGTTCACGACAAGACCGTCTCAAACATCCAGGAGTGCCTGGCGCGCGGCGCTGCGGTGATTGGCGTTGCCACTGACGGGGACGAGCGCGTGGCCAAGCTCTGCACCGAGGTGCTGTGGGTGCCGCGCTGCCCCAACGACCTCATCGTGCCCGCCGTGTCGGTGCTGCACCTGCAGATGCTCGCGCGCTACGTTGCCCGCGACCACGGCTACGACGTGGACAAGC
>JAUMWN010000127.1:0-2656 GCA_030529625.1 Coriobacteriales bacterium
CGGGAGGCCCATACCATGATCGAGTTGCAAAACGTCACGTTCCGGTACCGCGAGGACCCCGCGCCAACCATCAACGACGTCAGTCTCCTCATACCCGACGGTCAGTTCGTGGGCGTGACGGGTGCAGCCGGCTCAGGCAAGTCAACGCTCACTCACATTCTCAACGGCATCGTACCGCACTGCTACCCAGGCGACTTCTACGGAAAGGCGATCATCTGCGGTCGTGACACCGTGGACACGAGCCTCACGGACATATCGCGAATGGTGGGCAGCGTGTGCCAGGACGTTGACAGCCAGATGGTGTCTACGGTGGTTGAGGACGAGATGCTCTTTGGTCTGGAGAACTTTGGCGTCTCGCACGACGAGATGGACGATCGAGTAGACGAGGCCCTTGAGGCCATGGGCATCTCCAACCTGCGCGACCGCACCATTGCGGGACTCTCTGGCGGCCAGAGGCAAAAGGTCGCCGTGGCGGAGATCCTCGCGCTGCACCCTGCCGTGCTCGTACTCGACGAGCCCACTGCCGAGCTGGACCCCGTCAGTTCACGCAGCGTGTTCGCCCAGCTCAAGGAGTATGCCACCCAGCGCGACACGACGGTGGTAGTCGTGGAGCAAAAGATTGCCCTGCTCGGCGAGTACGCTGACAGAATATTGGTTTTAAAGGACGGCGCCATCCTGCTGGATGGCGCGCCTTCCGAGGTGCTTGGGCACGCGGACATGCTGCTTGCCGAAGGCATCAACTGTCCCCGCTCGACGACACTCGTGGAGCGACTTAGGAGGCGAGGCCTGTATGCGGGTCACGCCGCCCGTACCGTGAGTAAAGCCGTTGACGTGGTCCGGGAGGTGCTTGCATGATAGAGTTCCAGGACGTGAGCGCCGCCTACGAGGTGGAGACTCCTGCAGTACGCCATGCGTCGCTCTCCATCGCCGACGGGGAGTTCGTGGCCTTTGTAGGCTCCAATGGAGCAGGCAAGTCCACCATGATGCGACTGGCAAACAACCTGCTCGCCCCGACCTCGGGACGCGTACTCATTGATGGCGTGCCCACCAGTGAGCTCAAGGCAAGCCAGCTGGCGAGGCACGTGGGGTTCCTCTTCCAGAACCCGGACCGTCAGATATGCTGCGACACCATTCGAGAGGAGCTCGAGTTTGGCTTTCGCGTACAGGGCAGGCTCGACGCACGGACGGCAGAGCTCGTCAACCAGACGATTAGTCGCTTTGGCTTCGACCCAGACGCAGAGCCCTACTTGCTCAATCGGGGCACCAGGCAGCTTCTGGCACTGGCATCGGTCATCGTGGGCGAGCCCACGACACTCATTCTGGATGAGCCCACCACGGGACTTGACTATTTGGAATGCTGCGAGGTCATGGACGTGGTGGCCGATCTCAATCAGCGAGGCACCACGGTGCTCATGGTCTGCCACGACATGGAACTCATCGCGGACTACGCCAAGCGTCTAATTGTGATGACCGCAGGACAGATTATCGCAGACGGACCCACCTTCGACATCCTGCGCGACGCCGACGTGTGCGCGCGGGGAGACCTGGAGCCACCACAGGTGGTGGCTATCTCGCAGCGGCTCGCGGCCGAGAATCCGGAGCTGGCGGGCACTCCCCTCGCCCAGGCGAACACGCTCGACCAGATGCTGGCGGCCATCGACAGCGTTAGGAACTCGGAGAAGGGAGAGCTGCGATGAGGGGCTTTCTGGAATACGTACCAGGCTCGAGCCTGCTGCACCGCATGAATCCCATCACGAAGCTCGCCTGCTCGCTCCTCGCGATCTTCGCATGCTTTTTTGCTAACAACCTCATCTTTCTTGCGGCGGTGCTCGTGGCTGACTATGTTTTGGCCGCCCGCTGCAAGCTGATGCCCCAGACCCTAGGCCTCTCCAAGGCCGTGGCCAGCTTCTCGCTCATGCTGGCTGTAATCGCGCTGCTCACCACGCCCCAAGGCACGCCGCTCGTGAGCCTACCCTGGGGCTACATCGGCACGGGATCGCTCAGGGCGATGGCGCTTGTTGTCATGCGGCTGTTGGCCTGCGCCATCCCGCTGTTCCTCACGTTCTACGTCACAAAGGTCAACGACATCTCCAACGCACTCGTCAAGGTGTGCCATGTTCCCTACCGATACGCCTTCGTGTTCACGAGCACGGTACGCTTTATCCCCGTGTTCATGAACGACATGGAGGGAATCATGGAGGCACAGACGGCGCGCGGCGTAGAGTTTGACGGGGGCCTTATAAAGCGGCTGCGTCTTATGGCCCCCCTGTGTGTACCTTTGCTCGTGAGTAGCGTTCGCAAAACCAACTCAGCCGCCATCGCCGCGGAGGTACGGGGCTTTAGCCTGCGCACACGCGAGTGCGGACACAAGCAGTACCCCTTCGCGCCCCTTGACGCGATGGCCTTCGCGGCATGCGCGGCACTGCTGGCCGTGGGCATCGTCCTCTAGCGCGGTGCACCAGCGGCAGCAAGCCCGCCAAGAAGCGCTGACCCGCGAGGGAAGGTTCGGCACAGCTCCCTGCACTCTCGCAATCAGGCAAAACCCGCAGCGAAGCGTGTCTGGTTATACTGTTTTAGATGTCGATGAGGGAGCGCGCGGCAGGCTGCTGCTCGGTGACGGGCTGCTCCTCGGTGGGTTGCTGTTCGGTGGGTTGCT
>JAUMWN010000127.1:2669-5564 GCA_030529625.1 Coriobacteriales bacterium
GGCAGGCCGCTACTCGCTGGGCTGCTGCTCGGCAGCCTCGGATTGCGTCGCGTAGGCGTCGGTCGCGTCGGCAGCCGCCTCTACCCGAGCACGCACAAAGAGATCCCTAAGCGAGGCGGGAAGGATGTAGGTGATGCCGGTCGCCTCATCAAAGACCGAGACGACCTCGTTTGTGCCAAAGAGCTCGGCCAGCGAATCGGAGAGGGTCACCGTAAAGGTACCGGCCT
Organism: Coriobacteriales bacterium; assembly: GCA_030529625.1. Lineage (GTDB taxonomy): Bacteria > Actinomycetota > Coriobacteriia > Coriobacteriales > Atopobiaceae > RUG440. The sequence continues at coordinate 2,897 of JAUMWN010000127.1, forward strand.
CAACGGCGTACTCCTGCGGGACAAAGAACACGAGCGCGGGCAGGTAGGTGCGACCCTCCTCGGCCATGGTGACGACGGAAAGGTCGTCGCGAACCCAGAGGACGGGAATCTCCCACGAGGCACTCTCGGCGCTGGTAACGCGGGCCCTGCCGTCGAGCCGCTCGCCTGGCTTGGGCTTTTCCACGTCATCGATCTTGAGGTCGCTCACCGTCTGGGCCTGCTCGCCCGGCGTGGTGTGATTGTCCACCTGCACCGCCCGCTCCCCCGCAAACGCCACTGCTGGCGCCAACGTCTGCAGCGAGAGGACGAGGGCCACAAGAATGGAGAGCACCCGCTTGAGTCCCGTCGACTTCATGAGGGCTCCCTTCAACATGGTAACGGGGTTTTCCCTGCTACAGGATGGTATCACGAGCACGATGCTTTCGAACAAGGGCACCTCCCTTGTCCGGCTCGTGCGCACGCCGCGCTCGATTGACGAGCCATCTGGGCTGTTAAAGCGTTTTGAGCCAGGCGAGCAGGTAATCCGAATTCTCGGTAGGCGTTGGCACGCCGTGGGCGATGCCCGCTCGCAGGAGTTCGAGCATCTTTTTGGGAGTAACCGCCTCCACAGGTGAGTGCGCCAGCAACTTGCGATCGATCGTCACCAAGTGACTCGCGTGCGCTCTTTGGCAAGCGGCAAGCACAAGGTCATCTTCCAGGTCGTCATGTATGTCTCGGTGTTTGCATGCCATATAAAAATCGCTCGAGTCCACGGGAACGGCAGTGGCGATTTCCCGCATATCGTTTACGCAATCCCACGCCAAGCGCTTAATCGCCCGTGCCATTGGCTCGTCCAGGCGTCCCTGTTCGCGCGCCCATCGCTTGTTCTCTATACGCACACGTTGGTAGACGTCGAGAGCGGACTGAGCTGGAAAGGCGATGGAGACTTCCTGCAAGCGTGCCTCCCGCAGGAGGGCAAGCACTATGTCGTGGTCCGTACGCCACGGAAGATACTTCTCGAGCCACACGTTGGTGTCAAAGAGAAGGCAGAGGGAACTATTGAACATAGCCAACCATCCTCTCGCCTTCACGCTCGGTCCAATCCTGCATCAGTAACTCCTCGTATTCGTCGTCTTGTGGCGATACGTACGATGTGTAGTCAAACCCGTACTCCTGGTAAAAAGCGGTCAGCCGATTCTCAAATGGGTCGTCCTCAGCTTCAATTTGTTTGACCAAACCCCCAACACCAACTGCCGCTGGCTCCTGAGCCAACGCATCAACGATTTGATCGAACGCTTCCGCCCCGCGAGATACCTTCATCCAGAGCGCACGGACGAACTGCGTTGGGGTAATGCCCAGCCGTGCAAGCACCTCGTCTCCGGCGGCCTTGAGCTGAGGCTCCATACGTACGTTGAGTTGCGCCATGGCTGGCATATGACCCTCCTTACCTCGTGCTAAAGTATGTAGCACGTATTCTAGCAAAAGCTAGCTCTTTGGAGGAAAGTATGTACATAGCAATCGCGAACTCGTACGTTTGCCGTCCCATGGCGTACGAGGCGGGCGACGGTCCGGACACAGAGTTACCCTAAAGCGCGCGGAACCAGGCGTCGAGTTCGTCGAGCACCTCTTGGCTCTGGGGCAGGCCTGGCTTGAGGGAGGGGAAGGCATGCGTGAGCTCCTTGCCCCTTGGGTAGTAGATGAGCCGGTGTGCGTGGCCCGCCATCGCGAGCGACCGGTTGTACCGCAGCGTGTAGGATTTGAGAAAGTCCGCCCCACTCGTTGCCAGTAGCATGGGCGGTAGCTGCGACTCAATCCTGGGATCTTCGGGATTCACGAGCTGCCTAAACGTCTCGTCACGCAGGCGATCGCCATAGAGGTCGCGGCGGTACACGAGGCCGATGGGGTCGTTGCCGGTCGTGTAGAACATGCCCGAAAAGCACGCGAGGCCACGCACAGCCAGCTCAGGCGCCTCGATGCCAAGTGCCTCACGCAGTTTGGCCGAGTGCGCAAGCGCGGTGGCGTAGAGTGCCAGATGCGCGCCGGCGCTCTCCCCTATCATCAGCACGCGCGTGAGGTCGCCGCCGAACTCAGCCGCATGGCTTGTCACATACGCAAGGGTGGCGCACACGTCGGCGATGGCACCAAGGCCGTCCGTCTCGTGGATGAGGCGGTAGTCGGGCACCAGCACCACGTAGCCTCGCTTGGCCAATAGCTCGGCGTACGCGCGGTTGGCCTTGCGATCGCCCACAAAGAAGCCGCCCCCGTGCACGAACACCGCAATGGGCAGAGGATCTGCGGACATGTCCGCCGGACGGTAGGCATCTGCCTCCAGGGGCGCACTGTCCGCACTCGTGTAGGCAAGGTCCTCAAGGCATACGAGGTCGTGAGGTACGGGACGCGCAACCCCTTCCGTGGAGATTAGCTTGGCTATCCTGTCCTTGCTATGGGTCCCCAACCACTTGAGCACGGGGTTCATGCGCAACTCCCTCCATCACCGCAATGTGCTATGCCTGCTGTAGCAATACGTCTCTCTCTTGCGACATGAACGAATTCAAAAGTGGACAATTTTTTGCCGTCGAATGCAATAATCCTGCGGTTTCTCCTTCATGGTCAGGAAAATTGTCCACTTAGTAAAATCCCGTCTTTGACACCTAGGCCTACATATTTCGCACATAAGGGCTGGTAGACA
>JAUMWN010000128.1:0-1059 GCA_030529625.1 Coriobacteriales bacterium
GCGCACTTCTCGAACCGGTCGATACGCCGGTACTCGGCGAGGCGGTCACCGAAGTAGATATCAGCCAGCGTCTCCCGCGACACGTCCCCCACGGGGGACTCCATGCGGCGACACGCATGGACCGCGCCCGTGGGCAGGACGGTGAGGTGGCCGCTCCCGCAGTGGCAGCCGTCGTGGGCGGCGTGCGGGTCGGCCCCGTCCGACGGCGCGAACGCGCCCTGCTCCCACTCGAGCAGCCTCCAGAGGTGGTCCTTGGGATAGAAGTACGTATGCGCGCCTCGCTCCCGCTGCCTGTTGATGCGCCCCTTACACTCCACCAGCAGCGCACGATACTCGAGCGGCTCCATGTGAAACTCCTCGGCACGCTGGCCGCTCGTGGGACAGTAGCGCCCAAACGCGTAAACGTCCACCCCAAGTTCCGCCACGAGGTCGATGAGGTCGGGCACCTCTCCCATGTTGCGAGACGACACGGTGGTCATCACGTTTGCCCACATGCCCGCCCCCTGGATGACGGGAATCGCCGCGAGCGTCGCGTCGAAGGAGCCGGGCCTGCGGAAGGCGTCGTGAGTCTCGCGCAGTCCGTCGAGCGAGACCTGGTACTTCACGCAGCCGAGCTCGCGCATGTGCGAGCAGACCTCAGGCGTGAGGTGGAAGGGGTTGCCCATGATGGCGATGCGAATGCCGTGCCCGTGCAGCAATTCCATTATGCGCCAGAAGTCGGGATGCAGGATGGGGTCACCGCCTGTTAGGTACACGTAGGGCTCGCGACCGATGCGTTCGCAGAGCTCGAGCATCTGCGCCACAACGCGCTCGGCCGCCTCGTAGGGCATCGTCACTTGAGGAGGGGCACCCTCGGCATAGATGTAGCAGTGCTTGCAGCGCTGGTCGCATGCGTCGGTTATGTGCCACTGGAAGGGAAAGTACGCGGGCATGGCCGGAGTCGCTCCTCTCGTCTGGTTCGCGTGTCGGCAAGGGCGCGGCCCCGCAACCGGGGCCGCTGATAAACCACTACTCTGCGGGGTCGGGCGTGCCACAGGCCGGTGCCGGGTCGGGTGTCCC
>JAUMWN010000128.1:1069-3819 GCA_030529625.1 Coriobacteriales bacterium
GCCTTGCTCTCGAGTTCTGCCATGGATGTCACCTCCTCACGAAGTCTCGCCGTGTGTCCATGCAAGCGGGGGCGCATTCGCCGCCCGTGGTTGCCTAGCCGAGGGTCACCACGATCTTGCCCTGGAAGCCGCCTGAGTCCTGCAGCAAGAGCGCCTCGGGCAGGCGTTCGAAGGGAAAGTTCGCAGCCACGTATGGCTCAAGCCCGTGCCCGGCGACGAACGCGAACAGCTCATCCATCGCCTTCTGCGTGGGGTAGTTGGAGAAGAAGCCCGTTAGGTAGCAGCCGTTGGGAATGCCCTTGATGGGGTCGAAGCGGTCGAGCGTGAATACGCCGCCCAAGATGCCCGTGTCGCAGCAGATGCCGCCGTGCCAGAGGCAGCCAAGCGTGTCATGCAGGGTCTTGGGGCCTATGAGCTCGAGGGCCTTGTGAGCGCGTATGCCAGCGCGTGAGAGAGCTCCGTCATCGAGCACGACCTCGTCGGCACCAAAGTCGCGCAGCCGCTCCGCGTACTCGCAGCGGTGCGTAGTGGCGATAACGCGCGAGCCGAGCGCATGGGCGATCTGCACCGCCGCGTATCCCAGCCCGCAGCTTGCGCCGCGCACGAGCAGCGTGTCCGAGGCCTCGAGCCGCAGTCCATCAAAGAGCGATCCCCAAGCAGTGTAGTATGTCTCGGGAATGGCGGCAAGCGTGGACCAAGGGAGCCCGCATGCGGCGTCTGGTATCCTGAACAGGTGCGACGCGGGAACGAGGCACCACTCGGCGTAGCTGCCGTCCCACGACCTGCCCATGCCACCCATGAGCATGCACACCCTGGTCCCTGCGGCGAGGCCCGTATCCCCCGGATCCGAAATCTCACCGACGCCCTCTATGCCGGGGATGATGGGCTTCTTGATGTAGTCGGCGCGTATCTCGGAGCGGCGCAGCTCGAGCTCGGAGTGGTTGAGTCCGAAGCCCCGCACGCGCACGAGCGCCCAGCCGGGCCTCGGATCTGGAATCGGCACCTCGACGAGGCGCGCGTCCCTTCCCTCGGTTATCTCGCTGATGCTCAGCGCCCTCATAGTTCCAGCCATGCTCAACCTCCGTAGGCGGGGCCCATGTCTCAACATCATTCTCGCACGGCATAGAGAGCGTCCGTGATAGAGTAATGCTATCGTCGATTCTTATTTCCTATCAATCGGAGGGGCCATGAACACCACTCAGCTCGAGTGCTTCGTGCAGGTTGCGCAAAACCTCAGCTTCCGTCGTGCGGCTGAGGAGCTCCACCTCTCGCAGCCCACCGTGTCCAAGCAGGTGGCGTCCCTGGAGGACGAGCTTGGCGGTCCCCTATTCATACGCACCACGCGCGAGGTGGCGCTCACGGCACTGGGCGAGTCGTTTTTGCGCGATGCGCGCGAGATCTTGCGGCTAACCTACGCGGCGGGTGAGCGAGCGCGGCGCAACGCCAGCGGCACCGGGCTCGCCATAGGCTACTCCGACACTAACGAGCTCATGCGTCTGGAGCCAGTGCTCGACCGGATGCGCCGCGAGCACGAGGGCTTCCACGTCATGCTCAACCAGGGCCCGCGCGATGCCAACGTTACGATGCTCATGCGAGAGCAGCTCGACGTGGTCATGGGCTTCGAGACGGAAGCCTTAAAAGCGGGCGGCATCGGCTTTACCAGCCTTCTGGAGGACGGTCTTAGCTGCGTCGTGCGTGTGGACTCGCCACTGGCCGAGCTCGGGGAGGTGGGGCCTGGGGACGTGGAGGGCCTGGACCAGGTGCTTTGCGTCTCGCCCGGCCTGCGTCGCCGCGGCTACCGTGCGCAAGCGAGCATCCCAGCACCGGCAGGCTCGCGTGTAACGCAGTGCACCACCTCGTCGGAGGCTTACTGTCTCGTGGACGCAGGCTTTGGCTATGCGCTCGTGCCCACGCTCTACACCATGCCCGATCCCTTCCATACCATTCTTCGCTGGAGGGGCTCGCCGGTCGTCCGATACGGCATCTACCACCGCGTCGGCGTGCGCGACGGGTTGGTTCCTCGCTTCGCGGCCATCGCGTGCGAGACGTACGGCATCCCCGGCTACGCCCGCCCCCTGCCCGAGAGCTGGCGTCCGTAGAAAGGCAGGCAGGCCACAAAGACTGCTAACCGATGCTCATTTCCTGTCACCGATGCCATCAAAAGAGACGACGGCGCGTGCGCCAAGTTCTACGTGGACGACATGGAGGCCCCCGCGCTCGTGGTGGACGGGTTCGGCGGCGCCGACCTGCGCGGCGGCGTGGGCCTCTACGTGGACAACGATACGCAGGGGCACTTTAGGAACCTCAGGGTGATGTGCGCGGACTAGCAAAAGACGCGGATTGCCGCACTTCTCCAGGAGGGCGTGGGAAGATGCGCGGCTCGACCACCGGCTCGGTCGTAGCCGTCGTGCTCAACCTGTTCGGCAGCGAAGACGAGGGATACGTGCTGGTGCGCAACCCGCTCTTCCCGCAGAAGGCGAGCCGCTACGAGCTGGACCCGGCCGTGGTGGACTGCGTCGAGTTTTACTCCAAATAACCACACGCCGCTGTTGCCGCGTCTGCACGAGATCACGAGCCGCTTCAACACGCACTTTCACTACACCATAACCGCCTACGGACCGGACATCGAGCCGAGGATGCCCGACCTGCAACAGAGCGTGGAGACGCTCATCATATTGGGCGTAAGCTCCCCATCGGCTGCCCGACACATCTCAAAGAACAGGAGCGCCTCATAGGTATTGTCGGCCGTG
>JAUMWN010000128.1:3829-5501 GCA_030529625.1 Coriobacteriales bacterium
GCACCGATGGAAGATGGTATCCACATTCACTTGCGAGAGACCCCAGCCGCCAATGCGGCCCTCCTGGATGAGGCGCCCCATGGCCTCGGCCACGTCCTCGACGGGCGTAGCCCCCATGCGATGCAGGTAGTAGAGGTCAACGTAGTCGGTCTGCAGACGGTCCATCGAGGCGTCGAGGTGCTTTCGAATCGCACGGTACGTACCTCCAAAGCCACCACCCAGGAACAGCTTGGTGGCAATCACCACGTTGTCGCGCACACCCGCGAGCGCCTTGCCCACGATGCGCTCGTTGTGACCGCGCTGGGACCTCGCGAGGTTGGGCCCGTAGACCTCGGCCGTGTCAAAGAGCGTACAGCCAGCCTCGTACGCGCCGCGAATGGCCTCGACGCTGTAGCGCTCGTCAGGAATGGAGCCGTAGCCATGGCTAAAGGCCATGCAGCCCATGCCCACCTCAGAGACCTCAATGTCTCGCAGCATTCGCTTCTTCATGGTACTTACCCTTCTTTTGCTTTCCCCGTCTTCGCCTTACGCCAGCGACCAGACACCTACCCGAGCCCCACCAAGGCAGAGCTTGGCTACATCACGAACGAATGCTCAACCAGGAAGTCCCAAGCCTCCTTGACCTGCGGGGTAATGTCCTCGCCGTCGAGCACCACGGTCTCCTCGGGCCACACGTGGCCCTTGAGGTCGGTGATGCCCTGCATAGCCAGCATCTTGTTGGCCAGGTAGTTCATCTCGCCGGAGAAGAGCGGGTTGGGCTGCACCATGGCGGCGTTGTAGGTATCGAGGATCGCCGCGACGGACAGGCGTGGTAGGCGATGCCCTCATAACGCGTAAAGTCACCGGTGCCGGCAGGGCCCGCGGCCTTCTGCGCAGCGGCGAGCCCGATGAGCTTTGACTGTTCGTCGGCTGTCAGCGGCTCGAAAGCCAACATGTTTGCCACGTTGTCATGCAGCTGCTCGCGGGTGGACATGCCGGAGAGCACGGCTATCACACCGGGCTGGCTCGCGGCGAAGCGCAGCGCCCAGCCTGCAGGAGAGAGCTCCGGCCTAGTTGCGCGCATCCATGTCTCGGTGGCCTCGGGCACCTGTGCCAGCACGCCCCCCTTGACCGGCTCCATGACCACGACGTCCTTGCCGTGCTTGCGCACCACGTCGTAGCAGCCCTTGGCGTCAATGAGATAGCTCTTCCAGTCGAAGTATTTGATCATGATCTGCACGAACTCCACCTCGGGGTGCTCGGTCAGAATCTGGTCGAGCACCTGCGGCGAGTCGTGGAACGAGAAGCCGATGTGGCGAACCTTTCCCTGTGCCTTCCACTCCTTGGCATGATCGAAGAGGCGACAGGTCTTAACGACGCCACCCTTGCCGTCCAGGCCGTTGTAGAACTTGGTGTTGAGGATGTGCAGCAGGTAGCGGTCCACATAGTCAACGCCAAGGTTCTCGAGCTGCTCGAAGTCGATGCTCTTCTGATCTGCCGGGTCAAGAAGCGGAAGCCTCATGAAGCCAAAACCGAGTTTCTTCTCTACCATGATTCGTTCCTTTCCTCAAATTCAGTACGTCAGTACACAACCGCACGGAAGATGCGCGCAGGGCCCCGAATCCGAGCTAGAGGCTCCGGGCGACCTCGTAGGCCTCCCAGATGGCGGTCATGATGTTGCCCACCTGGCGGC
>JAUMWN010000129.1 GCA_030529625.1 Coriobacteriales bacterium
GAGGTGCTAGTGACTAACTACACGGTCGTGCGGGTTCAAGTCCCGCCTCCGACACCAAACACAAGAGCGGGTTCCCAAAGGGGACCCGCTTTTTGTATACTCAAATCGCAGGGATTGCGGGACGTCTGCGAGGAGGGTCGCATGATTAATCAACTTACGGTGTTTCTTCCCAACGAGCCGGGAACCTTGGCGGAGTTGGCGCGGGTGCTGGGCAATGCCAACATCCAGATGCATGCGCTTATGGTTGCCGACACTGCCGACTTTGGCATCGTGCGCATAATTTGTGACACGCCCAAGGCCGCCTCCGCGGTCCTTGAGCGCGAGGGCTTTAGGGCGGCCACCACGCAGGTGCTCGCGGTGGAGGTAAACAACGTCCCTGGTGGCCTTGCCGACGTGTTGGAGAAGCTCGCCAAGGTTCGCCTTAACGTGGAGTACGCCTACTGTGCCTCCATTGGCACGCGCACCGTGGACGTCCTCAAGGTTACGGGCGACCCCGTGGGGGCCAAGCTCGTGCAGGCGGGAATCCGCAGCCTCAAGCCCTCCGACGTGTACCTCTCCGACGAGGCATAGCGCCACATGGCATCCGACGAACTCGCCCGCTGGGGCATGGGGGCGCTGGGCGAGCAGGCCACGGCGGCCGCTTTGGCGTCGTTTTTGGCACTCACCTACGACGCCGTCGTGCTGTTTGACGATGAGGGAACCATCCTGCTCGCAAACGACGAGGCGCAAAAGCTCTTTCGTGCCGAGAAGGGCCAGCTCGTGGGCACCAACGTGCGTCTGCTGTTCGTGCCGGCGGCCACGGTGGACGCGCTCAAGGGGCCGCTGTCGGGTGCCCTGCCGTTTCCGCTGGACGGAACCACCACACCGCTGACCTGTACGAGCAGCGACCACACGAGTCTGGAGCTCCTGGTGCGCTGCGGGCCGGTCTTGGCACCTGGGATCCAGGCGTATGTGCTGGTGGCGCACCGCAGCACCGACGTGGGGGAAAGCGAGAATCGCGAGCGCCTGGTGGAGGAGCTCTCGCGAGCCAACCGGCGCCTGTCGGGAACGCTCAGGATTGTGCTGGGCACCCTCGATTCGCTGGACGTGGGGACGCTTTTTAGCCGCGTTCTGGACGAGATAACCCACACGGTGGACGCGTGGGCCACGCTGGCATACGTGGACGAGAGCAACGGCTATCGCCTGCGCGGGCAGACCAGCGACGTGGAAGGTGCCCCGGTCCCTGCGTTTCTGCCCCATGGCAGCCCGCTGGCAGACCTTGCCTCGCGCATGGGCCAGGCTACCATCGTGCACGTGGTGCCGCCCTCGCGGGAGGAGTTGCGCAAGGGAAGCGCAAACACGCGCACCGTGGTCGAGGAGCGTACGGGTGCCACCATCGAGGTGCCCACGCAAACACTGCCACCGTTTCCCAGCTTCGTGCTTTTGCCCGTGTGGTTTGGCGGGCACATGATTGCCCTTTTGGAGGTTGGCTGGCGCCACCTCACGCATAGGCTGCGCAACGAGGACGCCCAGCTGCTCGACGCGGTCTCGGAGTACCTCTCGGTGCAGCTCGCCGGCGCGTTTGCCGCGTTTAGGGCCCAACGCGCGGATGCGCTCGAGTCGCTGGGCACCACGCTGCGCGAGCGGCTCATGGCCCACGAGCTCACGCCCACACATCTTGCCCAGGTGCTGGAGGACGCCGCGGAGGGTCTGGACACAACCTTGGTCCTCTTGGAGGGCAACGCCTACCAGCCCACTACCATGGGGAGGTTTCCCCAGCTAGGCGAGACAAGCGTGCCGGTGGACCTGCGTCAGCTCGCCCATACCAGGGGCGTGCCGTACGTGGGGACGCTCGAGGAGCAAGTCGACCTGTGTGCCTGGGCACAGCAGCACACGGACTTCTCGCAGGGCGTCATCATGCTCGCCTGCGTCTTGGACAACACCTACTACGGCTGCCTGCTGTTGCGCACGGCAGAAGACGAGCCGTTTGAGGACATGGAGGTGTCGTTCGTACAGCGGCTTGCCGAGGACGTGCGCAACGTGCGGGAGGGGGAGCGCGTGCGCAGCCAGGACAAGCGCATTGCCTTGGCTCTGCAACGTGGCATGCGCAACGAGCTGCAGCACATAGAGGGCGTGTCCGCCCAGAGCTGCTTCTCTTCGGCAACCGAGGCGGCGCTGGTGGGGGGCGACTTCTACGACCTCATCCGGCTGCCCCAACAGCATGCCTGCGTGATTATGGGCGACGTCTCGGGAAAGGGCGTTGAGGCCGCCTCGGTTTCCTCGGCGGTAAAGACCGCCCTAGGCGCCTATTCCTGGGAGGGCTTGCGCCCGGCGCGCATGGTGTCGCTGCTCAACGAGTTCCTGCTGGGATTTGCGCGCTTGGAGACGTTCGCGACCATGTTTGTGGGCATGATCGATCTCAACGCGCGTTCGCTCGTGTACTGCTCGGCGGGACATCCCCCCGCCCTGCTGGTGCGCGCGGCCAGCGGCGAGCTGGTAACGCTCAGCGAGCAGTCGGGCGTCGTGGGCGCGTTCTCGGGCATGGCATATCGTGACGGCGAGGTGACCCTCGAGGCCGGGGACATGCTCCTGTTGTACACCGACGGCGTTACCGAGGCGCGCAACCCGGACGGTGCCTTCTTTGGCGAGGACGGTCTGCGCGAGGTGGTGTCCCGAGAGGTGGCTGCAGGCTTCGACGGGCTGTGCGACCGCGTGCTGCAGGACGTGCGGGACTTTGTGCAACACACGCCAGACGACGACGTGGCGTTGCTGTGCCTGCGGTTCGACGGTCTGGGTCCCCAGCAGCGTGAGGGTTTTTGGGGAAGCTAGAGCTTTGTGAGAATAACGTGTGGCCGTTTGGGGAATACAGGCCATATGACACGCGAACCCAACATAGCCCTTGTGCCCGTACATGGCGACCTCAGCGTGCAGACGGCTCCCGCGCTCAAGCGCACGCTGCAAAGTCTCATGGACGGCGGTACCCAGCGCATCGTGCTCAACATGGCTGAGGTGCCCTTTGTGGACTCGTCGGGAATGGCCGTCATCTTTTGCACGCTGCGCGAGATGCGCTCGCGTGGGGGGCTACTCTCGCTGGTAAACGTGTCGCCCAACGTTATGCGTGCGCTCAAGATCGCGCGCTTCGTGGACTTGGCACCGGTGAGCTCGGCGGGGGAGCGGCGTGCCGTTCCCGAGCTCGACCCCTCCGCCAAACCCCTGTGGCGCACGACCTTTCCGGTGGGAACCTGCGAGCTCTGCGCGGCGCGCCAGCGAATCGAGCACCTGGCACGGACCATGCCCTTCTCAAACGACGCGGTGTTCGACCTTATGCTGGCCGCGGGTGAGGCCCTAGGCAATGCGGTGGACCACACCTGTGGCGAGGGCATCCTGGCCACGGCAAGCGGGTACCCGGACCGCATGGTCATTGAGGTGGCCGACTGCGGGGACGGGTTCGACCCAACGGCACAGGATGCGCCTGGCGCATGCGAGGGAGACGAGCGAGGCAGGGGCATACGGCTCATGCGCCTGCTCGTGGACTCGGTGAGCATCGTACCGCGCCCATCGGGCAACGGCATGCTGGTCCGTCTGGAAAAGCTGGTGTAGCGTCCGGTGGCGTAGCGTCCGGCCGTTGGTTTCTCGCCGATAAAATCCCTTGCGTTCGGCCGTTCTCCTCTCATACCCGGCCATGCTTCAATGCGATTTGTGGCATTATTAAAGTTGTCGCACTGGTTGTTTTCCGCAGCGAGAGGGGGATGGGTGGGCGGCAAAAAGCTCAGCTTTACCATGCGCTACGTCCTGGCGTTTGGCCTGCTGCTCCTTGTGGCCAACCTGGCTCTGGGGTTCATCATCGTGACTCAGTCCCGTGACGCTATGAAGCAGCTCATCAACAAGGACATGCTGGACGTGGTGGAGTCGGCCGCGAACTCGCTCGACGGTGACGCCTTGGGTGCCCTCACCAAGGAGGACGTGGACGGTCCGGTGTTCAACGAGGTCAAGAAGCGTCTGCTGGTGTTCCAAAACAGCGTGGACATAGAGTTTATCTATGCGGTAAAGCAGGTGGGCGAGGAGCAGTTCGTCTTTACCGTGGACCCCGACCCGGAGGACCCGGGGGGAGTTTGGCGAGGAGGTGCTCACCACGCCCGCGCTGGTGAGTGCCGGCAACGGCGAGCCGGCGGTGGACGAGAGTCCGGCGGAAGACCGCTGGGGCAACTTCTACAGCGCCTACTGCCCCGTTATGGACTCCAAGGGCAGCATCGCCGGCATCGTGGGCGTGGACTTCAATGCCGAGTGGTACGATTCGCAGGTGGCGCGCTACACCGTGTCAATCGCCGCCGTCACGTTCGCGTCGGTACTCTCGGGCGTAATCGTGGTCACGCTCATCTCTCGAAACGTGCGCAAGCGCTTCCGCGCCCTGGAGAACGGCCTGCTTGAGCTCTCCGACGACATGGACCTGCTCATGGCCGAGATGGCTTCGCGCTCGGGCTACCCGGCACCCCAGGTGCCGCAGGAGAATGCGCTGGTCGCTCAGGATGCCGATGAGCTTGAGGTGATCAGCGACAAGATTAACAGCATGCGCGCGGATCTGGGCGTGTACATGGACTACCTGCATACCCAGGCCTATACCGATGCGCTCACCCATATGGACAACTTCTCGGCCTATCACGAGCTCGTGGACCAGATGGACGAAAAGATTAAGGAGGGCACGGCGGACTTTTGGGTGGTCGTGTTCGATGTCAACAGCCTCAAGCAGCTCAACGACAACTATGGGCACGAGTGTGGCAACGTGTACATAAAGGCAGCCGCCCAGATTATTGCGGACGGGTTCGCGGACGTTCGTACCTTCCGCATTGGCGGAGACGAGTTCGCCGTGATTGCCGAGGGCTACCAGCGCACAAACGTGGACGAGGGCCTGCAACGCATTGAGCAGGAGCTGACGGAGTTCAACGCGACCCAAAAGCCCAGCCCCGCCAACTTGGTCCTCTCCAAGGGCGCGGCCGGCTTTGAGGCGGAAAGCGACCAGAGGTTTAAGGACGTGTTCGACCGCGCCGACATGGCCATGTACCGCGACAAGCGCGAGTACTATCGCACCGTGGGCGACCGTCGCAAACGCAGGGACTAACCCCTGCGCAGGGTGTCCGGTTGGGAAGAGTTCCCTTTCGGCCACTGCTGGGGGCCTTGAGCTGTGTTGTGCCCTGCCCAGTGGCCGAAAGGGGCCTTTTCACAACCGGACATCCGCAGCGTCTAGGATAAGGGGGTTTGGCCCCTTTTCTCGCTTCGGGATTTGCTGCAATCTGCCGTGGTGCATAGGTCGGGTACCGGCGTTTGCTGAGAACTGCACTGGTGTTCAGGGCGGGCGTCGAAATCTGCTGAGAACTGCACTGGTGCATAGTATG
>JAUMWN010000130.1 GCA_030529625.1 Coriobacteriales bacterium
GTCTGTCTTCGTCGATCTCATCGATCGCAGTATCCGGTTTTCAAGGTTCGCCGCGCGTCGCCGGTGCGCCGCGCGAGGAGTTACTATACGCTTGAGTTTGGTCTTTGAAGCCGTCAATTTTGACGTACATAATTTCTGCACATGTGCAGGTAACACCCCTCGTTACGAGGTGCTTATAAGTGCTCTCAACCGAAGTGGCGAGATTCGCTCGATAGGCGCGTTCCGCGTTCTAGACTACCAAAGCGGCAGCCGCTGCAGCGCGCTGTTGTAGGCCGCCTCAACCATGGCCTCGGCCTGCTGTACCTCTGGTGCCTCAGCGTGTGCGCGCACCAGCGACTCGGTCCTGGACGGTCGCAGCTGCACCCACGAGTCATCGTCAAACCGCAGCACGAGTCCGTCGGCATGCCCCACATATATTGGTTGGCGACCACACACCTCCTGTAGGTTGAGTCCCGGCAGTATGTTTCGGAACGACTGTATGGATGCTGGGTCCAGCCGTATGTTCTTGCTTACGTGATGCATGGTTCCCAGACTGTCCTCAATCTCCTGCACCAGGTCCCGAATGCTCGCCTGCCGCTTGGACACCGCCTCAACGAGCAAGAGCGCCGCATACATGCCGTCTCGCTCATAGAGGTGGCTGGGTATCGCAATGCCACCCAGCTCCTCAGTCCCCAGCACCACGTCACCCTCCACCAGCTCGTGGTAGATGCGTGAGAAGCCCATGGGCACCGCGGTGAGCGGGCAGCCCAGCCGAGCCGCCTGACGGCGAATGTATGCCGAGCACGAGTAGGTGGACACCACCCTGCCATGCTGATGACGTTCGTTTACCAAGTGCTCCAAAAGTATTGACGCCATGCGGTAGGGGGCCACGAAGGTGCCCAGCTCGTCTATGAGGCCAACGCGGTCGGCATCACCGTCGAACGCGACGCCAAAAGCACCGGGTGCTTGCAGCACCGCCTGCTCGCACTTGTCCACCCACGGCTCGGCCGGAGAGGGGTGCAAGCCGCCAAAGTTGGTATCGGCCGCCCCATGGATCTGTGACACCTGGCATCCCAGCTCCTCAAGGAGGCTGGCGAAGTATCCGCGTGCCGCGCCATACATGGGATCCACGACCACCTTGGGCGCCCAGTTTGCGATTGCGTTGGCGTCCACGCTGCCCTTGAGGTGCTCGAGGTACGGACCCACCAGGTTGGCGTGCTCCACCTGCGCGCGATCGCAAACGGGCGTGGACGACACGATTTGCGTTGCCACCTCGTAGAACTCGTCGGGCATGGGACCGCCGTCCGCGCCACGCACCGATATGCCACCATACTCGCACGAGGCGCTCGAGGCCGTGATGGCCACGGCACCCACCGCTTGGTCGTCCTGTGCCACGCTCCATCCCAGTGCTGGCGTGGGACACGGTGCGTCCGAGACGACCGCATGCAGCCCGTAGCTTGCCAGCACGCCGCCAACCACCTCGGCAAAGACGTTGCCCTGGTAGCGCGTGTCGTATCCCACCAGCACGGTGCCTCCGGGATGGGCGTCACCCCAGATGTACGCAAAGGCGTCAGCGGCGCGCGCGACGTTTTGGACGTCGAAGCCCCTGTTAAATCGCGTGCGCCAGCCTTTGTTGTCAAAGCGTATTATGCGCATTGACTACCCCAGCTTTACGTCCCTGCCCAGGGCCTCCTTAAATGCCGCGGCCTCAGCCTCGTTGGCAAGCGCCATCCGTGCGTTGGTTGCCGCCCAAGCAGCCGGGGTACCGGTGTCGCAGCCCTTGTCGGGATCGACGACAACCGCGTACATCTCCTCTTCCTCGAGCAGGCGCTCCATCGCGTCGGTAAGCTGAATCTCTCCGCCAGCCCCGGTTCCCTGCGTGGCCAGCAGGTCCATGATGCGCGGCGAGAGCAGGTAGCGACCCACGATGAACAGGTGGGACGGGGCGTCTTCCGGTGCGGGCTTCTCAACCAGACCGGTCACCTTCCACACGGCGCCCTCATCCTCGCCGGTGGCGTCGCATCCGGGCAGCGACTCCACGCACTCGCCCGCGATGATGCCATAGCGGCTCACCTGGTCGGCGGGAACGGGAGCAACGGCGATTACCGAGGCGTTGTTGTGGGCGGCCGACACTGTTGCCATGTCCACGCACATCTGGCGATCCGGCACGAAGTAGTCGCCCAACAGGACGAAGAAGGGGTCACCGTCCATCTCGTCCTTGGCGCAGTACACGGCATGTCCCAGACCCTTGGGGTCGTCCTGGTACACGAAGGACACCGGCAGGGCTCCAGCCTCGTGCACGGCATCGGCCAGCGCGTCCTTGCCGCGCTCGCGCAGCATGGACTCGAAGGCAGCGTCCTCGGCAAAGTACGCCTCGATTTGGGGCTTCTCGTGGGAGTTGACGATTACCACGCCATCTACGCCCTCGGGCTCGAGCGCCTCTTCCACCACGTACTGGATTACTGGCTTGTTGAGCACGGGGAGCAGCTCCTTGGGGCTGCACTTGGTTGCCGGGAGAAAGCGCGTGCCCAGGCCTGCCGCGGGAATGATCGACTTCATACTATGACCCTCCTGTTTTGCATGAGTCCAAAGATGCTTTGTTCACAAGTAGTTGGATGATACCCACGCGTCTCCCGTGGCATGCGCTCGCGTCTGCCAACGGCTGCATGCGTTGGCCGAACGCGGGCACCCGTGCTCAGGGGACTGTCCCCTGAGCACGGGTTGTTCTCCGATGCTTCCTCGCTAGCCTATGGCAATGCCCTGGCGCTCCAGGTGGTCGCACCAGCGGTCTATGGTGTCCTGCGACAGGTAATGCTCCATGAGGCAGGCCTCCTCGTCGGCAACCTGCTCGTCCACACCCAGCTCGTCGGTGAGAAACGCGCGCAGCGCGCGATGGCTGCGCCACACGCGACGGCCGTAGCGCTCCCCCTCGCTCGTAAGAGTCACCCGACCGTAGCGCACCTGCTCAACCATGCCCGCGTCCCTGAGCGTGGAGAGTGCCTTGGACACGCTTGCCTTGGAGACCCCCAGCTGCTCCGCAACGTCCACCGAGCGAACTGCCACGCCGCCCTGCGCACCCTCGCGGGACAGGCGGTAGATGGCCTCCAGATAGTCCTCGCTCGCCATGGAGAGCCCATGGCCCTGGGGCAGGTCGTTACGTGCCATGGCGCCTCACCTTACCTTGGGGTGCATTCTCCTGCGGATGGGTCGAGCATGTTGACCCTGCGCACGCGGGCACCCAGCGAGCAGAGCTTCTCCACGAAACGCTCGTAGCCGCGGTCCACGTGATAGATGTCCGAGACCGTGGTGGTGCCGTCGGCAACCAGCCCCGCCATGATGAGCGCCGCACCGCCGCGCAGGTCCGGGGAGCGCACCTCTGCGCCCGACAGGCGCTCGACGCCGTGAATGACGGCGTGGTGCCCCTGGATCACGATGTCGGAACCCATGCGCTGCAGTTCGCTGGCAAACATAAAGCGGTTCTCGAAAACGTTCTCGGTAACGATGCAGGTCCCCTTTGCCAGGGAGAGCAGGCACATGGTTTGGGCCTGCATGTCGGTGGGGAAACCGGGGAACGGCAGCGTTTGGATGTCGGTGGGCATGAGGTCGACCGTGCGTGACACCGTAACCTCCCGCGTGCCTCGCTCAATGGTGACGCCCATCTGCTCGTACTTGCGCAGCACCAGACCCAGGTGCTGCGGATCGAACCCGCGCACGGTTACCGGCTGCCCCACCAGGGCGCCAATGGCCACGAACGTGCCCGCCTCGATGCGATCGCCCACGACGGCGTGCGTTACGGGATGCAGCTCGCCCACGCCGTGAATCTCGATTACCGGCGTACCGGCGCCTTGGATGTCGGCGCCCATCTCGTTGAGCATGTTGGCGAGGTCCACGATCTCGGGCTCGCGCGCGGCGTTGTCGATTACCGTTACGCCGTCTGCGTGCACCGAGGCCATGATGAGATTCTCGGTGGCGCCCACGCTGGCGAAGTCCAGGGTAACCGTGGCACCCTTAAGACCGTTTGGAGCGCTGGCGTGTATGTCTCCGTGATCCATGTCGAACTGCACGCCAAGGGCCTGCAGCCCCAGAATGTGCATGTCTATTTTGCGAGCGCCAATGTTGCAGCCGCCAGGCATGGCCACGATTGCCTTGCCAAAGCGAGCCAGCAACGGCCCGAGCACCGCGGTGGAAGCGCGCATTTGCGCAACCAGGCTGTAGGGCGTCTCCCAGCTGTCCACCGAACTCGTGTCGATGCGCAGGGTGTGCTCGTCCACGACCTCAACCGTAGCGCCCAGCTCCTTGAGCACCTTGCCCATTACGTGCACGTCGGCGATGTTGGGGACGTTTTCCAGCGTGGTGACGCCCGGCGCGAGCAGCGTTGCCGCCATGAGCTTGAGCGCTGAGTTCTTTGCGCCCTCCACCGTAACCTCGCCCGTTACCGGATGCCCGCCCTCGATGCGTATTACTTCCATCCATCCTCCGCTCATGCTGCCAACGTGTTTGGTGAGCGCGATAAGAGTACACCAGATGAGGCGTATGGTTCAATCTGTCAACGCAGGACACATATTTCGACGCCAATCGATAGGGGTAACCCCCGTTGATGGGTTGCGTACAACCCATCAACGGGGGTTACCCCTATCGATTGGCGTTCGGTCCTTCCGGCTATGCGTGGGCCAGAAGCATGTCGCACCAGGCAATCTTCTCGTTGTAGTAGGCGCGCCGGTTGTCGTCTTCGGGCAGGGCGTCGCGCGCGGCGATGGCCTTGTCCTTGGTGCGCTGCACGACGTCGGGCTCTATGTCGTCAGAGCGGCGCGCGTGGTTGGCGAGCACGATGACGTGGTCGGCCCCAACCTCGGCATACCCGCCCGAGACGATGATGCTCACCACGTCGCCGCCCTCGTCGTCCGGCAGCGTCAGGCGCACGACGCCATTTCCCAGCGCGCAGATCTCGGGCGCGTGGCCCGGCCATACGCCCAGCTCGCCCGAGGCCGACACCAGCACCAAGTGGTGCACGTTACCCTCGAACAGCAGCCGGTCGGGACGTACGAACTGGCACCTCATTACAGCTTCGCCGCCCTGGCGCGCACGTCGTCAATGTTGCCGGCGTAGCGGAACGCCTGCTCGGGAATGTCGTCGCACTCGCCGTCCACGATGGCCGCGAACGAGCGAACGGTATCCTCGACGCGCACGTACGAACCCGGATTGCCCGTAAACTTCTCGGCAACGTGGAAGGACTGGCTGAGGAACTGCTGGACCTTGCGCGCGCGGGACACGACAAGCTGCTGCTCCTCGCTGAGCTCGTCCATGCCCAGAATGGCAATGATGTCCTGCAGGTCGGA
>JAUMWN010000058.1:0-11711 GCA_030529625.1 Coriobacteriales bacterium
GAGCCAGAGCCGGCGCCCGTCTCACGTGTCCCAGAGCCTTCCAGACAGTATCCCCAACACTTTGCGAGCGAGGTGCTCTGTCACGACGCCGAGCTCTCCGCGCTGTATGGGGTGCTGCCGCTGGACGTGGACCCGGTCGTGCTGCTCGACGAGGACTGGCGCGTGGCGCGGTCCGCGGGCAGCTTTACCCAGGAAAACGGCCTGGTGCGTTTTTCTCTGCGCTACCTGCGGTCTCCCGAGGGCGAGCCGTTGGAAGTGTGCATGCGCAGACAGAGCGCTTCTCCCTCGGGCAAGCAATGGGTCCTCGTGTCGGTGGGAGATGGCGGAGAGGAGCTGTGCCATGTGGGGCTTGAGGGGCTGCCCGTCTCCGACGAGGGTGCGTGGGCCGATCTGTTGGGTGGCCACCCAACACTCGTAAGTCCCGCGCGTGCATTCGCCCAAAGCATCGCGACCGGTCCGTGGGAGCCACTGCTTGAGGAGCTGGCCACATGTGCCCAGCCTGAGTGGTGGGGGACCGACTGCTGGGCGCTGAGGGAGCATCTGCTGGTGACGTACTGGCGCATCACGCGCGAGAACAAGCTGGCCATAAGCGAGGATCGCTCGCGCGCCGCGTTCGACACGGGATTGCTCTCGGCGGGTGGCGAGCCCATCTGCATGTTGCTCGTTGCTCGAGACGACGACATACCCTGGGCGTTTGCGGGCTTCTCAACATGTCCTGGGGACTTGAGCCCGCAACCAGCGTCGTACGTGCTTTCGCTTGCACATGTGGCGGTGGTGGACGAGGGGTCGGTCGAGCTTGACCGCTTCCTGGAGCGTCGATACGGGGAGGAGTTTGCCCAGGTCGTGGCGCGCTCCGTCGCCGCGGCTCGCAGGAGCTACAGACTGTGCACGCCTGCCTACGACCCGCAGGACAACGAAATGCGCCTGTTGGTGCCTATCGTCGTCAACGATAACGCAGAGCCCTGCGCGCTCGTGCTGGAGGCGCGGCCAGGCGGCGGGCTTATCGCCCGTGCCGTCGTTGCCCCCGAACGTGCTCGGGCATGTGCACGCGTGATTACGGGTGAGCTGCCTGCCTGGCTTGTGCGGGGCTAGGGGTTCTTTCGATTTGCTACGTGTCCGCCTGGGAAGAGGTGCCTTTGAGACACGTGCGCATGTCTCAAAGGCACCTCTTCCCAGGCGGACACGGACGAAAGTATGCTATAGTCGTTGGCCGCAACAAACGAATGCATGTGTTCCAAGGTGTTACTTGATAACCACCGCTAAAAAACAAGGAGGCTTTGCCATGAAGAAGGCCCTTGCGGAGCTTGGCCGACTGCTCAACACCGTTCCCCCTCTTATTCTTACCCTGCTGGTGCTCTCGGTTGTGGGCATGAACCTGCTGGCCAACAAGAGTATCAACACAGGCGTGGACTGGCTTGCGCTGGACTGCGGCATCCTGCTCTCGTGGCTCACGTTCCTCTCGCTGGACGTGCTCACGCATTGCTTTGGGCCACGGGCGGCCACAGCCATGTCCTTGGTGGCGTTGGTGCTCAACCTCTTTATGGCCTTGGTGTTCTTTTTGGCGAGCTGCATACCAGGCGTGTGGGGCGAGAGCTTCGTGCCCGGCAGCGAGCAGACAATAAACTTTGCACTAGACCACACGATTGGCGGGACGTGGTTTATTATTCTGGGCAGCTCCATCGCCTTTGCGGTGTCGTCGGTGGTCAACAACTTCCTTAACTGGGGCATTGGCCAGCGCCTGGGAGACAACAAGGGCTTTGGGACGTTTGCCACGCGCAGCTACATCTCCACGTTCATTGCTCAGTTTACCGATAACATGGTGTTTGCCTTGCTGGTGAGCCGGGTCTTCTTTGGGTGGACGCTGCTGCAATGCGTGACCTGCGCGCTTACCGGCGCGGTGCTGGAGCTACTGTTTGAGATTTTCTTCTCTCCGTTTGGCTATCGCATTGCCCGCAGGCTCGATGCCGAGCACGTGGACGCGATGGTGACGAAGGCGGCGTAGCATATGGGCGGGTTGGTGAGCGGGTACGGGGACGTGCGCATGAACATTGTGGTGAGCGGAACGTCCAGCGGGATTGGCCAAGCCATCGCATTGCACTTTGCGGAGGCCGGACACCTTGTGCACGGCATAGACCTCTGCGACGCCACCATCACGCATCCGCGCTACACGCACCACGTGTGCGACATCCGCGATGAGCTGCCCGGCGGGTTGCCGGATCCTGAGATCGTGATCAACAGTGCGGGAACCCTTGAGGAGGCCGATGCCATTGCCGTAAACCTGGAGGGCGCCATGCGCTTTGTAGAGCACTTCTGCAACAGCCCCTCGTTGCGTTCGGTGCTGTTTATTGCCTCGGCGTCGGCGCGCAACGGTGCGGAGTTCTCGCGCTATGTGGCAAGCAAGGCGGGCATCGTGGGCT
Source organism: Coriobacteriales bacterium (assembly GCA_030529625.1). GTDB lineage: Bacteria > Actinomycetota > Coriobacteriia > Coriobacteriales > Atopobiaceae > RUG440. The sequence goes on from JAUMWN010000058.1 coordinate 2,418, forward strand.
TCATGAAGAACCTCGCGCTGCAACTTGCCGACCGTGGCGTTACGTGCAACAGCATCTCTCCCGGCGGGGTGATCACGCCCGCCAACCGGCATATCCTGGAAAGCGACGAGCTCTATGCCGCGGTGCGGGCTGAGACCCTGCTGGGCAAGTGGGCTCATCCCAGCGAGATTGCCGACCTAGCGTACTATCTAACCGTCGTCAACCGGTCCATAACCGGCGAGGACATCTTGGTGGACAACGGAGAGATGCTCAAGTCCAACTTTATCTGGTAGCCCTTGCTTTGGGATGCCTTGCGTGCGGGGCGCTCGTTGCTGCGGGCGGCTAGTCCTTGCCGGTCCAGCAGTAGGTGCACACCTTATGGCGGTCGATGCCAATGGCCTCGAGCATGCCGTCGAGCGTTTGGAAGTTGAGCGAGTCGAAGCCCATCTCCTCGCAGATGGAACGCAGCAGACAGCCGCCACGCTCGGTGCGTCCGTCGGCGTACTCGGCAATGTGCTCCTCGCCCTCAGAGCCTTCCAGCTCGCGTATCTTGCGTCGTGCGATGAGCTCGTAGTCGGAGTTGGACCGGGAGAAGCTGAGGAACTTGCAGCCATACATGATGGGCGGGCATGCCGAGCGCATGTGTACCTCGGATGCCCCGGCACCATACAGGAAGTCTACCGTCTCGCGCAGCTGGGTGCCGCGCACGATGGAGTCGTCCACAAACAGCAGCTTCTTGCCGGCGATGAGCTCTGGTACGGGAATCTGCTTCATCTTGGCAACGCGGTTGCGCACCTCCTGGTTGGCCGGCATAAACGAGCGAGGCCACGTGGGGGTGTACTTAACGAACGGGCGGGCAAAAGGCATACCCGACTCGGTCGCGTAGCCAATGCCGTGCGGCAGGCCCGAATCGGGCACGCCGGCCACGTAGTCAACCTGAGGCAGCAGGCCAAGCGCCTTGTCCTGGCGCGCCATGATGGCGCCGTTGCGATAGCGCATGACCTCTACGTTTTGCGTCTCGTAGTTGGAATTGGGGTACCCGTAGTACACCCACAAAAACGCGCAGATGCGCATCTCGTCGCGCGGTGCCGCAATCGTTTGGTAGCCGTCGGCACTGATGCGTACGATTTCGCCAGATCCCAGCTCGTAGGCGTCCTCGTAGCCGAGCTTGCCGTATGCAAAGCTCTCAAAGGTCACGCAGTAGCCATCGTCGTCCTTGCCAATGAGGACGGGCAGTCGGCCCATCCGGTCGCGCGCGGCTATAAGGGACCCGTCCCTGTTCATTATGAGCAGGGTGAGCGAGCCCTCGATTTGCTCCTGAGCGTACTGGATGCCCTCGATGAGCGTGCTCTGCGTGTTGATAATCGCTGCCACCAGCTCGGTCGTGTTGACGTCACCTGAGCTCATGGCCATAAACTGATGCCCGACGCCGGTAAAGGTCTTAATGAGTTGCTCTGCGTTGGCGATGGCCCCCACCGTGGTGATGGCGAACACGCCCAGATGCGAGCGCACCAAGAGCGGCTGTGGGTCGGAGTCACTTATGCAGCCGATGCCCGTGCAGCCACGCATGGTGGGCAGGTCGCTCTCGAACTTCGTGCGGAACGGCGTGTTCTCGATGGAGTGGATTTCTCGATTGAACGACCCACTGCCGTCGCGCATAACCATGCCCGCGCGACGAGTTCCCAGATGAGAGTGGTAGTCAACGCCAAAAAACACATCGAGCGTTACGTCTCGACGAGAAGCGGCTCCAAAAAAAGCACCCATGCAAACCCCCGGCCTTCCGACCAATCCAACCTCCATAGTATAGGAGAGCGAACTGTGGTGGGGGTCTGGGTAACGCAACGCACACGGGGTATTAACATGCTGGGAATCACCCGGAATTGCGATGGTCGTGCGGCTGAAATGCGCAGCCTGAGTTTTGCGGGTGAAATAGTGTAAAGTCGTGAAAGAAAAAATCGTGGCTATCTGGGCTTATACCGAATCAGAATCAGACGACTTTGCACTAGCTGTTTTAGCTAGTGCAAAGTCGTCTGATTCTGATTCGGTATAAGCCCAGTTGGCACAGAAATACCTCGCGACGACTTTGCACTAATTACCATGCCGATGCCTTTTGGGCGCGGTACTTCCGGTGAATGGCGCGTGTTTGCTAGTTGCCGCGAACGGCCGTGTTGTTAAAAGTGAAGAAATCCGGGTGGTGTCGCGACTGCGCGGACTCAAGAATAATTCTTACGTTATAGATAACCGATACCAACGTGGGGGAGGGTAAGGGCTTCGTGACGTTGACGCTCTATGCGCTGGGATTCTTGCCAAAGGATGAGGAATCTCTTGTGGTGCCGGAAGTGAGCATCGAGCTGCCGGAGTGAGCCTAAGGCAAGGGGGGGACTGTCCCCTTGCCTGCGCACGGCGGTATTAGCTGGCAGCTAATGAAACGTCGCGCCGATTTGCCCATTATGAAAAGGACCCGTTCGCGTACGAAGAGAGAGGCCCTTCCATGTCATCGACCACAGGTAAACAAACCTCCGGACTTGCCATTGCAGGACTCGTGCTGGGAATCTTGGCGGCAGTGACGTCGTTCTTGCCCATCATCAACAACCTCTCGGCGTTCATTGCCGTTATTGGCGGCATTCTTGCCGCCATCTCGCTGGTGGGAGCGTTGCGCGGCAAGCACGGCGGCAAGGGGATGGCCATCGTGGGCGTCGTGCTTGCGGTGGGATCGTTCGCCATCGTCCTGGCGACGCAGTCCATGTACAGCAAGGCGATCGACAATGCGGTGGATAAGGCCACGTCCGGCGAGAAGCCCGTGGCGTCTTCTGCCGATACCGCTTCTGCGAAGGAGGAGGACGCGTCACAGGCCGACAAGTCCTCCAAGAAAGACGAGCCCACAGAGGAGAAGCCCGCGGAGGAGAAGCCCGACTACTCCAACATGAAGGCGGGCCAGACGGTTACGCTGGAGAACGGCCTGGCGATTACCGTCAACTCGTTCTCGCGCACAACGCGGTCGTACAGCGATGAGGAGTTGGTGTGCGCCAACGTCACCTACACGAATAACGGTGACAAGAGCCAGTCGTTCAACATACTCGATTGGAAGTCCGAGAATGCAGACGGCGTGCAGAAGAGCGTAGAGTACAACGCGGGTGACGACGGCCAGCTGGAGTCGGGCAAGCTCAAGGCGGGCGGCACGGTCACGGGCAACGTGTACTTTGAGGGAGACGCCGCCAAGGTGCTGTACTTCTCGAACGTATTCCAGGATGAGTCGCAAGTGGGCTGGGTCGTCTCGTAAGGCGTAGAATGGCCAGGGAAACGATGCATCCGCAAGCAATTGATCATCGTTTTCCTGGGATCGAGTTGAGGATTGTGGGCATGATGGACGAACCCCTTACCGAGAAGCTGCTGGATGAGCTGCTGAGCTCGCCCGACCCGGATTGCTTTCTTGAACGTTACGACGTGGGCACGCGGGACCTGAGCGGGTATCTGCAGGAGCTGCTCGCGACGCATGGGCTTGTGCGCAAGGACGTAGTCCACGCCGCCAATCTTAACGAGACCTATGGCTACGAGCTGTTTATCGGCAAGAAGCGCAACCCCGGTCGCGACAAGGTGCTCATGCTCGCGTTTGGCATGGGGCTGACGCTGCGCGAGACCGACCGGCTGCTGCAGGTTGCCGGCGTCAGCCGCCTGTACTGCAAGGACCGCCGCGACGCCATCATCATCTTTTGCTTGGACCGCGGCATCTCGCTGCAGGAGACCAACGAGACGCTCTTCTCGCGTGGGGAGAACGTGCTGGAGTAGGCGGGACTCAGAGGAGATTTACCATCAGTAACGGTTACTGGTGGCAGGCCCCAACGGGCATGGCCACTGCGCTACACTGGTGCCATGGACGAGAACTTCTCATACGACTTGGATGCATGGCTCGACGCCGTGGCCGACGACCGCTACGAGGTGGAGCGCACGCTCAAGGACGCCGCTGGCGAGAAGACCGAGGTGGTCTATCGCTGCGACGGGCCCGGTGGCACGCGCGTGGGTCCCTTTGTGCGAAAGCGCTTTGCCCAGGATGCGGGTAGGGGAGTGGCCTACCAGCAGATTCTTGACGCGCAGGTGTCCGGCGTGCGCCTCTTGCATCAGCCGACCATCTATGAGTGTGCGTGCGGCGACGACACCCTGTCGGCAGTGATGGAGTTCGTGCGTGGGCGCACGCTGCGCGAGGTTGCCGAGGCGGGCGAGTATGGGCGCGAGCTGTTTGTGCGTGTCGCGCCGGCGCTGTGCGATGCGGTCGACGAGCTGCACAGGCTGCCGAGCCAGCCCATCATCCATCGCGACGTAAAGCCGTCCAACGTTATGCTGGCCGACGACGGACGTCTTGTGCTCATTGACTTGGGTATTGCACGTGCGTATCGCGAGGGTGCGCAGCACGATACCGAGCGCTATGGCACGCCCGGCTACGCGCCGCCCGAGCAGTTTGGCTTTGGGCAGACGAGCGAGGCCAGCGACGTGTACGCGATTGGCATGACGCTCGCCTTTTGTCTTACGGGAGAAGACCCTGCGCCTGCGCTGCGTGAGACGGGCTTCGATGACCCGCGCATTCCGCCTGCGCTGCGCCCGTTGCTCGTGCGCGCCACGCAGTTCGATCCCGCGCAGCGCTATGGCTCTGCGCGCGAGCTGGGCAATGCCGTATCGGTCGCGTTGGGGGCATCTGACGTACCGGACACAGCGAATCCAACCGCCGTGCGAACCTCCGTGCTCGACGGGCGCGTGCCCGCGGTGGTGGGTCGCGTGTGGAACGTGGTTGTGCTTGCCGTGTGGGCGCTCTTTGCGGCGGCGCTCGCCAACGGCATTACGCATCCGGTGGAGGGTGTCTCGGCCTGGCCGATGTGGGTGCGCGTCGTCACGTACGTGTTTGCCTTCGTCGGGCCCCTCTCGGCGATTGCCTATGCGCTGATGGACCGCAGGCGCCTGCCCCGACTTCCGGTGCGTCACGACGCGTTGGCCAGCTTGGGCCTGGGTGCGCTTTCGCTGATTGTCGCCATGCTCATATACCTCATCTACAGCATGGCGATGAGGTAGGATCGTTCGAACAAAAGAGGGTCCCCATTTTGTTCGACCAATCTTGTGCGTGCGGGTGTGGTGGCTGGTCGCCAACGCTGCTAGAATCCGTTATGTGCGTGAGGAGGTTTGCGTGGGCAACAGAATCAAACAGTGGTGGGGCCTTGTCCAGGACGGCGAACATGTGCGTAAGTTCCTCATAAGGAGCAACGTGCACGCCGCCATCTACATGACGGTAATCGTTATCCTGCTCGAGTGCTGGATGCTCTTTTCGCTGGGGCAAAACATAGTCCAGAGCGCCGCGGCGGGCAAGCCGCGTGACCTGCCTTGGATTGTAAGCCACAGCGCCTGGTACGTGGGACTCATGGCCTCGGCAATCGTGGTGTTGGTGTGCGCGGTCAACTATCTGCACGGCAAGATAAAGAACGGCAAGCTAGTCAACGCGATCCTCTTTGTGTTCTCGCTCGCATGCCTCGTCTTTGGCGTCCACTTTGGCAACAACTCCTACATACAGGGCGAGCAGGTGCTGGCATTCGTTACCATGACGCTGTTCGTGTTTGGCATTCTGTCATGGAAGCCCATTGCTGCGCTGGTGCTCTCCACCGTTGCCTTTGGCGGGTTCTACCTGTACATAGACCACAATGCACCGGCTACCTTGGGCACGCAGGTTAACCTGTTCACGCTCTGGATAGCCACCTTCGTGGTGTCGCTGTCCTCCTACCACCAAAAAGTCTCGGAGGCAAACAAGGAGCGCGAGCTGGAGGAGACGAACCGACGTCTGCGCTACATTGCCTCCTATGACGAGCTCACGGGCATTCCCAACATGCACACGTTTCGCGGTGCCGTGGCCGTGCTCTTGGGGGGAATCGACGAGCTGGACACGCGCTTTGCCATCTCCTACATGGACCTGGAGGGCTTTAAGGTGTACAACGGGCGCTACGGGTTCGCAGCGGGCGACGACCTGTTGAGGGATTTTGCACAGGGATTGCTCAAGGTGTTCGACAACGAGCTGGTGGCGCGCTTCTCGGACGACCACTTTGTGGCGCTGTGCGACGCCGACGTGGTGGAGGATCGCATAGAGGCCGCCCGGGAGCTGTTGCACGAGCTGCGCGGAGACGTTCGCCTGCACCTTAAGGCGGGTTCCTACGAGCTAACGGGCGAGCACGACGACGTGGGGCTGGCATGCGACAAGGCCCGCGTGGCATGCAACCGGATCAAGAAGATGGCCGACAAGAACCTTCGGTGGTACGACGACGCAATAGAGCACGAGTTCCAGCGCAAGCAGTACATTATCAACAACGTTAAGCGTGCCGTAAAAGAGGGCTGGATAAAGGTGTTCTACCAGCCCGTGGTGCGTTGTTCCGACGGCTCGGGAGAGCTGTGCGGCTACGAGGCGCTGGCGCGTTGGGACGATCCCACCTACGGGCTGCTCCCGCCGTTCGCCTTTATCGAGACGCTCGAGGAGCACCGCGAGATCGACAAGCTCGACCGCTGCATCATCGAGCAGGTATGCCGCGACCTGCGTGCCGAGATGGACGCGGGCCAACAGCCCGTACCCGTGTCACTCAACTTCTCGCGTTTGGACTTCGAGTTGTACGACGTGCCGGGATTCCTGGACGAAATACGCAACAAGTACCACATACCCAGCAAACTGCTGGACGTTGAGATTACCGAGAGCGCCCTCACGGAGCAGTTCAAGGAGCTACAAACCACCATGTCGTCGCTGCGCGACGAGAGCCACTCACTGTGGCTGGACGACTTTGGCAGCGGCTACTCGTCGCTCAACGTGCTCAAGGACTTCCAATTTAACGTCCTCAAGATTGACATGGCGTTTTTGCGCGGGTTCCCCGAGAACGAAAAATCCGGCCCCATCCTCTCGGCAGTCGTGTCGCTGGCCACCGAACTTGGCTTGGTCTCGCTGTGCGAGGGTGTGGAGACGCTCGAGCAGTTTGAGTTCCTGCACTCCATTGGGTGCGAGCGCGCCCAAGGTTACTACTTTGGCAAGCCCGACCCCACAAAGGCGCTGCCCAAGCCCCTGGCATAGGCAACGGGTTCGACGGGACAAAGGTGACGGGGACGTTTGTCCCACCCGGTGGGACGCGGGCAGTCATTTCCCACCTGGGACGGGACAAACGTCCCCGTCACCTTTGTCCCGTATTCTCTGGCGTTTAGGTACAATGGGGAGACCCGCACACGGCCTATGGAGGTAGCATGACCAAGATCGCGATGAAGACGCCGCTGGTCGAGATGGACGGCGACGAGATGACCCGCATTATTTGGAAGCTCATAAAGGAAGAGCTCATCGAGCCCTTTGTGGACCTCAAAACAGAGTACTTCGACCTTGGCCTTAAAGAGCGCGAGCGCACGCGCGACCAGGTGACGGTAGACGCCGCTGAGGCGACCAAGCGGCTGGGCGTTGCCGTAAAGTGCGCGACCATCACGCCCAACGCGGCGCGCATGGACGAGTACCATCTCACCGAGATGTGGAAGAGCCCCAACGGCACCATTCGCGCGCTGCTCGACGGGACCGTGTTTAGGTCGCCCATCGTGGTGCGCGGCATCGACCCGTACGTGCGCACGTGGAAGAAGCCCATCACCATCGCGCGCCATGCCTACGGCGACGTGTACAAGAACACCGAGCTGCGCGTGGAGGGCCCAGGAACGGTGGAGCTGGTGTATACGCCTGCCGACGGCGGCGAGCCCGTGCGTAGCCTCGTGCACGACTTTGCCGGCGCGGGCGTGGCGCAGGGCATCCACAACCTGGACGACTCCATTGCCAGCTTCGCGCGCGCAAGCTTTAACTATGCGCTGGACACCAATCAGGACCTGTGGTTTGCCACCAAGGACACCATCTCCAAGACGTACGACCATCGCTTTAAGGACATCTTCCAGGAGGTGTTTGATGCCGAGTACCGCGAGCGCTTTGCCGAGGCCGGCATCGAGTACTTCTACACGCTCATAGACGACGCGGTGGCTCGCGTCGTGCGCAGCGAGGGCGGCTTTATTTGGGCCTGCAAGAACTACGACGGCGACGTGATGAGCGACATGGTGAGCACCGCCTTTGGGTCGTTGGCCATGATGACCTCGGTGCTCGTCTCACCGGCCGGCTACTACGAGTTCGAGGCGGCGCACGGCACCGTGCAACGCCACTACTACAAGCACCTTGCCGGTGAGGAGACCAGCACCAACTCGGTGGCCACCATCTTTGCGTGGACGGGCGCGCTGGCCAAGCGCGGCGAGCTGGACGACACGCCCGAGCTGGTGGCCTTCGCGCACAAGCTTGAGCAGGCGACCATCGATACCATTGAGTCGGGCGTGATGACGGGCGACCTTGCGGCCATCACCAGCCTGCCCAACCCCACCAGGGTGAACACGCAGGACTTTATCAAGGCCGTCGCACGACAGCTGGCGTAGGGACGGTTGCTCGGTCCCAAAACCTGAGAGTGATGGGAGGTAGACAAAGGGGACAGTCCCCCGAGTCTACCTCCCATGCGCGAACGTTGCGGTTGTGCCGCGGTTGGTAGACTCGGGGGACAGCCCCCTTTGTCTACCCGCATATGAGGGCTACTCGGCGCTCTCCTCCAGCATCTGCGTGCTGATGGCGTCGGCCAAATCAACCACCTGCAGCGTCTTGCCCAGCGGGGTGAGGACCTTGAGCAGTGTGTCCAGGCGCGGGGAGTTCACGCGGGTCTCCAAGCGCGCGACCACGGGCTGCTTAACGCCTGCCGCCGCCGCAAGCTTGGCCTGGGAGAGGCCGCTCTCGTGACGTGAGCCAACCACCTGGGCAATAACACGCGCGCACTCTGCGTCCACCACGCTTACGCGTTGGCTCTCTTCGTAGATCTCCTTGCATCCCATGTCGAGCTCGTTGCCCCAGGAGACCCCATACCCTTCGGCCGCAAGCTCGGCCGAAAGAAAGAGCTCCTCGTCCTGGAGCGGGGCGAACTCGCTGCGCCTCTTAATGAGGGCGTCGACGTCGAGAAGGCGTGTCTCACCGTCCGCAAACCACACGAGCAGGGTCGAGGGAACGAGTGGCTGAGCGGCTGCAATCTTTTTGAACATTAAGCATCCAATCAGAAAAGAGAATTATATAGCGAGATACGAAAACAATATATCCCATGAACTCAAAAGATGCTAGCGAGAATTCCCTATGAGTGTTTTTTTAAACACGAGTCCTAAAAACGTACACAATAGGGGTCTCCGTCGTGCTTAGCAGTGTCCGAGACGTGCTGTCCTCTTGGGTATTGGTTGCATTGGTTAGTAGAGGGGGTTGGATCA
>JAUMWN010000058.1:11724-18063 GCA_030529625.1 Coriobacteriales bacterium
CTGTCCTCTTGGGAAGAGGTACCTTTGAGACATCGCGTGCATGTCTCAAAGGCACCTCTTCCCAAGAGGACAGCACGCTCATTGGGCATGACTGCGAAGGGTCGGGAATGCTCCGCTGGGCCGTCGTAGCGTCACTCTCAAAAAACTGCGCTACAGTGGAGGGGATGTGCACAGCGCGTTTTGCGTGGCCGGACAGGCGCGTGGACGCTTGGAGAAAGGAGCGGCACATGTCCGCACGAGCCGACTTTGGAGAATTGATCCCTGCGTTTGAGGATGCGTTTGGCAGCGCGGCCAACCGCCGGCTCCTGGCCGTGCGTGCCCCCGGCCGCACCGAGATAGCCGGCAACCATACCGACCACGAGGGCGGCAGCGTGATTGCCGCGGCGGTCGACCGCTACGTGGAAGGCATCTTCTCGCCTGCGCAGACGGGGGTGATGCGCGTGCAAAGCGAGGGGTATGGCCTCGTAGAGGTGGAGGTTACCAGCACCGAGGCACGCGAGGACGAGCGCGGGACGACCGCCGCGCTCGTGCGCGGCATGGCGGCCCAGTTCGCCCTGCGCGGCATTGAGCCGCAGGGGTTCGATGCGTGCCTGCGCAGCGACGTGCTGGGCGGCTCGGGCCTCTCGAGCTCTGCGGCCTTCGAGCTTGAGTTGGGACAGGCCATGAACGCACTGTGGGCCGATGGCTCCCTTGCCCCCGACGAGCTGGCCATGATGGCGCAGCGTGCCGAGCGCGAGTGGTTTGGCAAGCCATGTGGCCTCATGGACCAGGCGGCGGTGGCGCTTGGCGGCGTGCAGCACATGGACTTTGGCACTCCGGGCGTCTTGGAGGCGGAGGCGCTGGACTTTGACTTTGCCGAGCATGGGTACGCTATCTGCATCGTGGCGGTTGGCGCCGACCATGCGGCAAACATCGACGACTACGCCGCGGTGCCGGGCGAGATGCAGGCCGTGGCACGCGAGCTGGGCGCGCAGATCCTCAGCGAGGTGCGGGTGGAGGACGTGATTGCCGCGATGCCCAGGATTCGAGAGACGCTGGGAGACCGCGCCGCGCTGCGTGCCCTGCACTACTACCAGGAGGAATGGCTGGTCACGGCACGTGCCCATGCGCTCAAGGCTGAGGACATGGGCCGGTTCCTCGAGCTCACGCGGATTTCGGGCCGTAGCTCGGCCATGTTCCTGCAAAACGTGAGTATTGGCGGCTCCGCGGAGCAGCCCTCCATGCTGGCTATTGCGCTGGCCGACGGCCTGCTGTGCGGGCAGGGTGCCGTGCGCGTGCATGGGGGCGGCTTTGGCGGAACCATCCAGGCCTTTGTGCCCACAGGCGTCGTTGACGAGTTTAGTGCGGGCATGAACGCGGTGTTTGGCGAGGGTGCCTGTGGTGTGTACGGCGTCGACCACGAGGGGGCAAAGGCATGGTGGATGTAGCGCGCAAGCTCGTTGCGTACGCAGTCGAGCGGGGGCTCGTCGAGCCAATTGACGACACGTGGGCCTACAACCAGGTGCTGGAGGCCGTGGGTGCGTTTGGCCCCATCGAGGCGGACCTGGCCGGTGACGAGGCAGCAGACGACATTGACGCCCTGCTTGCGGCGCTTGCCGAGGTTGCCGTGGCAAACGGGCAGGTTGAGGACTCCGCGGGAGGACGCGACCGTGCGGCCATGCGCGTGGCGGGTGCCATAACTCCGGCGCCCTCGATCGTCTCGGCACGCTTTTGGCAGGCATACAATGAGGCTGGACCCCAGACGGCCACCGACTGGTTCTATGCACTGTGCGGCGACGTCAACTATGTGCGCCATGCGGCTATCGCGCGCAACCTTGCCTGGACGTGTCCCACCCGATGGGGCGACCTGCAAATAACCATCAACAAGTCCAAGCCCGAGAAGGACCCGCGCGACATTGCCGCAGCCGGGAAGGCGCCGGCGGGTCAGGCCTATCCCGCGTGTCAGCTGTGCGTGCAAAACGAGGGCTACTCGGGCAGGCCTGCCGCGGTGGGCGGCGGACATCCCGCCCGCCAAAACCTGCGCATCGTGCCCATTGAGCTGGGCGGGGAGCGATGGGGGTTCCAGTACTCGCCCTACGCGTACTTTAACGAGCACTGCATTGCCATGAGTAGCGAGCATCGGCCCATGCATGTGGATCGTGCCGCCATTGGCTGCCTGCTGGACTTTGTGGACCAGCTTCCGCACTACTTCGTGGGTTCCAACGCCGACCTGCCCATCGTGGGCGGCTCGATCCTCTCACACGACCACTTCCAGGGAGGACGCCACGAGTTTCCCATGGATCGCGCGGCCGAGCTCGACGAGTTTGTTATGGACGGCTATGCGGGCGTGTCGTGCTTCGTGCTCAAGTGGCCGCTCTCGGTACTGCGCCTGCGCTCAAACAGCCGAGAGGACCTGCTGGACGCTGCGGACCACGTGCTGGTTGCGTGGCGTTCGTGGAGCGATGCGTCGGTGGGTGTGGTTGCCCACGACGCCGATGGCACGCCGCACAACACGGTTACGCCCATCTGCCGCAGACGCGGCGAGGCGTACGAGCTGGACCTCGCGCTGCGCTGCAACGTCACGAGCGACGAGCACCCGCTGGGCGTGTTCCATCCGCATGAGGACAAGTGGCACGTAAAGAAGGAGAACATCGGCCTTATAGAGGTGATGGGCCTGGCCATCCTGCCGCCTCGGCTGGAGGCCGAGCTGGACGCGGGTCGTCTTACGCGCGACGAGATAGGCCGCGTGTTTGCCGCCGTGCTGGAGGATGCCGGCGTGTTTAAGTGGGACGAGGCCGGCCGTGCCGTCCAGGCGCGCTTCGTGGCATCGTTGTAGGGAGGAGCAACAATGAGTACCGAGAAGAAGGCGCATGCGGCCAGCGGTTGGGCCATGGTGCTTGTGGTGGTTGTGGGCTATGCGGCCTCGCTGTTCCTGCTCTTTGGCGGGTTTATCGCATTTATCACGTGGGATAGCTACTACTACATACGAGGGACGGTCCACCCCTTCCTGCAGCTGTTCCTGGGTCTTGTGCTGCTCATGGTCACGAGCGTGTGCAGGCGAGGCTTCTTTACGCTGCAGCCTGGCCAGGCGCGCGTGTGCGTGCTGTTTGGCAAGTACGTGGGCACCGTGCGCGACGACGGCCTTAAGTGGGCCAACCCGTTCTATGCCAAGAGCCTGGGCCTTACCAGCAACCCCGGCGGTGCGGGCGGCGGTGCCACGGTGCACCGGCACGACTCAAAGATCTCCATTCGCGCGCGCACGTACACGGGCGAACGCATAAAGGTAAACGACAAGATGGGCAACCCCATCGAGATCGCAACCGTAATCGTGTGGCATGTGGCCGACACGGCAAAGGCCCTGTTCGACGTGGACGACTACGAGTCTTACGTGGAGATGATCACCGAGACGGCCCTGCGCCACGTGGCGTCGCTCTACTCCTACGACCACATGGCCGACGACGACGAGAATGCCGACGCCATCACCCTGCGCACCAACATTGAGGAGGTGAGCGAGGCGCTCAAGTCCGAGCTCTCGCGCAAGCTCGAGGTGGCTGGCGTGGAGGTGGACGACGCTCGTCTCACCCACCTTGCCTATGCCCAGGAGATCGCGCAGGCCATGCTGCGTCGCCAGCAGGCCGAGGCCATTATTGCCGCGCGCAAGAAGATCGTGGAGGGCGCCGTGGGCATGGTGGACATGGCCCTTTCGCAGCTCAGTGACGGCGGCGTAGTGGAGTTCGACGACGACCGCAAGGCCACCATGGCGTCCAACCTCATGGTGGTGCTGTGCGCCGACTCCGAGGCCCAGCCCGTAATCAACACCGGCACCCTCCAGCAGTAAACCTGCGCTGGGGACTGTCCCCTGCGCACGGGGGACAGTCCTCTTTGTCTACCCGCTCAGCTCACAGGTTTTGAGACTGAGCCAATGAGAAAACAGGTCAGAGGAACAATCATCTGACCTGCGAAAACTCTGGTCGGGACGACTGGATCTGCAGGCGGTCTCTTTCCCGAACCCGCGGTGCGTTGGTTCGGAGTCGACGGAGTTAGACCACCTGGGATGTTCCCTACTCGTCCCGCCAGCAGAGGGACTCGGCATCCCTGCCCGACCTGCGGGCAGCCTCCTTGAGCGCCATCTCAAGCGCCCGCGCGGTTTTGTAACGCTTTGTTCCATCCGATTCGTCAACCATCGTCTTGCTTCCCATCTCGTTGTGACACGGACGAAGCACGCGCCCCCTCAATCAAGGCTCGCATGGAGCAAGCGAGGTCTCTCGAGACGGTCGCCACCATCGGCCGCCCCCCGTCTCCCGCCATATCCTCTAACCGGGCGAGGGTCTCGACTGCCTCGCGAAAGCCGGCCTCGCCGTCCTGGGAGACCATCATGCGGGTCACCTCAAGCATGACCTCCCCGAGCGAGCGCATGGCTTCCGCGACGGCAAGCTCAAGGGCCTCTTGCGAGGTGTCGCGGGCAAGGGCCCTCGCGCTCTCCGCAGCGATCGTCCCGCCCGGCCCCAATCCGTCGAGAAGCGCTTCCAGCCGCACGAGGTCGATGCCCTTGGCGGATGCATCGGCCACAGCCTGCTGCACGTGCCCAGGATCCTGCCGCCCCCTCACCAGGTCAGCAATCGTCCTCTCCATCGTCGTGACGGGGAGCCCCTCCACGAAGGTGACGTCACGCTCGTCGAGCGGCCACGTGTGAAACTCGAGGTCCGCGACCGACGTTTGCCGACGCGCGCACACGATGAACGCGTAGGGGTCCTCGTGCAGATCGCCGACCCCGTGAAGCGCGGCTGCCGTACGGCCGGCCACCACGGCATCGAGGGGGCGCAGCCTCAGCCTCTCTGCGGCGGTGGGGGTGGGATAGGCCGCGAGCCAAGCCGCCTTCACGTAGGAGTGCGATGTTTCCTCGCCCACCGTGTAGCGGTACACGCCTCTGCGCATGACCTCAACAGTGCCGGCCTCGGCCATGCGCGACACCTGCGTGCCTCTCACGCCAAGCGCACGCGCCTGCGCCGAGGTAAACATGCCCCACTGCGACGATGCCAGGTACTCGAGCTCCCGTATGTTCTCCGACTTCCTCATGCTTATATAGCACACATACTTGTGCATTTACTAAGCAGTTTCTTTCACTTGTGACGATTTGAACAAGCTGACAGCCTCGCAAAAAGGCCAGAGGCAGTACTCCAGTCAATCGGATAGGAGTGTTAAACGTCAGATTCTGACATCTCATTGTCCCGATTCACGTCACTCTGCATTGCGACCCTCCCGCACGTCACCGACGCAAAGTGACGCCTGCGGTCCCTCCGGTGCCCCACGTGCGGCGGCATCGGGGGCTTGGGGTACCACGCGAGCTACAGGCGCTACGTCGTCGACCTCGCGCCGACGGGCCTGCCGGTCGAGTCCAGGGTCTGGGTGAACCGCGCGAGGTGCGGGGCCTTCAAATTCACTGGGGCGAAATGGTGGCACACATGTACCGCGCGCCGACGATGCGCGTGCGACGAGGGGGCAGGCTGTCCGAAAAGAGTGCAACCCGCGCACAGAGTTACCGACAACTGGAATATGCCCATGAGCATGAGACTCTCACCTGCCCATATACGTCTTTGAACATTATGTCTGGCCTGCTGTCGGTAATTCTATGTTGCCAGTCGGTGGTTCTCAGACAGCCTGGGGGGATTTCCACTCCCGCGACGGAAAGGAACCGAAGATGGAAACGACCGTCGGGACCGCACCAGACACCACGGAAGGCAAGCCCACGCGGGACATACGCCAGCGTGCGGGCAACGCCTGCCTTGCGCTCGCTGGCACCCTCTCGGCAACACTCGGCCTCATGCCCTCGACAGATCTATGCCGCCACGGACGTCTCCGACACCCTTACCAACGTACTCAACATGCTCGCGATCGGCGTGATTCTGCTCGGCGCCATGGCAATCGTTGGCGCGGGCGCCTACTTCCGCACGTTCGACACCAACCTTGCCAGCTAGCCATGCTGTCGGTCGAGATTCACAAGGACCCCACCCGCTACAAGGCGAGGGTCGTTGGCGGGCTCAGCGCCCGGGCGCTCCTGTGTTCGGCGCTGGCGCTCGCCTGCGGCCTCGCCGTGAGCGGCTACCTCGCCTAGGTGCTGGGGCTGCCTTACGAGAAGGTCAGCACACTCATCTACGCCTCAACCATCCCGCCCTAGGTGCTCAGGCACTGGGATCCCCGACGGCAGACGCAATCGATATTTCCGCTTCGGTAATCAGGCCCTGACGTAGCGCTGGTTGGGACTCCTTGGCTTGTCTGGGATGGTCTGGGCGAGCCGACCGTCCTCAAGGAGGGGCCTTATCAGTTCTTGCCTCACATAGCGCTCGGAGCTGATTCCCAAAT
>JAUMWN010000059.1:0-16620 GCA_030529625.1 Coriobacteriales bacterium
TGGCATCGCCTTCCGCGGCACGGAGGTGCTGGTGGGCTAGGCCTCCTGGTGAGAAAAGGGGCCAAACCCCTTTTCTCAAAACAGATCGATCATTCGTGGTCCTTCGACCCTGCCGACTCGTCGGGACGCGAGAGCCCCGTCACCTCCACGGACTGCACTTTAAAGTCCTTTACCGCATTGGACACGTCGGGTGTGTCCATGTCATCGACGTGTCCGTCAAAGACCACCATATAGAAGAAAGGTTCCTTAATGGCTCCAACGCCCACCGTGTCGGGTCCGCTCATGCCAATGGAATCGAAGGTGAACCCCTCCGCCTCAAGCTCGGCTCCCGTCTTGCCAACAAGCGCGTCCAACTCGGATTTGGCGGGGAGGGCGTAGACCTCCTGCTTCTTTATGACGAGCGGTCCTATCGCCTCCTTCTTCTTGTCCGTATCGCTGACGGAGAGCTGCTCAAGGGTGCTCTTTACCTCAGGGGTCAAGTCGCACCAGGCGCGGATGTAGCTCGTGCCATCGGTTGCCGCGTAGATGAACTGCTTGTCGTCGTATTCCCATTCGGACTTGTCATCGTATGCCGCAATCAGCTCCTTGAGGGTGGCGAACTGTGTGGCGGAGTCAGCCGGCGCAGAATCGACGCTCGACGTTTGGCTGCCAGCCGAGTCGCTCGACGCAGACGGTGCCTGCGACGTGCCACAGCCAAGGATCCCCAGCGCCAACGTGGCTGCCAACGCCCCTGCCGCGATTGCCTTCTTGCTCATGGTTGGGCTCCTCCCTGTCTGTACCGAATCCCTTAAGCTCATATTCTAGAGTATGCAGGACAATGATGCTGCGTCACCTCCCCTGATTGCGGCGGATGATTCATGCTCGGCAATCTGGAGAGTGGTGTACCACTCTTGCGTCGACGAATCATGCAGGTCGCGGCATCCCAATTTGGGGTGCGTGTGCCCGCGGCGCCCCGCCAACCGTACACGTGCCCCAAATACGAACGGTCGGACTCGCGCTCAACAGGCATTTTGTCACTTGTTCAAACAATATTTGGGGCACGTGTACTGGGATTTCTGCCACGGAGTACACGTGCCCCAAAACATACCAATACAGAATCGTAGTCAACTGGGAATATAATAAATACGGGATGTAATTATTGGGGCACGTGTACCAGCTGTGCTTCTTCTTTCGTTCACGCGCCCCAGAACTAATCTCTCGGCTCGCCCTCCAACTGGATTCTGTCGCGGGAAGCGCCCTTGCGACCGTGCCCCTACCGCACGCAGGTGCAGTTGCGGCCTGCGTGCTTGGCGTCGTAGAGCGCCTGGTCAACCCGCTGGAAGAACGTCTCGGCGGTGTCGTTCTCGCGTGCGTCGGTAAGGCCAATGCTAATGGTGATGTGGCCCACGCGCAGGAAGTTGGTCTGCTCGACCCGCTTGCGGATGCGCTCCGCGGCGGCGTATGCCTGCTCCATGGTGAGCTCGGTGAGCAGGCACAGGAACTCCTCGCCGCCCCAGCGGCCAAGGGTGTCTCCCTCGCGAATGCACGACTGCACGCAGCGCGTGAGGTCCATAAGCACGACGTCGCCGGTGTCGTGTCCATAGGTGTCGTTGACGTTCTTGAACCAGTCGATGTCGTACATGAGCAGCACCAGGTCGTTTGATCTGCGCCGTTTGGACATCTCGTAGTGCAGGATTTCGTCCATGCGCCTGCGGTTAAAGGCTCCGGTAAGCGGGTCACGCTTTGCAAGCACCTCCAGCTCGCCTATGGTGGCGTTGGCCTCTGCGGTGGTGGCATCCAAAAACGTCGCCAGACGTTCCGAGAGGGGAATGGGCCGGCCACCCGTTACAAGCACTGGGTCGGGCAGAGACTTGGGCGGCGTGCCCGTTGGCTCTCCCTCTCGCATGCCCAGCGCCACAATGGTGCTGTTGAGCAGACCGCCTCCTTCGGCGGTATGCATGATCTCGCCGTTGCCATACGCCCACGCCATGCTTTCGCAGGCATGGACGTAGCAGGCGACCTCGTAATCCGCACGGTCGTTGCCCAAGAACACGCGGCGGTTGCTGCAGGCAAACATCACGAGGGCCTGTGGCATGAACATCGCCATCTCGTTGGCCGAGATTGACGTCTCGCGCAAGAGCACGGTGGGATGCGCATACGAGAAGAACACGTGCGAGCCCCGCTCGAACGCGACGGGAAACTGCAGCGAACCGTCCTCGTAAAAGCCAGTGGGCACGCGAGCCACGAGTTCCTTCCCGCTGCGCAGCACCAGCGGGAACGGGGACACGTTGTCGAAGAAGTTATCGTCGAGCGATATCTTAAGGTAACGCTGATAAAGCGAGACCGCCGGCTTGTCGTCGATGGTGCCCACCCGTCCGCTGTTCGTGCAGGAGGTGATAACGTGGTCGTTGCCAATGGCACGCCAACCCAAATTGTAAGTGGGCTTTACCTGCAGGTTCTCTCCGCAGAAGGTCACCGTTAGGATGCCCCTCTCGTACAGCTCGTCGCCCGTGAACACGACGGACCGACCGTTGGTGAGCGTGTTGATTCCGGCCTGAGCGCCAAACAGCGGCAGTTCGCCATGCGCGCGCGTGACCTCGTTCACGAACGGTGCGGGATTGAGGCCCACCTGCGTGGGCATGCACAGGATTGCCCGCTTGTGCTCGTATGAGTCCAGCTTGTGGGCCAGGTGTCTGCCCGCCTCGCGCGGGGTCATATGGTTGCAGTCGTACACGTCCATGTGCACCTGCGACTCCTCAAACAGGAGGAAGGTGCACACGGCATGCTTTGGCATCTTTGCGTTGGCGCCAACCGATCCCATGATGGTCATGCCCACGATGGTGGTGTTTGGCAGCAGCTCTGAGCCCACCCGTATGCGCTCCCGCATTGTTTGGAAGTCGCTATGGGGCTCGAACACGATGAGCAGCCGTGCGCTGGCATGCACGAAGGCGGGATCTTCCGCCACCATGCGATCCATCTGCTCGGTTGTGAGCGAGTCGTTCAAAACATACGTTAGCTGCTTCACGGATGCGCCCCTCGTTTGGCCAACAGAACGTTTCCATTATGCCACAAGCGTGCGGCGTGTCTTGCGCGGCGGCTGTTCGCCTTCTGGGGATGAGAAAAGGGGTTTGGCCCCTTTTCTCATCCGGCTTGTAATGCGTCGCGTACGCTGGTAGGGTGAGAGCATCGCGCGTTGTGGGAGGTGGAGCATGTTGCCCGAGACACCAATGCTAACCGCATACACCGCCGTGCTGGCGGCGCTGCTGGGGCTCGTGATGGGGTCGTTTCTCAACTGCCTGGCATGGCGGATGACCCATGGCGAGTCGGTGCTGCACGGTCGCAGCCACTGCACGAGCTGCGGGCATGTGCTGGGACCCGCGGACCTGATCCCGGTGCTGAGCTGGGTCCTCTCGCGTGGCAGGTGCAAATACTGCGGCGAGCGCGTGAGCTGGCGCTATCCCGCAACGGAGGTGCTGTGCTGCGTGGCGTATCTCTCCATCGCGCTGTGCTATGGGCCCACACTGCAAACCGTCGAGCTGATCGCGTTTGCCAGCGTGCTTTTGGTGCTCTCGCTCACCGACCTGGACGAGTACATAATCCCCAACGCGACCATCGTGGCGGCCATTCTCATTCGCGTGGCCTATCTGGTGGCGATGGGCGCAACCGGTCAGGGCGACACCCTGATCCTGTTGCGCGACACCGCAATTGGGGGCGTGGTGGTGGCCGTGCCGGTGTTGCTGCTCTCCTTGGTGATGGACCATGTGCTGGGCCGCGAGAGCCTGGGCGGGGGAGACATAAAGCTGTTCTTCGTGGCCGGGATGTACTTTGGCTGGCAGCAGTGTCTGTTCCTCATTGTGGTTGCCTGCGTGCTGGGGCTTGTGTTCTCCGTGCTGGGGCAGCGGGGCTCGACGGCTGCCGACGCGGGGGCCACGGGCGACGAGGCCACCGCTGGCGACGAGGCCAAAGCGGACGCCCAGACCAACGCCCATCTCATCCCGTTTGGTCCCTCAATAGCGGCTGCATGCTGGATAACCATGCTGGTGGGGGAGCCAGTACTCCGTTGGTACCTTGACCTCTTCCTTTTGTAGGTACCACTCTTGCGCCAGACCTCAAGAGACGTAGAATTAGAGCGTCTATGGTTGTCTTTAGGAAGTGGCGGACATGGCATCTTACGTTGGCGTGGACATTGGAATGGGGTCGGTAAAGCTCGCGTTTAGAGACTCGCATGGCGTTCATCTGGCCTCTAGGGCCTTGCCCGAGAACATGATGGACGAGAACGACCTCGTGGCACCCGAGACCCTTGTTGAGATTATCGCTGACATGCGCAAGCAGGAGCACGTCAAGCACAAGGACGTTGTGCTGGTGCTGGGCGACAACGTGACCTTCTTCCGGCACGTAACGCTGCCGCCCATGAGCGACGCCGAGCTCAAGCTAAACCTGCCCTACGAGTTCCGCGACTACATAGACGAGGATCCCGGCAACTACGTGTACGACTACGCCGTGGACGAGGTGCCGCTCGACGAGGACGGCAAGCCCGAGCGGCTCGAGCTGTTTGCCGCGGCGGTGAGCAAGAAGCTGCTTGAGGAGCGCGCGTCCATCCTGCGCAAGGCGGGCTTCCGGCTCAAGATTGCCATCCCGTCTCAGATGGCCTACACGCGCCTGCTCTTGGACTACCTCTCTCGCTTCCCCGAGGAGGACGGGCTGCACCAGGTATTCATAGACATCGGCTACGAGCGCGTGTCGGTCCACCTGTTCGAGGGTTCCAAGTTCAAGGCCTCCAAGACCATCGACTTTGGCATTCGCGACCTGGACATGACCATCGCCGACATCAAGGGCGTGGACCGCCATGTGGCCAGCACCTACAAGGACTCCAACTTTGAGGGGGTCTTGGACATGCCCGAGTGCGAGGGATTCTACGACCGCCTGTGCTTCGAGATCAACAAGGTTATCAACTTCTACAACTTCTCGAACGCGGAGGACGTCGAGCGCATGTACCTTATGGGCGGCGGCGTGGAGATTCCCCAACTCATGGACGTGGTGGTGCGCTCGTTCCCCATCCCGCTGGAGACGGTGATCATCGTAATGCCGCCCGAGGTCCAAAAGCTCGAGAAGATCGCCTCGTATGGCCTTGCCATTGCCGGCATGCTCGAGGGAGAGGCGGTGTAGCATGGCACTGGATTGGAACAAGGAAGTGAGCCTGGGTACCATCCTGGACTTGGTGCGGCCCAACAAGGGCGAGGCCAAGGGGTCGACTGACTATCCCACCAAGACCACGATGAACCTGTACCAGGGCGACAAGCAGGCCACCGACGTGCGCAAGGTCGTTCTCGTGGGTGTGTTGCTGTTTGTGGCCATTGTCGTGTTCGTTAAGTTTGGCGTGTTCGACCAGCTGGCGCTCCTCTCGCAAAAGGAGGGCGAGCTCGCCCAGCAGCGCGCGCTCATCACGGCGGCGCAAAGCGCCGGCACCGAAGACTTTGGCGCGATGAAGGAGGCCTACGAGGCCTATCTGGTGCAGTACGGCGACGGGTCGGTGGACGTGGTGTCGGTGCTCGACATGGTTGACAAGTACGTTAAGCCCAGGGCCGAGGTAACCAACATCGTGCTGGCCGACGGCGTGCTCACCCTCACGCTCAAGGACGTGCCCCTGGACACCGTGGGTGACATCGCGCGCGACGTGGGCAAGCAAAAGAACCTGGTCACGTCGGTGAACGTCTCCACGTCCAGCACGCAAAAGACCGAGGGGCAGTCGGAGTCGGTAATCGTCGCCAAGCTCGTGGGCGGCTCGAGCGAGGAGGGGAAGTAGCATGCTTACCTACACGTTCTCAACTCGCGAGAAGATAATGCTCGCCATCCTCGCCTTTGTTGGCGTGGGAATCCTGTGGTACAAGTTCGTGTTCTCGAACATCCAGGGCCAGGTTGCGCAGATTGACTCCCAGATTGCCCAGGCCCAGGACGAGCTGCTCGTGGCCCAGTCCCAGGCGGCCTCTGCCCAGAACATGAAGAAGCTACTCGAGGACTACCAAAAGCGGGGGATAAAGGCGCCCGTCGTGCCGGAGTACGACAACACGCAAAAGCTCATGGCCTATCTTAACGGCGTGCTGGGCGGTACGCAGGGCTATACCATCAACTTTGATGATCCCACGCTGGACGAGAATGACGGCAACGTGCACCGCGCGGGTACCATCACTTTCAACAGCAACTCCTACGCGGAGGCGCGATCGGTGGTGGACTCTATCGCCCGCGGCACGTACTCCTGCCGCATAGATGCCTTGGGCATTGCCGACGACACGTCCAAGCAGTCCTCGGGCTCGAACAACTCGGCGCCAGTGGTCACCAACGTTCAGGTGACGTACTTCGAGAAGCCCTCTTCCGACACGGTCGTCTCCACCGATGACGGCATTCCCGAGGGTAACGACTGGAGCGTGTACACGAACAACAACAAGTAGGCCAAAAGTAATACCTTGGCCCTAGGTACGAATTAAAAAATGGCTGCGCCTGATGGTGCGGCCATTTTTTTCATGCACATGTACTGCCATGTGGGCGTCTTGGCAGACGTCACGTAAGGAAAAGTGGACAATTTTTTGTGAATCCCTTAACGCCAACTGGTAAAACGTCGCGTCGTGTCAAAAAATTGTCCACTAGGTAAAATACATAGTGGACAATTTTTTAGTAGCCACTGGCGTTTCCCCACATAATGGCGAGCTGTTAGGTAAAAACTGTCCACTTTTTGGTCTCTCCCACGGACGGGACAAAGGTGACGGGGACGTTTGTCCCACTTGATGGGACGCAGGCGTTCATCCCTCGCTGGTGTGTTCGTGTTCCAAGGACAAACGTCCCCGTCACCTTTGTCCCGAAACGTCATCTCGGCCCATTCCCACATGCCAACGCGACGGCAGTGTGCTACAGTGGTATGCACTCGTACGAGCATGGCACGAGGAGCATATATGTCACTCAAACGCACTACTCCCAACGTTTCTCGCCGTGGCGCCCTGCGTCTGGCAGCCACCGTCGCAGGCCTTGGCCTTGCGTGTCCTCCCGTCGCAGCCCTTGCCGACACCAACTCCGACCTTGCAAACGCGCAGGCCCAACTCAAGGAGGCCGAGGCTCGGCTTGCCGGCATCGCCTCGGAGTATGAGGAGCTCAGCGCGGCCCAGTCGCAAACCCTCGACGACCTGTACGACGTGGAGAACAAGATCGAGGAGATCGGCAAGCGCATTGTCGTGCTGGAGAACGACCTCGCCGCCAAGCAGCAGGAGCTAAGCAAGAGCGTGCGCGAGGAGTACAAGGACGGCAACCACGGTGTCGTGGACCTCATCCTTGCGGCCACTACCATTGAGGAGCTCATCTCCAACATCTACTACTTCGACAAGGTGTCTGCCGAGAAAGCGCGCCTTATCCAGTCGGTAAAGGACGCCCATGACGCCCTACAACGCGAGCAGGAGGAGCTGGAGAGCGAGCGCAAGAACCTGGAGGAGATAAGCCAGGAGCAGGAAGCCCAGCTCGAGGCGATGCGCGACAAGCAGCTCGAGGCCCAGCAGGTTATTGACGGCCTGAGCAAGGACGTGCGCGACCTGCTGGCAAAGCGTGACGCCGAGCTGCTGGCCGCCCAAAAGGAGGCCGAGGCCGCGCGCAAGCAGCGCGAGGAGGCCGCGGCCGCCCAAAAGAAAAAGGAGAAGGAGCAGGCTGCGGCAAGTTCCTCCACCAAGACCCAGCAGCAGGAGTCGACAAACGGCAATGAGAACAAGACCACGGAGTCCAAGCCTGCCGAGGATGCCGACAAGACCAAGCAGGAGAGCGCTCCCGCGCCCGAGCCCGAACCCGAACCGGAGCCCGCGGCGACCCCAGGGGGATCTGCGGGCCGTGGCGGCAACGGCACGGGCTCTGCGGCTGCGGTCGTCGCCGCGTGCCACAGCACGCCCTCGCCAGGCCTTGGCCTGTGTGCCGGCTGGTGCTCCGACGTGATGATAAACGCCGGGTACGGCTTTGTGGCCGGCAATGCCAACGACATGTACGCCGCATACTGCTTCAGCTCAAACCGCGCCGACCTCCAGCCGGGCATGGCGGTTGCTGTGTCGTCCCATCCGCATACCACCATGGGTCAGATCTACGGCCACATTGGCATGTACATCGGCGGCGGCATGATGATGGACAACGTGGGCTACATCCGCACCATTAGCGTGGACGAGTGGTGCTCGTTCTACGGTGCCACGGTCGCGCCGCGCTGGGGCTGGCTCAACGGCATCGTCTTGACGTAGTCCCGCACGACGCTGGGAGGTTGCGGTGGAACGTGAGGAGTTGCGCGACCTGCTGTCTGCCGTCGCCGCGGGCGAGGTGTGCGTGGACGAGGCCGTGAATCAGGTGAGCATGGCCCCGTTCGAGGAGCTGGGTTACGCAAAGCCCGACGTGCATCGTGGCGTGCGCACGGGTTTCTCGGAGGTCATCTACGGCGCGGGAAAGACGGCGGAGCAGATCGCGGGCATCGTGGTGGCGCTCGTGGGCGCAGGACAGCGTCGCGTGATTGCCACGCGCGTGGACGAGCGCAAAGCGCAGGCATGCCTGGAGCTGATTGGCGCTCACGAGGCCTGCACCGGACTTCCCGCGGACTACCGGGCTGAGGCGCGCATCCTGGTTGTGGGGGAGCGACCCGAGCCAGACGGCAACGGCATCGTGGTGGTGGCCTGCGCGGGAACGAGCGACCTGTACTGTGCCGAGGAGGCGGCCGTTACCGCCGAGATGATGGGCAGCGAGGTCGTGCGCGTCTACGACGTGGGCGTTGCGGGCATACACCGGCTCCTCTCGTATGGCGACCTATTCCAGCGTGCCAGCGCCGTGGTGGCGGTTGCAGGCATGGAGGGAGCGCTTGCCAGCGTGATTGGCGGACTCTGCGCCTGTCCCGTCATCGCCTGTCCCACGAGTGTGGGCTACGGCGCGTCGTTTGGTGGCCTCTCGGCTCTGCTGGCCATGCTCAACTCGTGCTCCAGCGGAACCTCGGTGGTAAACATCGACAACGGCTTTGGGGCGGGGTACCAGGCCGCACTCATCGATCACGCCCGCGTACGGCGATAGGTTGTGCTCAGGGGTCTCCTCCCTGAGCACAGAATCGATGCGGTGTCTGTTGCGGGCGCTGGGCTAGCGCTGCAGGAGCTGTGCCTCGTGCCATCCCAGCACGACGTAGGTGAGCAGCGCGACGCACACGATGGCCACGAGGGCCACGAGCACGGACGCGAGAAGCTCCGCACGTCGCTTGGCCGGGGAGAGGTCGGCGTAGCAGCGGTCGCACTCCTGCGTCCCGTCGGGAAGTCTTTGTCCGCAGTGCGGGCAGCGCATTGGTCTCCTTGGCTCGCGTCCTGTTGTATAAGATAGTATCAGGACAAGACGCGCACAGCGACGAAAAACAACGAACGGGGTACGAGTAATGGAGACGGCGGGGGACATCCAGCGGGTTCGCTACAGGTTTATCGGCCACGTGCAGCACCGGGGGTTTAGGTATGCCTGCTCGGTTGCCGCAGACACCGCGCAGGCCACGGGGTGGGTGAGAAACGAGCCCGACGGCACCGTGATTGCCGAGGTGCAAACCAGCAAGGAGGGCCAGCTGGCCTTTGTCAAGCGCCTGTCCTCCATCGTGCCGGGTCTGGGATACGACTGGAGCGTAGGCCACGAGCAGGAGGTGGACGTGCGCGGCGGCGAGCGCAACTTCCTCGTGCGTAGGTTCTAGGAGTCAGGACAGGAGTTGTTCGGCCCCTAGTTGTCCGACCGGGAGAAGGCGTTGCGCATGCCCATGCTGGCCTCGTAGAGGACCTTGGCCAGCAGGTCCTCGGTCTGGTCATGCACCATGCGGGCAATGTGCTCGTTGGCCTCCTTGCGGGGGGTCTGGTTGCGTGTGGCGTCCACCAGGATGCGACGGGCGCTCGAGATAACCAGTTTTTGGTAGCGTTCCACGTGCGGCAGAGAGCGCTTGTAGCTCGCGTCGGCCAGGGCGCCAATGAGGCGGTTGGCCCAATAGAAGCTCTTGGTGGATACCTCGGCGTCCGTGGTTGAGAAGTACGCGGGCATAGCGTCCACGTTGGCGAACAGAGGGACGAGCGCGTTGAAGGGGTTGCTGCCAAAGGCGATCCAGTGCAGGGCGAGCGTCTTGCCCAAGTCGCCGCGCAGCTGCGTGGCGCTGAGCTGGCTCGTGCGGTTGATGCCGATGGGCCTGTACCGCTGCTGAGGGTCAGTCGTGCCGTAGGGGTCGTACGGCGTACCCTGGTAGTGCAGCGAGAGCGCGTGCTTTACGCCCTCCATCGTGATGGCCCGCTCGGGGACGCGACACCACGGGATATCGTCGCTCGTGGGCTCGTAGTCGGCGTCTGGACCGTCCCATAGGCTGGTTCGGGGATTGAGGTAGCGCTGGATCGCCCAGGTGCGCGGGGTGTTGTACACGTGGTCCGAATCGCTTGCGCTGCCAAAGGCCAGGCGCGGGTTGAACACGTTCGCGGGCTCCCCGTGCGAGCCTATGCCCCAGTGGTCTCGGATGGTGAGGTCCAGGGAATTCTTCTCAACGAACGAGCGAAGGTCTTGCGAGCAGAGGAACCCTCGGCCTCGTCCCTCCGCATCCGCAAGGTCGAACCAGTCGATGCCCAGTTGGTTGGCCATGGCCACGTAGCAGTCGTCGGGTACGCGCCGGGCTATCCAGTGGTGTCCGCCAACGGTCTCGAGCCACCAAATCTCGTTGGTGTCGTGGAAGGCGATGCCGTTCATCTCGTAGGTGCCAAAGCGCTCGAGGAGCGAGCCCAGACGCAGCACGCCCTCGCGTGCCGAGCGGATGTAGGGGAGCACCAGCGTTACCATGTCCTCCTCGCCAATGCCGCCCGCCTGCTCGGGCTGGTAGTCTGCGTCGCCCGGCGTGCCCTGTGCGGGCTGGTAGACGACCAGGGGGTCTGCTGCCAGCACGCGCCCGTTGGAGGTGATCGTCTCGGTGGCGCTCATGCCCACGTTGGCCTCGTTGATGCCCGCCGCGGCCCAGATGCCCTCGCCTGGCAGGGCGTTGGGCATGGAGGTGTAGCGCATGGGGTTGTCGGGGAGCTTGATGCTGAGGTGGCCGATTACGCTGGTGTATGTGCGAGGCTGCTCGTCGGGCAGGACCACGGCAAGGCGCTTGGGCGTGAACTCGCCGTTGTAGGAGTCATCGTTGCGCGCCACGATGGTGGATCCGTCGTTGCTGGCGCGTTTGCCAACCAGAATCGTCGTACAAGGCATGGTTGCCTCCCGTTTCATGCGTCCGATGTGCTCACCTGCTACTCGTAAACTATACCTCAGCCAGCTGAGAATAACCCGCGGCGGCGTGAACGGCCTCGTGTCGCCCGGGAGCAACAATGCGCGAGCGGTAACACGCAGGCAATGAAGTTGCTGCATAATGGCGCATCGTGCATGCACGCATCCGTTTGCATTTGCGAGGTGAGACAAATGTCCATGAACTTCAAGCGCCGTCTGCCCATACCCAAGGAGATTCGGGAGGAGCTGCCCCTCTCCGCCGAGATGCAGGCCAAAAAGCCCGAGTTCGACGCGGAGGTGACCGGTGCGCTCACCGGAACGAACGGCAAGATCCTGGTGGTGGTGGGCCCATGCTCTGCCGACCGCGAGGATGCCGTGCTGGAATACGTGACGCGGCTGGCAAAGCTTCGCGAGTCCGTGAGCGACAAGATCGTGCTCGTTCCGCGCGTGTACACCAACAAGCCGCGCACCAAGGGGACCGGCTACAAGGGCATCCTGCACAACCCCGACCCCGCCAAGCCCGACGACCTGCTGGAGGGCATTAAGGCACTCCGTCACCTGCACCTGCGGGTGATAGAGGAGAGCGGCATGTTTACCGCCGACGAGATGCTGTATCCAGAGAACCACCAGTTCCTCCACGATCTGCTGTCCTACGTGGCCGTGGGCGCCCGGTCGACCGAGAACCAGGGGCATCGCCTGGTCGCCAGTGGCGTCTCGGTGCCCGTGGGCATGAAGAACCCCACCGGCGGCAGCCTGGACGTTATGCTCAACTCCATCTATGCCGCCCAGCAGTCCCAGACCTTTATCTATCGCAACTGGGAGGTGGAGACCTCGGGCAACCCGCTGGCGCATGCGGTGCTGCGCGGACGCATAGGCTCCGACGGACGACCGCATGCCAACTACCACTACGAGCACCTCGAGCATCTGGCAAACGCCTACAACACCACCGACTTTGCCAATCCGGCCGTGATTGTGGACTGCAACCACGACAACTCCGCCAAGCGTCCGCTGGAGCAGATGCGCATTTGCAACGAGGTGCTTGACTCGGTGGCGCGCTCCAAGGTGATAGCCGGGCTGTTCCGCGGCTTTATGATCGAGTCGTACCTTGAGGACGGAGCCCAGGACGTGAGCGGCAGCGTGTTTGGCAAGTCTATCACCGACCCCTGCCTGGGTTGGGAGAAGACCAGCCACCTCATCATGGGCATCGCCGACCGCCTGTAGCGGGCACCAAGATACATACAAGTGACGCCCCCCAGCGGCTTCCTGCCACTGGGGGGCGTCGCGTTCGTACGCTTATGGGTTGCTGGCTAGAAGCCCAGGCCCATCATAACGCCCACCTGAATGAACACGGCCATAACGATTACGAAGGCAAAGGCGTAGATGGCAATCTTTCCCAGCACCTCGCCGTCCTTGCCCATAAGGCCGCATGCCGCGGTGCCAATGGCGATGGACTGGGGCGAGAGCATCTTGCCTGCCGAGATGCCCAGCGAGTTGGCGGCGCACAGCCAGTACTCGTTGGCGCCAATGGCCTGTGCCGCCTGCTGCTGCACGGAGCCAAAGAGCACCTCGCTGGAGGTTCCGGAGCCGGTCACGAAGGTGCCCAGCGCGCCCAGCACGGGGGCCATGAGCGGGTACAGGCCGCCCAGCGTGTTGACGAAGAAGGCGGCGATGCTCGCGATCATGCCCGAGTAACCCATGATCTTGGCGCAGCCAAGCACGGCGAGCATGGTGACGATCGTCTTTGACATCTGCTTGCAGGTCCTCCACAGCACGCCCATCATCTCGCCAAACGGGCATCCCTGAATGAGGCCGCCCACGATGCCGCAAATGAGGATGAGCACGCCTGGGGTGTTAATCCACGAGAAGGTGAGGGTGGCGTCGGGGTCGCCCTGGTAGATGTTCACCGTGGTCTTGATGGCTGAGAGAGGACCGTTGATAAACGGCACGAGCTTGGACGTGAGCACCAGAATCACGAAGATGAGAATAAACGGCGCCCAAGCGGTAAGTGCGCGCTTGGCGGTGAGCTTCTCCTCGCTCTGGGGTGCCTCGAGCCGGTATTCGTCCGGCACGTCTCCCTTCATCTTGAGCGCCACCAGGAAGGTGACGACGAGCGCGACGACCGCTGCCACCACCATGGGAAGGTCGGCACCGATAAAGGCTGCGGCGGCGATCTCGGGAAGCGTCACAGCAAGGCCGGTAATGAGCGTGATGGGCAGCACGCCCTTAAGGGCCTTGGGGCCGCCGCCCACGAGCATAACCATAAGGAACGGCGTGATCAGGACGAACGGGGCAACCTGAAGCGCCTGGGTGAGCGCGAGCCTTACGGGGTCAAGCCCGGTGATGCTTGCCAGCGTGGTGGTGGGGATGCCGATGGAGCCAAACATGGTGGGCACGCCGTTGGCGATAAGGCATGCAAGAATGGCGATGATGGGGTCGAAGCCCAGCGCCATGAGCATGGATGCCGGGATGGCGACGGCCGTGCCAAAGCCGGCCATGCCCTCGAGGAATCCGCCAAAGCACCAGCCAATGAGCAGCACCAGCACGCGCTTGTCGCTGGAGACCGAGGTGAGCATGCCCTTGATGGTTTCCATGGCACCCGTGTGCACGGTGAGGTTGTAGGTGAACACCGCCGCGATAATCACGATCACGATGGGCCAGATGGCCATGGCCATGCCCTCCAGCGCGGCCGTCGCCGCATTGATGGGGGTCATCTTCCATACGCCAATGCCAAGGGCCGCAGCAATGACCAGGGCGCCAATACTGGCCTTCCATGCCTCCATCTTCATGCCGCACAGCGCGAGCACGAGCCAGAGTATGGGCATGAGTGCAAGAACGAACATCAAGAGCATATCCATTGTGGCAACACTTCCTTCCAACTCACCGCAGACCCATTCAGGATAGCGCGCCCCGAGCAAGAATTGCCCATGGGGCGCGGGTTTTTAGGTGGCTGGGAGTGGACGGGGCGTGGAAGGCGTAACGTGCGCCTCTTGGCGTTTGCTACGAAGTGGTCGTCGTGCCCGTGCCAGTGGTCGTCGAGCTCGTGCTCGTACCCGTGCCTGCGTCGGTTCCCGTGCCGGTGGCGGTGGAGCTCGTGCTGGCCCCGGTGCTGGAGTCGGCAGTCGTGCCCGTGCCGCTCCCGGTTGCCGTGTCCGTGCTGCTGTCGGTGGTCGTGCTCGTCCCGGCGCTCGTGCCCGTGGCAGCCTTCTCACCCTCGGCGAGCACGGTGCCGCCTTCCTGCACGAAGTCCTTGGCGATGGCATTGGTGATCATGTCCACGTAGTACGGCTGGCCCTCGGGCGTGAGGTGTTCGCCATCCGGGTAGATCCAGCTGTCGTGTCCCTCGCTGTACGCGTACCAGTCGATGAGGGTCACGTTGTCATAGGCGTCGGCGAACTTCTTTATGGTCTTGTTTATCTGCTCCTGCTCAACTTCGGGGATGCGCACGTTGACCAGGTACACGCGACGCTTGCCGCATGCTTCGATGAGCTGCTTCATGGTGTCGTCAGTGGCAGGCACGTTTGAGAACGAGTCGAGCACCACGATGTTGCCCACCACGCCCTGGTCGAGGTAGCCCTGCAGCACGCTGAGCGCTTGGTCGGGCCTGCGGCCAATGTAGCTGTCCAGTAGCGCGTCGGGCGCATGTTCCTTAAAGCACCAGTCGGCGTCGCCGGCCACGGAGTCGGCCACGATCACCGGGGAGTACATGCCCTTGGAGGTGAGGTCGCTAGACGCCTTGAGCGTTATGGAGCCGGTGGGCAGGTTGTTGGGGTCCTGCTTGGCCTGGGCCGCCGTCGTGTCCTTTGCCGCCTCGTCGGTCTTGGTGGCGTCCTTGGAGCCGTCCTTGCCCGTCTCGGTCTTCTGCTTCTGATCGTCCTTCTTGGACAGGTCCATGGCCTCGCCGGCACTCTCGCCGGTGCTCTTGATGGCGTCCTCGGGGACGGCGGTCTGATCGGGGATCACGAGCAGTCCCGTGGCGCCGCCGGCAATGGCGATGGCCACCAGCGCGGCCGGGAGCATGGTGAGGTAACTAATGCCACCGGCGCGCGGGTCGGGTCCCTCTCCCACCACGAGCGGCAGCCTGCCCTGTGTGATGCGGCCGTCCACCAGCCTAAACGACAGTTCTGCCAGAAGCAGCGAGAGTACCAGTGCCAGCGCAATCATTGCCGGCGAGGTGTCGTTTTTGGTGACGCCAAACAGCTGGAAGAGCGGGAAGTGCCACAGGTACAGGCCGTAGGACCGTGTGCCCAGCCACGCGAGCGGGGGCAGCGAGAACAGCTGGCAAAAGAGGGAGCGACGCTCGAGGGCCGCCGCGATTACCAACACGGAGAGCAGGCTCACCAGCAGCATGCCGCCGCGATAGAGAAAGGGGGAGGAGTCGGGGACGAGCACCATTATGAGCACCAGCCCCACCAGCGCCACCGGTCCGGCGATCTGCAGGGGAATCACGTTGCGCACGTTGTGGCGCGCGCGGTCCAGCCGTACCGGCTTGCCGCCCAGCGGCCAGGCAAGGCCCAGCCAGGCTCCCAGCATGGGGGAGAACGCGCGCGTGTCGGGTCCGTAGTACACGCGCGTGGGGTCGGCGTTGGGGTTATAGAGCACGACCATGAGAATGGCGGAGACAAGCGCCAGAGCCAGCGCCACGCGCCGGGCCACGCGGGTCGAGCGACCGTTGGGGCACAGGAAGAAGGCGATGGCGGTCCACACCACGAAGAACTGGAAGTCGACGCCCAAATACCACAGGTGGGTGAGCGGCGAGACGCCGCCCAGCTTGTCAAAGTACGAGGCGCCACGCAGGATGGCGGCTAGGTTGTTGCTCAGCAGTAGCGATGGCAAAAGGTCCGGCTTGAGTTTGGTGAGCAGCACGTGGTTGCAGATGGCGCAGATCGCCACCACCAGAAAGATCATCACCGCCATGGCAGGCCATATGCGCACCACGCGCTTTGCCCAGGAACCCGGCAGGGAGAACGTGCCTCGGCGCATGCTGCGCAACACCGAGCTGGACGCCAGGTATCCGGTGAGGACCAAGAAAACCACCACGCCCATGTGCCCGCTGGGCAGCCAGGGGATGGACATGTGGTAGAGCACCACGGCAATGATGGCGAACGCGCGAATGCCGTCCAGGGAGCTGAGGTGGCGGGTCTTGCCGCCACCGCCTGCGTCGTTGCGCGCTGCACGTCGGGCTTGTCTAGATGTGGCCATATCTCTTCACTCTTCTTTATAAGCTGCACTATTGCAACATAATACGGCATTTGTCCTCGTCCCGCAGTCACGAGTTCGCCCGCGGTGCCACCTGTGTTGGGGGGACAGTCCCCCCTGCACCCGGGACAGTCCCCCCCACACGGAGGGGTGTCCCCCCAACACCGGGGCCGTTCCCCCCAGTGCAGGCTG
>JAUMWN010000059.1:16630-18033 GCA_030529625.1 Coriobacteriales bacterium
TTTTGACCGGGCCCCGCCGCCCGAGGGCCCCCGGGGGTCCCCCTTGGGTGGGGGGGACCTCCCCCGGTGCATGGGTTCGGGCCCCCCCACCACGGAGGTGTGTCCCCCAAACACGGGGGACTGTCCCCCGAGTGCAGGCTGTGCGTTCCGTTGTTTACCAGAGTCCGGCGGACCGATATACTTTTGGTGTTAACGCCGCTCAAGGGAGCAAGATGCTGCAGCTGTCGCATATCTGCAAGTCCTACACCACCAACGCGTTCACGCAGGTGGCGCTCGACGACGTGAGCCTGTCGTTTAGGGACAACGAGTTCGTGTCCATCCTGGGGCCATCCGGCTCCGGCAAGACCACCATGCTCAACGTGATTGGCGGGCTTGACCACTTCGACGGCGGCGACCTGCTCATAGACGGCATCTCCACGCGCGAGTTCAGGGACCGCGACTGGGACGCATACCGCAACAATCGCATTGGCTTCGTGTTCCAAAGCTACAACCTCATCCCGCACCAAACCATCCTGGCAAACGTGGAGCTCGCCCTTACGCTCTCGGGCGTGAGCGCCATGGAGCGGCGCGATCGCGCCTACCAGGCGCTGGTGGATGTGGGGCTGGGGGAGCACGTGGACAAGCGGCCCAGCCAGCTCTCGGGCGGCCAGATGCAGCGCGTGGCCATCGCGCGCGCCCTCATCAACGACCCCGAGATACTGCTGGCCGACGAGCCCACCGGGGCACTGGACTCGCACACCTCGGTGCAGGTGATGGACCTGCTGCGCGAGGTGGCGTCGGACCGGCTGGTCATTATGGTCACGCATAACCCCGACCTGGCCCGCGAGTACTCCACGCGCATCGTGGAGCTCGCCGACGGGCGCATCTGCTCCGACACCAACCCCTTTGTGCCCTCGCCGGCCGACATGCGCACGGCCAAGCCCGCGGTGCGCACCTCCATGGGGTTTCTCACCGCTCTAGCCCTCTCGTTCAACAACCTCATGACCAAGAAGGGCCGCACGCTGATGACGGCCTTTGCCGGCTCCATTGGCATCATTGGCATCGCCGCCATCCTGTCGCTGGCAAACGGCGTGAACGCCTACATCCAGGAGGTGGAGGAGGACACGCTCTCGGTGTACCCGCTGCAAATAATGAGCTCGGGCTTCGACCTCACCTCCATGCTGGTGGACACGCAAACCGACCAGGGCGAGGCCGACGACGGCCAGGCCGTCCTCGGTCTTGAGCCATTCGTGGGACTTGGTGTACTTCAGTTCGGCGGGGATGTTGGACATGGGGGGTACCTCCTTTTATGGTGGGAATGATGAAAAATCGGGTAACCGTGAGGCTCCCCTGCCAGGGGAGCTGTCCGCGAAGCGGACTGAGGGGTGGTTGGAATTATCGAGTAGATGTTGAAACGCACTGGC
>JAUMWN010000060.1 GCA_030529625.1 Coriobacteriales bacterium
ACCTTGCGCACGGCCTTGGCGTACTCGTCGCTCATGGTGAACTGCTCGTCGTCAAAGTCGATGGAGCAGCCCATGCGCTTGATCTGCTCAACGATGATGCCGCCGTACTCGCGACGCCAGTCCTGGCAGGCCTCCAAGAACTTCTCGCGGCCCATCTCCAGGCGGGAGATTCCCTCGCTCTTGAGCTTTTTGTCCACCTTGGTCTGCGTGGCGATGCCCGCATGATCGGTGCCTAGGATCCAGCGCGTGGAGCGGCCGCGCATGCGACTGTAGCGCACGTAGGTGTCCTGGATGGTGTCGTCCATGGCATGGCCCATATGCAGCACGCCCGTCACGTTTGGGGGCGGAATCACGACGGTGCAGTCCTCGTTACCCTCGCTGCGCTGGAAGCAACCAGCGTCCATCCAGCTCTCCATGAGTTCCGGCTCGCTTGTTTGCGGGTCGTAGGTCTTTGGCATCTCTTCCACGTTACTTCACTCTCTCATCTCGTTGCCTATGCTTGGCACATCCCTATTCGGTGCGCGAGTCAATCTCTGCCATGATAACGCCGACCTCAGCGTCGGTGAGGTCGGCGTTCGCCACGTCGAGCTCCCGCTGCGCCAACGAGAGCATCTCGTCGGCTTTGCGATACCTCAGCGAGATGGTCTCCGCCCGCTGTTCGGCGGCGCGCATCACCTCCTGCTGCTCGGCAATGCGCTTCTCCGCATCCTGGATAAAGCGCTGGGCGTCCGCGAGTGCCTGGGCAGCCACCGCCGCAACCGCCTTGGCGGCCTCCACCCCGTCGAGACAGTCGTGCTCGTACTCGCGGGCAGCGACCAGCTCGTTTCGAGCGAGCTCCACGCCGTTTACCGTGTCACTGAGCGCATGCCTGCGCTCGTCCAGGGTGCCGGCGGCATCCCTGCTCGCCTTGCCGTTTTGGATGGCGATGTCCTGAATGTCTTTGAGCCCCTCCTGGGCGGTGGCGTTCTCTTCGGCCGCCTCCCTGCCAATGAGCTCCAGACGCTCAAGGTTGGCCTTTGCCTCCTGCAGCTCCGCCGCGCGCTTTTGCACGAGCTCATCGCGCTCGCGCCGCTCGCGCGCTGCCTGCTCCACCGCCTGCTGGGCCTCGCGCAGCTCGCGCTCCGCCCTCGCACGGACAGCGTTGGCGTCGTCCAAGGCGACCGCGGCTGCCTCGCAGGACAACCGCACGCGAATCGCCTCCACGTCGGCGTCGGCAAGCGCCGTGAGCGCCTGCGCGTTAACGGCCATGGCCGCGCTGCGCACGTCGTTGGCCGCGGCGTATGCCGCCACGGCATCCGCCTGCCGCTGCTGACCCTCCTCGCCCAGGTCCTGAAGGCTGCGCATGTCGTTCATTTGCGCCTCGGCCCGATCGGATGCGGAGATGGCGGTTCGCAAGTTGGCCTGGGCCTGCTCGTAGGCACGCTTGGCATCGGAAGCCATGAGCTCGGCGTCCTTTTGGTGCTGACGCTCGCGGTCCAACTCCTCCTGCGCCTTGTTTGCCTTCGCCAAGGCACGCTGCAGAGCCCCCTCGCGCTCCCGCACCACGCGCTCTAGCGGATCGTCGTTGGCCGGAAGCGCCTCGGCATCGGCCCGCGCCTCCCGGAGCAGGTCCTCGGCGCGGCGCACCTCGTTATGCGCGTCCTCTATGGCTGTAAGCGCGACATCCAGTTCACGCTGCGCGTCGGTGGCGCGCTGCACCTTATGGTCCAGGTCTGCGCGCGCCGAGGACTCGCGCATGCCCGCGGAGTCCAGCTTGAACTGCGCCTCCGCAAGCATCCGCTCGGCATCGTCGCGGCTGGCCTCGGCCCGCACGAGCCGCTCCTCGCACTCGCCGCGCGCGACGCGGGCCTCCGTGAGTCGCGCCTTGGCCGACTCGAGCTCCCCAAGGGCGCGCACGTTTGCCGCCTCGCTGGGCGTGATGGCCGCACGCGTCTCACGGAGCTTCGCCCTCAGCTCATCGGTGACGGCGCGGGCCTTGGCACGCGTGTCGTTGGCCGCCTTGAGCGCGTCGCGCGCCTCAAAGAGCAGCCGCTGGGCCTCCTTGCGCGAGGCGGCCTTCTCCGAGACAACAAGGCGGGCGGCCTCCTCCTTCTGTTTTGCTTCTTCCAAGCTCATGTTCATTGCAGTCCCCACCATTCATACCCAATACGCAGCCCCTATAGCATAGCAACCTCACGCCCCGTGCGTGGCACGAAGCCCGAGTTTTTTGCGCTGCTGTGAAACTGGGGGGATACTCCCCCCAGTCTCAAAGTGGCACTCGGGAAATACTCCCCCCAGTGACGTCTTACAGGAAGCGACGGTTGGAGCCCTCTGCACGCTCCACCACCGGTGACTCGTTGCCAAGCACCGACTCGCGCGTAACCACGACGCGTGTGATGGAGAGGTCGCTGGGAAGGTCGAACATGATGTCCTGCAGCACGACCTCGCAGATGGAACGCAGGCCGCGGGCGCCGGTCTTGCGCCCTATGGCCTTGCGCGCGATCTCGCGAAGCGCGTCGTCTTCGAACTCCAGCTGCACGCCCTCGATCTGGAACATGCGCCGGTACTGCTTCACGATCGCGTTGCGTGGCGTGGTAAGAATATCCACGAGGTCGTTCTCGCTGAGTTCCTGCGTCGAGCAGATCACGGGAATCCTGCCCACGAACTCGGGAATCATGCCAAACTTGTGCAGGTCCTGAGGCATAACCGCCGCCATGAGCGCGTCTTGCCCCTCGTCCACACGCGAGCCCAGCTTACCCGAGAAGCCCACGCCCCGCTTGCCAATGCGATCCGCCACGATCTTGTCCAGGCCCACGAACGCGCCCGCGCAGATGAACAGGATGTTCTTGGTGTCGATGTGTATGAGTTCCTGCTGCGGATGCTTGCGGCCCCCTTGCGGCGGGACGCTCGCCTCCGTGCCCTCAAGGATCTTGAGCAGAGCCTGCTGCACACCCTCGCCCGACACGTCGCGCGTGATGGAGAGGTTCTCGGCCTTTCGGGCAATCTTGTCGATCTCGTCCACGTAGACGATACCCGTTTGGGCGCGCTCGACGTCGCCGTCGGCCGCGTTGATGAGCTTGAGCAGGATATTCTCCACGTCCTCGCCCACATAGCCGGCCTCGGTGAGCGTTGTGGCGTCGGCAATGGCAAAGGGGACCTCCAAAAAGCGCGCCAAGGTCTGCGCGAGCAGGGTCTTTCCCGTGCCCGTGGGACCTAGCAGCAAGATGTTGCTCTTGGCGAGCTCGACGCCTTCCTCATTCTCGGGAACGACGTCGTCGCCCGTTTGGATGCGACGGTAGTGGTTGTACACCGCAACGCTCATGGCCCGCTTGGCCTGCTCCTGCCCCATCACGTACTGAGACAGCTCACGATAGATCTCGTGCGGGGTGGGCAGCTCCCTAAACGGGAGCTGGGTCTGGGTGCCGGCCTTGTTTGCCGACGCCGACGCCGACGCAGCCGGCCGCGCGTTTGACTCGTTGATGATGTTGGAACACGCCTGCACGCACTCGTCACATATGTAGATGCCACCCGCACCCTGGATGAGCTTGTTTACCTGGTTGCGCGACTTGCCGCAAAACGAACAGCGCATGTCGTCATGAATGGGCATCTGCCTACTCCTCGCTTGACTGCTCGGCACGTGACGAGAGCACGCGGTCCACCAGGCCATACTCGAGCGCCTCGTTGGCGCGCAGGTAGTTGTCGCGCTCGGTGTCCACGTTCACCTTCTCGATGGGCTGGCCAGTGGCGTCGGCCAGGATCTGGTTGAGGTGCTCGCGAATCCAGCGGGTCTCGTCTGCCACGATCTGGATGTCGGTCTGCTGGCCCTGGACGCCAGAGCTTGGCTGATGGATGAGCACCATGGAGTTGGGCAGTGCGAGTCGCTTGCCCTTGGCGCCGCACGCCAGGAGCACCGCTGCCATGGAGGCGGCCATACCCACGCAGATGGTAGAGACCTCAGGCTTGATAAAGTTCATGGTGTCCAGGATGCCCAGACCGGCATACACCTCACCGCCGGGTGAGTCTATGTAGAGCGAGATGTCCTTGTCGGGATCCTGACTCTCCAGGTGGAGCAGCTGCGCGATCACCAGGTTGGCACTTTCGCGCGTTATGGGCTCACCTAGGAACACGATGCGATCGTTGAGGAGCCGGGAGTAGATGTCGTAGCTCCTCTCGCCACGCGGCGTCTGCTCGACCACGTAGGGAATGAGCGGGATATTGGTTGGATTGACCACAATGCCTCCTATCGTAGGGTTACGTACGTTGTATACCCAATTGCGAGAGGGGACACACCTCAAAGAGGTATGCCCCCTAGCACGTCATGCCAAGTTGTAATGAGAGGTGTTGTTCCCCACTACTCGGCAGCCTCTTCGTCGTTTGCGTCCTGCTCCGCAATCTCGTCCACCACGGTAACCGCCGCGTTCTCGACGAGCCACTCAACCGCCTTGGTGCGACGGATGGACTCGCGAACGGCAGGCATGCGACCCTCGCCAAAGAAGTCCTTCATCGCGGCATCCACGTCGGGCACGCCGGCACGCTCGAACTCCGCGCGCACGTCGTCCTCGGTCGCCTCGATGCCAAGGTGCTCCACCAGTGCGTCGAGCGCCAGGGACTGGCGAGCGCGCTCTGCCGCCTGCTCGCGCATGTCGGCCACAAAGTCCTCGGTCGTCGCGCCGCGAGACTGCAGGTACATGTCCAGCGACATGTTCTGGCTCTGCAGCTGGGTGAGGAACTGGTTAGCGATCTCGTTGAACACCTGCTCGGTGTAGGCCGCAGGGACCTCCTCGAGCGTGAGGTGCTCGCCCACGGCCGCAACCACGCGATCCTCCTTGAGCTGGGGAAGACTGGACTTCTTGTCCTCCTCAATCTCCTCCTTGACGGCGTCGCGCAGCTCGGCGATGGTCTCGAAGCCGTAGTCGTCCTTGACGTTCTCCTCGGTAATCTCGGGAGTAACGGCCTGACGAATGGCCTTAACGGTTACCTTGGCGGCAAAGGTCGCCTCGTGCTTCTCGTCGTCACGCTCGGCCTCGACCACCCAGGAGATCTCCTTCTCCTCGTCCTTCTTCATGCCAAGAAGGCCGTCGCGGAACTCCTGGTGCAGACGTTGGTTGTTGAGCGCGAACATGCGGTTCTCGCCCTCGTACTCGCGAAGGTTGCTGATGTTTTCCACGTCGCACAGCACCATGTCGTCGGCCTCGACGCCACGGTCCTCCTCCACGTCCACAAACGTCGTGCGATACGAGCGCAGCAACTCGATCTGACGGTCGATCTCTGCCTCGGTGGCCTCCTCGGGCGGCATGTTAATGGCAGGCGCGTCGTAGGAGTCGAGCTCCACGTCCGGGCGCACGGTGATCTTTGCCTGGATGGTGTAGTCGGACTTTTCGCTCACCAGGGCCGGGTCCTCGCCATAGTCGACGTTGCCGATGGGCACGACGTCCAGCTGCTCGATCATGAGGGGCTCAGCCTCGCTCATGAGCGTGTTGGTGGCGTCGCCAAGCACAGCCTCGCGCCCCACGATGCCGTCGATTACGGGACGCGGTGCGCGTCCACGACGGAATCCCTGGAATGCGTAGCGACGGGCAATGTCCTTGTAGGTCTTTGCGATCGCGGCGGCTACGTCCTTCTTGTCAACGGTAAGCGTGGCAACCAAAAGGCCGCTCTCGGGCTTTTCGGTGGTTACGGTGATCTTCAACGTTCCTCCAGTGTCTCGTGCTCTTGGGCTTATACAAACCCCAAACGTGCGTTGGTGCGGGCGAAAGGACTCGAACCTTCACGGGGTCTCCCCCACTGGAACCTAAATCCAGCGCGTCTGCCAGTTTCGCCACGCCCGCATATGCGCACAGCGCATGATAGTACCAGAAATTCGCGCGCTTTGTGCACTATACCCCGCAACCCTGCACGTAATACACCGATTCACAGCAACTTTTCATGGGTCGTGCCAGAACACCCGCCCAGAAAGAGCCACCTTGTGAACATGGGCTGTCGTCCGCAAGACAGTTGTTTACCTGTGGCAAAAAGATCCAATCCCGAAAAAGACGCGCACCCGAGAACAACGCTCGGGCGCGCGCATCAGTCACGCTGGGTATGTGCCGCAGCACTACTCCTTGGGATACTTCTCACGGGCGACGTAGCTCGTGTGCAGAGCCTGGTGCGCCTTGCCCTTGCCAAAGCCATCGGTGTACCACTCGTCGTAGAGCTTGATGATGGAGGGGTTCTCGTGAGACATACGAAGCTCCATGGCCTGGTCCGCATCGTAGAGCGCCTTCGCGCGCAGCGCCTTGACGTCAACCGTGTCGCGCACGTACTGCGGCTGAATCACCTGGCCGCCGCCGTTGACGCAACCGCCCGGGCAGCCCATGATCTCGATGAAACCCCAGCCCTCGGGATTGCCAGCCGCAACCTTCTCCATGACGTACTGGGCGCCGTTGCCGCTGGAGGCCACGCAAATCTTGAGCTCGGTGCCAGCTACGTTGACCGTGGCCTCCTTGACCATCTCGGTGCCGCGTACGGCAGTGAGCTCGAGCGGCTCAGTGGCGCCGTTGAGCCATGCGTTGGCGGTACGGATGGCAGCCTCCATGACGCCGCCGGTGGCGCCAAAGATGACGCCGGCGCCAGTATCGTCGGCCATGGGATCGTCGAACTCCTCGTCCGGGAGCATGTCAAACTTGAGGCCGGACTTCTTGATGAGGTAGCCAAGCTCGCGCGTGGTGATGGAGATGTCCAGGTCCGGGATCCCGGGACCTGCGGCGCTCTGGTCGTCGCGACCGATCTCGAACTTCTTGGCCGTGCAGGGCATGACGGAGACCGACACGATGTCCTTGGGGTCGATGCCCATCTTCTCGGCATAGTAGGTCTTGATGACCGCGCCCTGCATCTGCTGCGGGGACTTGCAGGTGGACAGGTGCGGCAGCAGGCCGGGATAGTAGTACTCGCAGAACTTGACCCAGCCAGGACTGCAGGAGGTAACCATGGGCAGCACGCCACCGTTCTTGATGCGCTCCACCAGCTCGTTGGCCTCCTCCACGATGGTGAGGTCGGCACCGAAGTCGGTATCGAACACCTTATCGAAGCCAAGGCGACGCAGTGCGGCAACCATCTTGCCCTCGACGTTGGTGCCAATGGGCAGGCCAAAGCTTTCGCCGAGCTGGGCGCGGACGGACGGAGC
This sequence comes from Coriobacteriales bacterium, assembly GCA_030529625.1. Classification (GTDB taxonomy): domain Bacteria; phylum Actinomycetota; class Coriobacteriia; order Coriobacteriales; family Atopobiaceae; genus RUG440. The sequence goes on from JAUMWN010000060.1 coordinate 7,142, forward strand.
GGTTTGCACGACTACATGCTTGGTCGGGTCGGCGATGGCCTCCATCACCTTGTCGGTGTCGTCCTTAACGGTGAGGGCGCCCGTGGGGCACACGACCGTGCACTGGCCGCACGAGATGCAGGGAACGTCGCGCAGCAGGCGGTTGAACGGCGAGCCGATGTTGGTGTCGATGCCGCGGTCGTTGGCGCCGATGACGCCCACGAACTGCTCGTTGCAGGCGGCCACGCAGCGGCGGCACAGGATGCACTTGTTGTTGTCACGCACGAGGTGAGGCGTCGAGCAGTCGATCTCGTAGACGGGCTTGAAGCCCTCGAACGCGTCCTCGTCCACGCCATACTCCAGGCAGAGCTTCTGCAGCTCGCAGTCGGTGGAACGCGGGCACGAGAGGCACTTCTTGTCGTGGGTGGAGAGGATGAGCTCCAAGGTGGTCTTGCGATACTTGCGGACCTTCTCGGAGTTCGTCTGGATCTCCATGCCCTCGGCGACGGGATACACGCAGGCGGTAACAAGGCCGCGCGTGCCGGTAGCCTCGACGATGCAGATGCGGCAGGCGCCGATCTCGTTCTTTTCCTTCATGTAGCAGAGGGTCGGAATCTCGACGCCTGCCTTGCGGGCAGCATCAAGAATCGTAGAACCCTCCGGTACGCTTACGGCAATACCGTTAACTTTAACATTCACCATATTCATACCTACAGGGCTCCTTTTACTGCTTGCTAATAGCCTTGAACTTACAGTTGCTCATGCAGGCACCGCACTTGATGCACTTCTCGGCATCGATGCGGTAGGACGGACGCTTGTGCTTGGGCGCCACGTAGTCCGTCTGCTCGATCGCGTTAACCGGGCAGTTGCGGGCGCACAGGCCGCAGCCAATGCACTTCTCGCGATCGATCGTGAACATGAGGAGGTCCTTGCACACGCCCGCCGGGCACTTCTTGTCCTGGACGTGGGCGATGTACTCGTCGCGGAAGAACTTGAGCGTCGCCAGCACCGGGTTGGGGGCCGTCTGGCCAAGACCGCACAGCGAGTTGGTCTTGATGTAGTTGCACAGGTCCTCAATGCGGTCGAGGTCCTCCATCGTGCCCTTGCCGGAGGTAATCGTCTCCAGCAGCTCGAGGAGTCGCTTGGTGCCCACGCGGCAGGGCGTGCACTTTCCGCAGGACTCGTCCACGGTGAACTCCAGGAAGAACTTGGCCATGTCCACCATGCAGTTGTCCTCGTCCATAACGATGAGGCCGCCGGAGCCCATCATGCAGCCGATGGCCGTGAGGTTGTCGTAGTCCACCTCGGTGTCGATGAGGCTTGCCGGGATGCAGCCGCCAGAGGGTCCGCCAGTCTGGGCGGCCTTGAACTTCTTGCCGTTGGGGATGCCGCCACCGATCTCGTAGATGATGTGCTCGAGTGTGGTGCCCATGGGGATCTCGACGAGGCCGGTGTGGTTGATCTTGCCGCCGAGCGCGAAGACCTTGGTGCCCTTGGAGGTCTGGGTGCCCATGGAGGCGAACCAGTCGGCGCCGCGCAGGATGATCTGCGGGATGTTCGCGAACGTCTCCACGTTGTTCTCCACGGTGGGCTTGCCAAAGAGGCCCTTTACGGCCGGGAACGGGGGACGCGGGCGGGGCTCGCCGCGGTTGCCCTCGATGGACGTCATGAGCGCGGTCTCCTCACCGCACACGAACGCGCCGGCGCCGAGCCTGATCTCCAGGTCGAAGTCGAAGCCGGAGTCAAAGATGTTCTTGCCAAGCAAGCCGTACTCGCGCGCCTGGTCGATGGCGATCTGGAGACGCTTGACGGCGATGGGGTACTCGGCGCGTACGTACACGTAACCCTTGGTGCATCCGCAGGCGTAGCCGCAGATGGCCATGGCCTCGACTACGCTGTGCGGGTCGCCCTCGAGGACAGAGCGGTCCATAAAGGCGCCGGGGTCGCCCTCGTCGGCGTTGCACACCACGTACTTCTGGTCGGCCTTGTTGGGAGCGCACAGCGCCCACTTGCGGCCCGTGGGGAACCCGCCGCCGCCACGACCGCGCAGGCCGGAATCGGTTACCTCCTGGATGACCTGCTCGGGGGTCATCTCGGTGAGCACCTTGCCCAGTGCCGCGTAGCCGTCCATCGCGATGTACTCGTCGATGTCCTCGGGGTTGATCACGCCGCAGTTGCGCAGCACCACGCGGTTCTGGGTCTTGTAGAAGGTGGTGTCGGTGAGCGCGATGTTACCAAACTCGTCGGCCTCCGCTTTACCGTGGTCATCGTAGACCAGGCGCTCCACGCGGCGACCCTTGAGCAGGTGCTCGGTGACGATCTCCTCGACGTCTTCCACCGTCACGCGGCTGTAGAACGTGCCGTCGGGATACACGATCACGACCGGGCCAAGCTCGCACAGGCCAAAGCAGCCGGTGCGCACCAGCTTGATCTCGTCTTGCAGGTCGTTCTTCTCGAGCTGCGCCTCAAAGGCGTCCTGGATTTGCTGGCTGCCCGAGGAGGTACAACCGGTACCGCCACAGATTAGGACTTGTGAGCGAATCACAACATACCTCCAAACTTATGCCGTAACGGCGCCGATGGTGTAGTCACCAACGACCTGACCGCCCTTAAGATGCTTCTCGATGACCTCTTGGGCCTTCTCGGGAGTCATCTTCACGTACGTGGTCTTTTCCTTGCCTGCCTCGAAGACCTCGACAACCGGCTCGTACTGGCAGATGCCGATGCAGCCGGTCTGGGTGACGCTCACCTTGTCCTCCAGGTTCTCCTTGTTTACACCCTCCACGAAGGCGTTGAGCACGGGTCGGGCGCCAGCCGCGATGCCGCAGGTTGCCATGCCAACCACCACGCGCGTGCCTTCCATCCCGTCACGCAGGACGACTTTGTCTTTCATCCTGTTCTTGATTGCTTGTAGTTCAGCCAATGATTTCATTCTTTTCCTCTCCCTTGTAAGCGTCGCCTACGACAGCTCCTCGTACTGCTCACGCAGGTACGCACTTACCCATTCCATTACATCATAGCTGTTCAGCGGCACATCTTCTAGCACCTCTCGCAGTTCCCTCGTGTCCAGTCTCACCTCGCAGCCGTTTCGTTGATGTCTAAACAAAAAATCCGTATCTGGATGCCCTTGGATAAGGGTTAGAACCGATGCGCTCACGTCACCGAGCGGCGTAAAGTCTATATGATCCATGTTAAAGGTCGCCGTAACGTGCGTCCCGTGGCAGGTGGGGTCTTCTTCCTGCGTCACGGAGCTAATGGTGAGCGACCCTTCCGTCTGCTCGCAAGCGAGCTTGAGCAGCGGTATGCCCATGCCAACTTTACGGGTGGTCCTGGTGGTGTAGAAGGGGTCGGTTACGCTGCGCACAACGTCTTCGCTCATGCCGCAACCATCGTCGACGATCTCCAGCGTGAGCACGTTGCCCTGCTCGGTGAGCAGGATCTGCGTGAGCGTGGCCCCGGCCTTAACGGAGTTCTCGGCAACGTCCAGAATGTTTAGCGAAAGCTCTTTCATCCCTTATCCCTTCGACTGACACGACCTGAGGTCACAGAACAACCCCTTGCGCACCATCTCTTCGCCCTTTGGATCGCCGTCGATCTCGATCCAGTCGTTGTCTCCCACGTCTCGCAGCTGGTGCAGGTAGTGGGCGTCCGAACCAGACAGCAGGCGAATGCCCTCCAGTCCGTACTTGCGCACGTAGGCGTCCTCGTTGCTGCGGTCGTTGAGCTCGGCCATGCCAAACCCCACGTAGTGCGGAAAGTCGCCCAGTATCTCGATCGCCCCGTTTGCCGCACGGTCTATGTGTGCCGGATAACACACCCCGCCATGCTTGCAAACGAGCTGCGGAGCCTCGTCCAGGGAAATGGTGGTCGCGTTGATGAGCAGGTCCTCCTCCTTGCCCACCACGTTGTCCTCGCCGTCCAGTATGAGCTGCTCGCCAAAGATGTCCTCGCGGTTCCTCACGCGAATGCGCCTCTCGTCCACCTCGTCATTAAACGCCAGCGCCTCGGCGAGCGTCTCGAACAGGCACACCACGTGGATGTCCTCTGCCGTGGTGAGCTCCATGCCCGCGATGGGTATAACCCCATAGCGCTTGGCCGCCTCAAAGAACGCCGGGCAGTTTCTGGAGCTGTTGTGGTCGGTGAGCGCCATGATGCGTATGCCGTTGAGAAACGCCATGCCCGCAAGGTTGTTTGGCGTATTGTCCGCATCCCCACAGGGGGACAGGCAGGAGTGCACGTGAAAGTCGTAGGTGAACCTGCTCATGGCGTGTGGTCTTAGCCAAGAAGCCCGGCCAGCTTGAGCGCCGTCTCGTAGATTGGCTCGTCGCTCACTAGGATGTTGATGTCTTTTGCCTTGGCCGTCTGGACCAGGTCGTCGGGCATGTCCACACCCTCTGCCAGGATCACGCACGAGGTGTCTGCCAGGCTTGCGACCGCTATAACGTTTACGTTGGTCATGATGGTTATCCACGCGTTGTCCATCTGAGCGCGCCCCATCACCCAACTAAGCAGGTCACCAACATACACGCCGTCGATCTCCCTGTCGCCATCGGGCAGCGAAACTGCATTAAACCCGTGTGCCAGCAGGTCTGCAACCCTCACTCCAATCACCTCACCTCTCCAGAATCTTGCAGTCTTCCAGGCTCGCGTTGCCCCTTACGATGTCCTCGGCAAGCGCCCTGCAGCTTGGCGCGCCACAGGCGCCGCAGTCAATGCCCGGCAGCACGCCGCGCAGCTTTTGTATGTCGGCCATCATGCGCATGGACTTGGCCATGTTGTGGGACAGCTGCGTAATGGGCTCGTATTCGGGAAGCTCATTGAACATGTAGAGCTCAGGGATGTACTCCAGCTCCTCCGGTGTGAGGAAGTTCTTGGACACGGGAAGGTAGCGCCGCAGGGACAGCAGTCTGGTCTTTGCGATGTAGGGGTTTTGCACCGTGAGCACGCCGCCAACGCAGCCGGCGGTGCATGCGTCGAGCTCGATGAACTTTACCGGCGGGATGTTTCCGTTCTCTATCTGCTCCAGCACGTTGATAACGTTCTCTATGCCGTCGGCAGCCAGGTACTCGTCATTGAACAGGGCCGTTGCCTCCCCGCCAGACGCCGCCCAGCCAATGCCCACCATGCCAGACTCCGTGGCGGAGACGACCTCCTCGTCGCGCGACATCGTGCCAATGAGGCTAAAGTACACGTCGCTCATGGAGATGACCACGTCCACGCCGCTCTCGTAGTCCGCAAAGCCGTTCTTAACGTAGCTTGACTTGGCGGGACACGGCGAAATAAAGCACACGCCAATGTCGTCGTCGGCAAGCTCCGGGTGCTGCTCCTTTGCCCGCTGCCGGGCCAGCGTGGCCGCCACCTCCATGGGCGGCAGCATGTGCATAACGTTGTCGTTGAGCGAGGGGAAGCGAAGGGCGATGAGCCGCACGACCACCGGGCAGGCCGAGCTTATCACAGGCAGCTTTATGCCCTCCGTCTTGAGGTACTGCCTCGTGTAGGCCGACACGAGCTCGGCGGCCTTGGCAACCTCGAACACGTCGTCGAACCCCAGCTTGAGCAGGCCGTCCAGCACGTAGTCCACGTCGTCCAGGTTGTCGAACTGTCCGTAGAGCGACGGGGCGGGCAGGGCGATCTTGTAGCGGAACCGGTCCATGTCCTCGAGCTTGCCGACGACCGCCTTCTTCGCCTTGTTGTCGCAGATGCGAATGCACTCGCCGCAGTCAATGCAGCGGGTGTCGCTAATAACCGCATGGCCGTCACTAATGCGGATTGCCTCCGTGGGACATCTTCTTAGACAGTTCGTGCAGCCGGTACACCTGCTCACGTCCAGCTTTACCGAATGCTCATATGTGCTGCTCGTCAACATAGCTTCACCTGTCGTACGGACCTGGCTCCATTAGGCCAGGTTAACGCGCATGGTTACGGTCGTGCCCTCTCCAACCACGGTGTCGATTTCCATCGAGTCGGTGTAGCGCTTCATGTTGGGCAGGCCCATGCCCGCACCAAATCCCAGGGAGCGGATGCTGTCGGTGGCGGTGGAGTAGCCTTCCTGCATCGCCTGCTCGACGTCCTTGATGCCCGGTCCCTGGTCGGCCAAGATGATCTCGATGTATTCCTCGGTAACCACCACATCGGCGGTTCCGCCGTTCGCGTGGATCACCATGTTGATCTCGCCCTCGTACATGGCTATGGAGACCCTACGGATGATTTGGGGCGACAGGCCAAGCTGGCGCAGGTTCTTCTTTACCTGCGTGGATGCCTGCCCGGCCGAGGTGAAGTTCTCGCCGTCTACGTCAAAGTGAAAAACGAGGGAATCAGACATGGACGGCCTTCGTTCCTATGAGCCCGTTTACGTAGAGCGTGCCGCACGCGTCGTACATACGCTTATCCGACGCCATCATAACGATTCCGTCGTCCTCGGCCATGGTAACCATGGCGTCGCTGGGCCTCTTGGAGCGCACGAACACGATGCACACCATGTCCATCATCTCAGCCGTCCTGATCACCTGCGGGTTTACCAGGCCGGTAAGAAGAACCGCCTGGTCCTTGACGTATGCGAGCACGTCGCTCATCATGTCGCTCCCGCACGCGGAGTAGACGTCGCTGTCCAGGTTCTCCTCGCAGCACAGCACCTCGGCGTCCAGCAGGTCCCTAATCATCGAGATTTTCATTTTCCTCGTCCCTCTGTGCGTAACACTCCGTCTTCGTTCGACGATTAGTCGGCGTCGGCATACTTTGCCAGGATGTCGTCCACGTCGTCGGGGACCAGACGCCCATAGACCTCGTCGTTTACGGTGAGGACGGGAGCCAGACCACAGGCGCCAATGCAGCGGCAGGCCTCGAGCGAGAACTTCTCGTCGGGCGTGCACTCGCCCACGTCGATCCCGAGCTTCTCCTTGAGCTTCTCAAGAATCTCTCCGGAGCCCTTAACGTAGCAGGCGGTTCCCAGGCAGACGGAGATGTTGTACTTGCCCTTGGGCGACAGCGCGAACTGGGCATAGAACGTGGCGACACCGTACACCTTCTCCATGGGCACGCCCATGCCCTCCGAAATCATCTCCTGAACCTCGATGGGCAGGTACCCATAGATGTCCTGGGCCTTTTGCATGACGACCATCACGTTGCTCTTGTCGTGGCAGTTCTCGGCAATAACGGCCTTGAGCTGCTCCTCTTGCTCTGGCGTTCCCTTAAAAGGAATCTTGCTGATCTTCTTTTGCATGGAATCGAATCCCCCTTATTCAACGACCGCACCAAACGTAACCCATAATGCAGTAATGCTCGAGCGTGCGTAATCTCCTTTCTCGCAAACATGCAATATGTGAAAAACGACACTCATATCGAATACTACCAGATGTGCACGGAATTGCCGACATCAGGCGCAAGAACGCGATACCACCAGAAGCACATGGGCTGGACACATGAGCTACATGCTACATGCCCGCGTACCGGCGCCCGCGACCACGGTGCTTCTTCATCTGGTACAGCCGCTCGTCGGCGAGCATCATGGTTTGATTAATGTCGTCAAACGAGCCGTCGGCTATGGCAAGGCACACGCCCCCGTACGATATGGAGAGATCGAATGGGTAGGAGTGCGTCGCGTTGAACGTGGCCATGCTCGCGTCTATGGAGCTGCCCACGGAGTCCATCACCCGATCTTCCTCCGCGAGCGTGAAGGCGACGAACTCGTCGCCGCCCAAACGTCCCAGAATCGTGTCGTCGGGCAGGCATGCCGACAGCACCCGCGTGGTCTGCCGAATGGCCTCGTCCCCCGCATCGTGCCCGTAGTGGTCGTTGATTTGCTTGAGTCCGTCCAAGTCCATGTAGAACAGCGTGCCCCGCCGACCCACGTTCTTGCCCATGACCCTTTCCAGCTTGCTCATAAAGCCCCTGCGGTTGAGCGCGCCGGTCATCTCGTCGTAGTACGACTGTCGCTCCAGGACAAGGTTGCTCTGGCTGAGAATCTGGTTGGACTCGCGCTCGTCCGCGATCATCTGCAGGTGCTTGAGGGCAATGCCCAGGTTGAGAAACGCGATGAGCTGGCCGTCGTCGTCCAGCTCGCCACCGTCTATGGCTGCCACGCCCACGAGCTCGTGGCCTGCCATAATGCCGCCAACGGTGTACACCGCGGAACTGTCTGCCGGAATCACCGTATCGAGGAGGTGGTGCAGGCCAACGGGCTTTCGCTCGCCCACGAATCGCACCTCGCCGTCCTCTAGACGCCCAATGGGAATGATCGTGTCGGAGAGCGCAACGGTCCGCGACCCCACAAAGGCCACGGGCTCGGGCAGCAGGAACAGGTCGGCCTGGCGCACACCCAGCTCGCCGAGCTCCTCCAGCATGAGCCTGTAGGCAAGCTTTGGGTTGCTGGACTCGCACACCGCGTCGTCTATCACGTGGAACGACGTCCATTCCCGCTCGCTCACCCTGCGTCTGCTCTCTACGGCCTCCACGTTGAGCAAGCGGGCGATGCCCAGGTGAAGCTCCGAGATCTGGTTGACGATCCAGGCGGCATCATTCTCGCCCGACTCCCCCACCAGGGCCCGGAGCATGGACATGGCAGCAGACTGGAACCCCTCCAGCGAGATGCGGTCCCGGTAGGGCTTGTAAAACAGCTGGCCAAGGTCCTGTGACGAGAACAGCTGGTCGTCTTCACCCGGATGGTTCAAATGCCTATGGTAGGCAGCACGTGCGTTTGAGAAGAACGCCCGCATGGCCTCGTGGAAGTCCTGCTCGTGGGCTCTGCTCGCCGCACTGAGCGTCTGCTCCACAAAGATGTCCACGATTTCGCCTTCTGGCAGCGAGCTCTGGCGAAGGAGGGCCCCAAACCGCTCGACCAAGCCGCTCATGTCCTCCCCGCACGAACCGCGTGGGACAAAGCGACTGCAAAGTACCGACTCACGCTGGGGCTCACCAGCACAGATGCGCATGGTCTCACGCGCGGCCATGCAACCCAGGTCGTAGCCCGTGATGTGCACCGTGGACAGCGGCGGGTCCATGTGCGCGGACATGGGCAGGTCGTCGAAACCCGTAACGGCGATGTCGGCACCCACGGCAAGGCCACGCTGGTGCATGACATGATATACGGAATGGGCAATGAGGTCGCAGCAGCACACGATGGCCTCGAGCTTGGGGTTCGCGTCTATAAGCCGGTCGATGTTGTCTCCGCACTCGCCGGAGAGGCTGCCCCGCACGACGAGCCGTGAGGGGACCTCAAGCCCGTGCGACGCCATCTCCTGGCGATACACCTCCTCACGCTCTTGGGCTCCCCTGCTCGATTCCGGGCCGCCGATAAACCCGATCTGGTGATACCCGCACGTGTCGATGAGATGGCGCATGCATTCGTGCATCCCCTGCGTGCCGTCCTTGCCAACGCAACGGTACCCATGCAGCTCCCGCTCGATCACGAGCGTCTTGTTGGGATCCAAGATGCCCAGGAGCTCGTGCAGCGAGGCGTGCCTGGCGTTGAGATAGCCCGCGATGATGCCCGCGGGGACGATGACGGCGTCCAGGTCCAGGCGGCTCACGATCTCGAAGGCGACGCGAAAGTAGAACTCCGTGTTCGTGCGTGAGTGAAAGGGAATGAGGTCGGAGATGGCAATGAGCTGGTGCCCAGACTCCTCCAAGGTGTTTTGTATTCCCATACGGATGTCGTGCACGTAGTCAACCGACTTGTTGCCCACCATGAGGCCGATGCGATAGCGTCCCATGTCTCCCCCACTGCTCGCGGCAGCACCCAACATTACTCATGTAAATATTGAATCAAATCAGTGGGGAGACCAATCGCTTTTCGGCAAGAGCAAATACGTTGCCGCGAGTGGGTCGTCCTGTCCGTTTGGGGAGAGTCCCAGACTGCTAATAAAAAGACGGCGGGGAGTCTCTCCCCACCGCCCTTGCGAACCTTGCGGTATGGCTCTTGTTACACGATGCCCTGAGCCATCATGGCGTCGGCGACCTTGAGGAAGCCGGCGATGTTGGCGCCAGCCACATAGTCACCCTCGGTGGCATACTCACGCGCAGCGTCATCGCAGGCGTGGTAGATGCTCTTCATGATGGACTGCAGGCGCTCGTCCACCTCCTCGAAGGTCCAGGAGATGTGACCGGCGTTCTGGGACATCTCCAGGCCGGATACGGCCACGCCACCGGCGTTTGCCGCCTTGCCCGGGAAGAACGCGACGCCGTTCTCCTGCAGGAACTTGGTCGCCTCGAGCGTGGTGGGCATGTTGGCACCCTCGCCCACGATCTTGCAGCCGTTGGCCACGAGCTTCTGGGCGTCCTCCAAGTGCAGGGTGTTCTCGCGGGCGCACGGAAGGGCGACGTCGCACTTCACGCCCCACACGCCACGGCCGTCCTCGGCATGCCACTCGGCATTGGGACGCCACTCGAGGTACTTCTCGAGGCTCACGCCACGGTCGTTGCCGGAGCGCTTGGCGGCATAGATGCCCTCGAGTGCCTCAACGGAGATGCCCTCGGCGTCGTAGATCCAGCCCTTGGTGTCGGAGACCGCCACGACGGTCGCGCCCAGCTGCTCGGCCTTCTGCACGGCATAGATCGCCACGTTGCCGGAACCATGCACCACTACGGTCTTGCCCTCGAAGGAGTCGTCGTGGCACTTGAGGTACTCAGCCACCATGTACACCAGGCCGTAGCCAGTGGCCTCGGTGCGTGCCAGCGAGCCGCCAAAGCTCAGGCCCTTGCCGGTGAGCGTGCCGGTGAACTCGTTGCGCAGGCGCTTGTACTGACCAAACATGTAGGCCACCTCGCGGCCGCCCACGCCCAGGTCGCCGGCAGGCACGTCGGTGTCGGGGCCGATGTGGCGGGAGAGCTCGGTCGCGAAGGACTGGCAAAAGCGCATGATCTCCATGTTGGACTTGCCCTTGGGGTCGAAGTCCGAGCCGCCCT
>JAUMWN010000061.1 GCA_030529625.1 Coriobacteriales bacterium
TCCAGCAGATTCCACGGCACTACTCGCAATCCCAGCAGACGCTAGCCATTTGAACCCCAAGGACCGCAGACGAGGCCGCTAGTTTGACGGCTGAGTTGGTGGCTCCCCTTGCCCACCTGTGCCATCGGGCTTTGCGGGTGGCTTGTCCCCACCTCCGGCTCCATCCGGCGGGGTTCCGCCGGGGCCACCATCGGGTGCGTCTGGCGGTGTGCCACCAGGACCGCCGGCAGAGCTCACCTCCACCTCGATGGGCTCGCCCGCAGAGGCCGTGCCCTCCTGGTACGTCTGGTCCCCAACGTTGAGGGTGTGTCCCTTGAGTGATATGGCATCGGTGCCACAGGTAAGACTCGAGACATGCGCATCGGTAGTAAGCTCCCACGTGCTGCCGTCGGCTATCTCCACGTACACGTCGCCCGCCTGCTCGCTGGGGTTGATGGCACCCACAAAGGCAGATCCCTCGCTCACATACAGGTTGAGGCTCGAGACGTCGTCCACCAGCATGGTGCCCGCAAGCTCCTGCCCAGTCGCCTTGAGCGTTACGTGGCCGCCGTTGCTGCCCTCGCTCCCCCATCCGGCCGCGGCCGCACGCAGGAGGTTGCCGTCGGCATCCTCGTTTGCAATCTGCACACCGCTCAGCGTGATGGTGGCGACGGTGTTGTTTACAAAGAACACGTCTCCGTTCGCGTTGCTCAAAGAGCCGCCGTCCATGGCAAAGCTCGCCTCGCCCTGCGCGGCATCGCCCGACATGGACTGGTAGATCATCACGGCCTGGAACCAATCGGACTTGTCGCTGTTCTTGGTGTTGTTGTTGGCGTGCAGCTCGCAGTCCTTAAGCGCCACGGAGTTCTTGCCCTCAACGACCACGCCCTGCGAGGCCGTGGAGGTGAGCTGTGCGTTGCTCACGCTCACGTTGGCCGTGGAATAGATCACGGGCGATCCGGTGCCGTCGGTGGCATACGTTCCGCCCGTCACGGTTTGGGTTCCGCCGCCACGGTCGGACCGGATGGCGGCAGATGAGTTGCCGGTGGTGTGAATGGTGAGGTCTTGCGCCTCAAGGGTCCCGCCACCCGTAACCATGAGTCCGCCCGAGCAGTTTCCGCTCGTTTGGATGCTGGACTTGGCAACGGTCACCTTCGTTCCCTCCCCATACGCGAAGATCGCGTTGGCATGGGTGCCGTCGGTGGTTACCGTCACGTCTTCCAGGTCCAGCGTGGCGGCCTCTGTGGCAAAGACCGCCGCGTTTGCCCCGTAGAAGTCAGCCTCGTCTCCCTCGGCGTCTCCGGTCTTGGTCACGTCCACCGCCGCATAGCGCTTTTGCTCGCCGGTCACCTCTATGGCATGGCCGCCGTCGCTGTCGTTGGTAATCTGCTCGCGGTTTCCCTGCGTGCCAGATCCCGTGGCATTCGTCGCCGTAACGCCTGAGTCGCCAGACTGCTGGTTGGAACCACATGCCGCGAGCAGTGTTGCCAGCGTCGTGGACATGGCCAAGAAACCTCGCCTCGTAGCCGTAATACCCATATCGTTCGCCTCCTCAGTTCGCCTGACAACTGCATGGTACTACCCGTACCTTAAGGTTGCCTAAAAGCGCCGAGTCCTCCACGAGCTTGAAAGCAGGCTGTAAGGTCGAGGCTTTGGGTAGAATGGGGTTAGCGCCGTTTCGTGCCCGTTCTCCACAGAAGGTGAGGTGCGCATGCGTCACATGAGCCAGCTTCCCCCCACTCGCGTTCCCCAACAGTACGCAACCGCAAAACCCGTCCTCATAACAGTCCTGCTCACCATATGCGCGCTGGTCTCGGCACTCGTGCTCTCACCGCACTTCTCCTCGGCCGACACCTACGAGGACATGTTCCACAAGCTGGACGAGAAGAAGTCGACCGTGCTCACGCTCTCGGCCGCCTCCGCCGCGACCTCTGCCATCCTAACGGCAATCCCCGACGACACGTGCACTCCCATCGCCGAGCGCATGTCCGAGATAAGCAAGGACTTTACCATCGTGCTCGCCGCCATACTGTTGGAGAAGTACCTGGTAACCACCTTGGGCTTCGTGTTCTTCTCTGGGGTGGTCCCCTTGTCGTGCGTGCTGTTTGCCGTGGCGATGTACCTGCGTGCAGGCGACCATCGTCGACGCATGCTTATGGGCGCCGCCGGCAAGTTCCTGCTGTTTGGGCTCGTGCTGTTCCTGTCCACGCCCACGAGCGTCTTTATTACCAGCAAGATAGACGAGACGTATGCGACCTCCATCCAGCAGACCGTCGAGGCGGCTCAGCAAACCACCGAGTTCTTGGGGCAGGCCACCGAAGAGGCAAAGCGCAAGGACCCCGAGAATCCCCTCGAGTTCCTGCAGCAGCGCTTCGAGGACCTGCAGTCTGCCGCGGGCAATGCGGTCGACAACATCGCCGGTGTCGTGGACTGGGTGAAGCAGCTCCTCAACAACTTCCTCGAGGCGTTTGCGGTAATGATCGTGACCTCGTTCGTGATTCCCATACTGGTGCCACTGGTAATCTACCTCGCGTTCAAGATCCTGTTTGGGCAGCAGCAGATCGTGGTGGTGGAGAAAAGCGAGCCAAGCCAGAAACCTGTGGATAGGGCGATGACAAAAGGGACAGTCCCCCGGATATAGGTTGCACAAAGGGGACAGTCCCCTTTGTGCAACCTTATGCGCTGGTAGACACGGGGGAGGAGTCACCTTTGTCTACCTCCTACCCGCATATCGCTTCCCTAGCCCTGCGAGTCCAGATGGAACGCCAGGGCGCCTATGAGGTTGGCCTCGTTGCCAAACGTGCACGTAACGATTTCGGGCTTGGAGAACGGCATGTGCTCGTGCAGCGAGAAGATGTGGTCCACCTCGTTGGCAATGAGCGTGGTGGCCTCGGGCCGTGCCGAGATGCCCCCGCCAATGGCATAGCGCTCCAGGTCCAGCACCGCCTGGATGTTGACGATTCCCGACGCGGCCCACATGGCGTAGTCGTCCAGCACCGCCTTCGCGTCCTCGTCGCCTGCCTCATACGCGTTAAAGAGCATCACGCCGTCAGCCTTCTCAAGACCCTTGCGCTTGGCGAAGGCGGGCACGATGGCACCTGCCGCGATGCGGCCGGCCCAGATGGAACCCGTACCCATGGCACCCTCCTCGCAGATGGAGGGATAGTCGCACACGAGCCAGGACAGCTCGCCAGCACCGCCCGAGCAGCCCATCCACACCTGCTTGTTGAGCACGATGCCGCCTCCAACGCCCGTGCCCAGCACCAGCACGGCACCAGAGTCCACGTTGGCAAGTGATCCCGCCCAGCTCTCCGCTCGAGCCGCACACTTGCCATCGTTGGCAATCGTGGTGGGCTTGCCAAACACCGCACCATAGCGCTCTGCCGCCGGGTAGTCGTGCAGCCAGGTGAAGGCACCGCCGGTATAGGCCCATCCGCGCTTCGTGTCAATACGTCCGGGCATGGAGATGGCCACACCGGCAAAGTCAGTACCCACCGTGTCGCGCACCAGCTCGAGCGAGCCGAGCATCTCCTCCTCCGAGCCAACGTTTGCCGGAGTCTTGCCCTGCTCCAAGAACTCGCCGTCGCGGTCCATCAGCGCATACTTAACAAAGGTCCCGCCAATGTCCAACACCAAATACCGTTCCATGCCAACCTCCCGTTCCACAAGCTATCGCACTTCCCTCCCGCGCACGACACGGGACGGGAAGAACCATCCGCACGACTCCGCACCCGCCTCACGGCGAGAACGCTACGCCTGATAGGGACCCATGTCGCGGAAGAACCCCACCATGCCAACGATTCGCCCGCCTCGGGTGAGGGGCATCTTGGACGCCTCTATGGAGCGCCGCTCGCCGTCGGCGCGAGTGGTGACTCCCCTCACGCCTCGCAGGCTGTCGCCCGCAAGGACGCGCCACTCATCGTCGGCAAACGGCTCGTTGCGCTCCGCCCAGCCAAGCTCCTCGTCAGTCTTGCCCATAATCTGCTCGATGCCGGCAAACCCGTAGTAGTCCAGGAAGTTCTGGTTGGCGCCCACGAACCGGCGCTGGTCATCCTTCCAAAAGATGTTGCGCTCGGTGACCTCCAGGATGCCGCTGAGCAGCACCTCGTCGGAGATGCGCACGTCGCCGGTGAGGCTGGACTGCGAGGATCCAAGGTCCAGGTCCAGGTCGCGCATGCACGAAAGGAACTGACGATGTCCGTCAATCGACATGGGAATGAGCATAAAGATGTGGTCCTCGTAGCGGTCGTTGTCCAGCAACGCGCAAAACGTGTCCGCCACATGGTTGCTGGACATCGCCCGCATGCGATTCTCAACGGTGCTCAGGTCGTAGAACTCCCGGAACCGCGCACGGTCGTCGGGGTGGATAAAGGTCTCGCAAAACGCGTCAATCTCCTCCTGGGGCGTCGCACCTACCTTTATGGCGCTATAGCGGGGAACGTTGAGGTAAATATTGCTCCACGTGTTGTCGGTGGTGTCGAGCAGGTCTATGCGCTTGAAGATGGTGTACAAAAAGCTCAGCGACTGCTCCAGCCGCTTAAAGTTGTTGAACTGAGAGTACCTGGTCACGCTGAGCACCTGAAGCAGGTATGCCTCCCGACCCTTTGAGCTCTCCACATGCGTGATCCCAAGCGTGCAAAAGCGGCCCTCGACCACCAGGTCGAACTGCTGGGCCGATCTGGTGCGCCGAGCCTTGGATGCCGTATACACGATCTTGTTGCGCATGTCCGACAGGTCGGTGCGCAAGCGCTCGGTAATGCCTTCCACGCCGTTGGAATCCAAGCCCTGGATCATCTTGACGAACGCGGTGTTGGCCGAGAGGAACCCCACGCGCCCGTCGCATATCTCGATGATCGCAAACGGCTGCGTCGCCAAGAAGTGAGCCGCCTCCACGCCCTGTACGCTGCTTCGGGTGCCGTCCATGAGGTTGACCTTGCCGATGGCGTCAAAGTAGCGCGTGTCCTCCAGTCGCTCGTGCTTCTCGGCAGTCTGGTACAGATGGGCCATGATCTCCTCATGGCTCTGGGGCTTGCCAAAGA
This sequence comes from Coriobacteriales bacterium, assembly GCA_030529625.1. Taxonomy (GTDB): domain Bacteria; phylum Actinomycetota; class Coriobacteriia; order Coriobacteriales; family Atopobiaceae; genus RUG440. Next base: position 5,019 of record JAUMWN010000061.1, read on the forward strand.
AGTACCCTTGTGCCTTCTCGCAGCCCACGGCCTTGAGGAACAGGAACTGGTCCTCGCTCTCCACGCCCTCGCACAGCGTTTGCAGCGCCAGGCGCTTTACCATGCTCACCGCATCGGCCACGATGACGCGCGCCCGCTCGTTGTTCTCGACCTCCTGCAACAGCGACATGTCGAGCTTTACCACGTCGAACAGGGTCCCCTCCAGCACGCTGAGGCTCGAGTATCCACTGCCAAAGTCGTCCAGGTACAGCTGGAAGCCCGCCTCGCGAAAGCGCTCGATACCCTCTATGAGCACCTCGTCGCTGTGCGAGAGTGCGCTCTCGGTAACCTCTATGTGCACTTGCCCGATGGGTACCTCATAGCGCTCCATGATCTCGGTTACCACCGAGAAGATGTCGCACAGTTCAAAGTCCAAGCGGCTGAGGTTGATGCCAAAGGGCACGTTTATCCCCTTGTCGGCGGCCTCACGCCACTGCGAGCAGGCCAGACGGATTACCTCGGCATCCAGGCGGTGGATGAGCTGATTGCGCTCGAGCTCCGGAATGAACTCGTCGGGTCGTAGGAAGCCATACTCGGCGGACTCCCAGCGCGCGAGGACCTCCACCTCACAGATGAGCCCGGTGAGCACGCGCACGATGGGCTGTGAGTATGCTCGAATCTCCCCGCGCTCGATGGCGTCGTCCAGGTGCTCGATGACGTAGGCCCTGCGCTCGAAGGCAGTCTCCAAGCCCTTGTCAAAGAGACGGGAGTAGGAGGTGCTGCCAAACTGTATGTCCTCGAAGGCGTATCGCGCCCGCTCCATCGCGTCGTGCAGGCTCATGGTGCCGTCTAGCGCACAGTATCCAGCCTTGAGGACGATGCCGTCCACGTCGATGTGGGCGATGAGGTCACGGTTCACGTGCTCCAGGATGCTGGCCACTTCGTCTGTGGGTGCCAAGGCCATAAAGCTTCCCGACGAGAACCTTCCCAGCTGCTGCTTGGGAATGCTTTCGCGCAGCCTGTCGGCAACGAAGCGCACCATCTCGTCGCCTGCCGCAACGCCCCTGCGCACGTTGTACGAGCCAATGTTGAGCAGGCGGAGGTAGACGATGCAGAGTGACTGCTCGCGCCTTGCGACGATCTTTGACGCGCGGGCGTTAAAGCTCTCGCGGTCCTGAAGTCCGGTGAGTGCGTCGCGTGCGTTGCGCATAATGCTTGGCATGGCGCTCCATTCAGAGTACGGGATGTAAAGCCATTATCGCCCGCACGTCAACCCCTTACTCACACAACTGCCCAGATGACTTCAATTCCGCATAAAGTTGCGAGAAGTACGCAGGTGGGACTCGGGGGACATGCCCGCGTGGGGTTCCACCGTGTACACTAATCGCCCGAGAAACCCCCACCGTGTACACTGATTGCGGATCAGTGTACACGGTGGGGGTCGCTACGGGCGAAAAGTGTGCACGGTGAACGACGGGAAGTGGAGAGCTGTACTCGGGGGACACACCTCGAAGAGGTGTGTCCCCCGAGTACAGCTTGGCGTTTGCGTGTGGTCTACTTCTGCACGAACGCCTTGTCGTACTGCTGCGTCACGCCCTTGAACGTGGCGTCGGGCGCCGGTGTGTCCTTCTTCACGAGCACTACCTGGATCGCCTCGGCGCGGCGGCTCATACCAGTGGTGCCGGCCTCCTCGCCGTTCTTGGCCCAGGCCATCCATCCGATGCGCTGCACGTGGACGCGGTAGTAGACGTCGTAGGCGTCGGCAGCTGCTCCGGTGAGGCGCACCTGTACGGCCTCCATGCGGCGGGACTTGCCCGTGGTGCCGCTCTGCGCGCCGTCTGCCGCCCACGAATCCTCCCAGCCGGAGCGTTGGACGTGGCCGCGGTACTCTATGCCGCCGGCCACGCCCTCGGGCAGCGTAAGCCTGAGCGCCTCCATGCGCCGTGACCTGCCGGTGGTTCCGGCCGCGCCGCCGTCGGCGACGGGGTCCATCCAGCCGATGCGCTGCACGTGTGCGGTGACGGAGGCGTCGGGCACAGCCACGGGCGTGGGCTCGGGCTCGGTCTTCTTCTTGAAGCTAGCGGTGACGGTGACGTCGGTGACGCCCATGGTGAGCTTGGTCTCAGGCCTGTCAGCGTTCTCGAGGGTGGCGCCCTCGCCGGTGAGCGTCCAGTTCACGAACTCGTAACCGTCGGCGGGCGTTGCGGTGAGGGTCACAGTCGCGCCCTCTTCGGCTTCGCCCGCGCTCGCCTCGGCCTTGCCACCAGTCTCGGGCTCGGCCTTTACGGCGACGGTGTACGTCGTGGGTTCGGGCTTGTCTAGCTCGACGAGCTTGGGCTTGCTCGCGTAGTCGGTATATTGCGCGCCGTTTGCATTCTCGGCCAGCACGTAGACGTAATACTCGTTGTTCCAGCCGCCTACGGCAAGGCCAATCCCATTCAAGTCGAGAGTGCCCTCCGCATTGCTAATAGGGTCGAGCTTGCCGTAGTTCAGGACCTCGTTCGTTGCGGAATCCCACGAATTCCTGAGCACGATGTAGGACGCCTGAGTGGCGGACGTGGCGTTGTCGCCTGATATTTTATAGGGAATGGTGACTTCCGTGCTGCTGACAGTGGCAATGCTGGGATTAATTTCGAGTTTATCGTCCAATATGGTGAGCTTGTACTCAGCTCCAGGTTTGCCGGCTTCGCCGGAAATTACAGATGAGAAGATTACAGATGACAGCTTTATGTTGAAAGCGGGGGAAACGCTGATATTTTCGGTTTCAACGGTATAGCTGGCGTTGCTACCGGGCGTAACCACATAACCGTTTTCGTTCACGACCACCGCACACGGGTCGCCATTGGAATAAGTGTACGAGCTGGCAGAGCGAAGCCACCACACGTCGGTTTTGACACCCGTACTCTTTATGCGCGCACTCAGGGCATCAGACCCGTAACCTTCAGCATAGTAGCCACCGTCCACATCAGCTACGCTGAGCAGGAACACCTTGTCGGTGCTAGTCTTACCGCTCTCCGTGATGCTGGTATCAAGAATGGCGCCTTTCTCTGTCTCGGTAAGGTTTCCATCTTTACTGAAAAACGCGCTCCCGTTGAGGCCAGATCTCACTAAACTGTCTGACCAGGAATTTGTGAGGGGATTTTGGCCATCAAACCACGAAGTGTACAGGAGCATGTCGCAATCCAGCAACATGGTCGTGCCACCGAAGTCGGTCGTCCCGTTGGCTAGCACACGGTACTTGGTAGGGGTGCCGTTGTACGTGCCGTAGTACACGTAGCTACCAGTGCCCTTGGACCATCCAGCGTTGGGGACCTCAATCCCGCTCGTGCCCAGGCACGCCACGGTCTTGTCATCTTGTAGCGCCAGCGCAACACGAGGCGCCAGAACCCACCCCAGCGCCATCGCGAGCGTGATCAGGACTGCTGTTACCTTTTTCCATGCATTTGTCGTCTTCGTCCGCATGTCGCATCACCCTCTCGTTCTTGCGTGGCGGACTCCCTCGTCCGGCATGCAAATGAGCCACTCCATTATGCCACATGGGACATAGCGGGCATGTGGTATCCTGCCCAGCACATACTTGGCACGTGGGGGCAGGCTGCACGTGAAAACGGCAACTCGTGGCTACGCTCCTCCGGCGGCAACGAGGACAAGTTTGGAACGGGATACCGTGGATTGTTAGCAGTAGTACTTGGCCTCGCCAAAGTGCTCGATCCACGACGCGACGATTGCGTCGGCGTTCGCCTCGACCAGCCGAGTCAGCCGCCTGAGTTGCCTGTCGGGAATCTTCGAGTCGTTGTTGCAGAGGAGCACCTTGCCCGCACTCGTTATCCATAACTTCGTGGCATTCGCCACCGCCCGTCCCAAGGCAATGTGGACATGCACGGGCTCTAATGGGCTGCCCTCGTTGGACCAGAAGTAGATGACGTAGGGGCCAACCCTAAGAAGCTGCGGCACTAAGGATCCCCCCGTCCGTCGCGAAGTCGAGGATGAGGTGGGCGTTGTTGCGGACGAGTCGCTTGAAGTACTCCATCTCGGACGGTGTATAACCAGAGATGCCCTCCCAACGGTAGCCAGGGAGCCAGCACGTCGCACTCCGAAAGCCCCCCTTTTCATCGGGGGTCTCTATGTATACGCGAACCTGGCCATCCGGGAGCATTTCGGAATGTGTTATCTCAGTATCGTCATTGAGCGTCATGAAGGGGTACATCATGCTCGCCACCTCCTCTTTATGCATACGTGAAGTATACCTCACGCACCAAGGCCCTATCCCCCTCCTTGCGGGGCCGCAGCACGTAGTTGCCTGGACAGGATGCAGCCCTGGCCCATCGCGAGCTTGGCGAGGTCACTTTGTGACATGGACACTCCTTTTTCGGGAGCATTCTCCCAAGAGGGATTATGCAAGCACGGGCGGTGCCAGAACGGAAGAATACGTACCGTCGAATGGAGTATGCGTCTGGAGAGAGCGAAGCGGGACACGGGGGCATGCATCGAACGAGGTGTGCCAGTCCCGTCTGGCCGTTATCTAGAAAAAAGGTTTGATCCCTTTTCCCACTTGCTGCAATCCGCCGCGGTGTACAGGTAGGACGCAGGCGTTTGCCGCAATCTGCACCGGCGCACTTTTCAGCAAATTCCGAATGAGAAAAGGGGTTTGTTGACCCCTTCCCCTTTGGACATCCTTCTTGTTCGTTCGCCTTACTCGTAGCGCTCGTCGTATACGCGACGGGTCTTCTTCTCGCTGCGCGGGAGCACGCCGAGCTCGACGATCTTTACCAGGGGCGTAAAGCCAATGCCGTGCTTCACGCGCTTGGCCACGCGACCGCGCAGGTCCTCCCAGTTCACCGAGCCGTTGGTCTCCACGTAGATGCGCATGGTATCTCGGCCGTCCAGGTGAGAGAGGCGAATCTGATACTCGCTGGAGAGCTCCGGGAAGCTGGCCAGGATCTCCTCGATCTGGGCGGGGAACACGTTTACGCCGTGAATCTTCATCATGTCGTCGGAGCGGCCCGTGATGGTATCGATGCGCGGATGCTCGTCGTGCCCGCATCCGCATTCGCCGGGAACGATGCGCGAGAGGTCGTGGGTGCGGAAGCGGATGAGCGGCGCGCCCTCCTTTACGAGCGTGGTGAGCACGATCTCGCCCCACTCGCCATCAGGCAGCACCTCGCCGGTCTTGGGGTCGATGATCTCCAGGAACACGTAGTCGCTCCACACGTGCATGGCGTGGCTGTGCTTGCAGTTGATGCCAATGCCAGGGCCATACACCTCGGTGAGGCCGTAGATGTCGTAGTACTCAACGCCCAGCGCGTCAATAATGCGCTTGCGGATCTTCTCACCCGAGCGCTCCGAGCCCGTGATGAGCTTCTTGAGCTTGATTTTGTCCTTGATGCCGCGCTTCTCGATCTCTTCGGCAAGCAGCAGCGCATAGCTCGCGGTTGCCGTGAGCACCGTGGACTCCATGTCCATCATAAACTGCAGCTGCTTGTTGGTGTTGCCCGGGCCCATGGGAATGGCCATGGCGCCAAGGCGCTCCGCACCGGCCTGAAAACCGATGCCCGCCGTCCACAGGCCGTAGCCCGGCGTTATCTGGATGCGGTCCTCGGGCGTCACCCCCGCGTACTCGTAGCAGCGCGCGAACTGGATGGCCCAGTCATCCACGTCCTTTTGGGTGTAGGGAATAATTACGGGCGTACCCGTCGTGCCCGAGGAGGAGTGGATGCGCACGATCTGCTCCTGCGGCACCGCAGAGAGTCCCAGCGGATAGGCCTCGCGCAGGTCCTGCTTCTCGGAGAAGGGCAGCTTGTAGAAGTCTTCCACGCTCGAAACGCCGGTTATGCCCGCCTCGCGCATACGTTGCCCGTAGAAGTTGTTTGATTCCAGCAGCCGCCGCACCTGGCGGTCCACCTGTGCGAGCTGCACGTCGTTGATTTGCATGTTGCTCTCCTTCGTCTCGCTTGTTGTAATGCTAGTGCGCCCAGTCCAGCGCCTTGAGGTTGAGCTCCCAGAACCTCTCGGGCAACCGAGCCTTGATTGCGTCGCGCATGTCGTTGGCATCCATGGACAGCGCCCCAGACCGAAGCGCCGCGCCCAGCAGCACGACGTTGAGTACGCGGGAAGAGCCAAGCTCCTGTGCCGCTCGGTCCGCGTCCACAACCACCAGTCTGTCCACCTGGTTGTGTAGGTAGGCCAGAATCGCGTCCAGGTCGTACTTGGGCCCACCCGTCACCGCGCTCACCGGGATTATGGGCCGGTTGCTCACGACCACAGTGCCGCCGGGTTTGAGGTACGCCAGCTGACGGACCGCTTCGGCTGGCTCGAACGCCATGATGAGGTTTGCGCCGCCACGCGCTATGAGCGGAGACGCGGCGCCCTCGCCAATGCGCACATGGGAGGTCACGCTGCCCCCTCGCTGCGCCATGCCAATGGTCTCGGCCGCCTTTACGGGCACGCCCCTCTGCACGGCCGCGGTTGAGAGGAGCCTGGATGCCAGAACGGTTCCCTGTCCGCCCACGCCGCACAGGATGATGTCGTCTCTCACAGCCGCTCCCCTCCCGATATGGCACCGACGGGGCACAGCTGCTCGCACAGCGTGCACCCGTTGCACTGTCCCTCATCTATGCGCGCCTTGCCATCCTGGAAGAACAGCGCCGGGCACCCCAACTCGCGGATGCAGCGGCCGCAGCCGATGCACGTCGATGGGTCCACTGTGCTCTGTGCCTTGGGACGTTGCAGCATGGCGCAGGGCGACTTGAATATGATCGCCTTTACCCCGGGCTCGGCCGACACGCGACGCACGGTGCGCACGGCCAGCTTGTGGTCGAACGGGTTGACCGTCTCAACCGTGGTAAGGCCAATGCCGCGCAGCACTGCCTCTATACTCACGGCCTGCACTATCTCGCCCATCATGGTCCTGCCCGTGCCGGGATGGGGCTGATGTCCGGTCATCGCCGTCGTGGAGTTGTCCAGCACGATTACCGTGAGGTCTGCCTGGTTGTAGTAGGCGTTCACGACGCCGGTTATGCCCGAGGCGAAGAACGTGGAGTCTCCCACGAACGCGAAGCAGGTGGTGTTGGGCTCCACGTGATAGATGCCCTGGGCTATGGTGATGCCCGCACCCATGCACAGGCAGGTGTCCACCATGTCCAACGGCTGGGCGTTGCCCAGCGTGTAGCAGCCAATGTCGCCGCAATAGACGGTCTTCTTGCCATGCATCGCGCGCTTTACCGCATAGAAGCTCGCACGGTGCGGACAACCAGCGCACAGCACCGGAGGCCTTACCGGCAGCTGCGGCGCCTGGGACTCAGGCTGCTCGGGCATGGCATCGCCTGCGAACGCGGCGATGGCGCGGCGCACGGAATCCACGGTGTTCTCACCCGACGGCGGCATGTCGCCCGTGAGCTTGCCCCGAATGCGTACGTTGAGCCCAAAGGTGCCACACACCTGCAGCAGCGCGCGCTCGATTACCGGGTCAAGCTCCTCCACGCACAGGACCTCGTCAAGGCCCTCCAGGAACTCGCGCGCGAGATCCTGGGGAAACGGGAAGGGGGTCCCCACCTTGAGCACAGGCAGGTCTCCTTCGTCGCCCAGAGCCTCCCGCACGTAGGCGTAGTTGATGCCGTGGGTGGCCACGCCCTTGCGCACGGTCCGGCCTGTACGCCCGGGAACCACGGAGTTGTAGGGGCTCTGTGCCAGCTCGTTGGCGAGCCGGGCGTTCCTGCACTCGATCTTTGCGTGGTTTGCCACCGAGAGGCGCGGGAAGATGACCCAGCGCGACGAGTCCTTTACAAAGCCTTCGGCCTGGTGGGTTTGCCACTCCCCCACATCGAGCACCTCGATGGCCTCGTACCCATGGTCCACCCGTGTCGTGGCCCGCAGAAACACCGGTGTGGACTCCCGCTCGGACAGCTCGAAGGCGTCGCGCACCATGGCGTAGGCCTCTGCCACCGAGGACGGGTCGAACACAGGAACCTTGGCAAACTGCGCGAACGTGCGCGTGTCCTGCTCGGTCTGGGACGAGATGGGACCGGGGTCGTCGGCCACCATAACCACCATGCCGCCCTTAACGCCAAGGTACTCAAGGCTCATGAGCGGGTCGGCGGCCACGTTAAGCCCCACCTGCTTGCAGGTAACAAGCGTCCGCGCGCCTGCGTAGGCAGCCCCCGCCGCAACCTCCATGGCGGCCTTCTCGTTGCAGGACCACTCCACGTACACGCGGCCGGACCCGTGCTTGGCAACGGCCTCAAGCACCTCGGTGGACGGCGTGCCCGGATAGCCCGCCACCACGTTTACCCCGGCGGCAAGGGCTCCCAACGCTATGGCCTCGTTGCCCATTACAAACTCTGTATGCATGCATACCCTCCTCACAAGTCAGGCTATGGTACATCTTCTCTGCCCAGCCGCAACAGGCACGTCCCAACATAAAACGTTCTGGAAATGTGCCGCTTCAGGCCTCGTTGCTTACCGCACTACTGGCGACGGCGCGACAGCAGGAACTACCGTGTACGATTTACGGAGCAAATCGTACACGGTAGGGACGCCATTCGACGCGAAATCGTACACGACATTCCACCCCACATGAACGCCAAGCCGCACGTCCCTGCCGTTGGCCCTCGTGCCCATAGGAAGCCGTGATAGAATCAGAGAAAAACATGGCCGCGGCAACACCAGACGCAACGCACGCGAGGAGGGAGCTAGCATGGACTATCGGGTATTCGGGGACACCTGCTACATTCGCATGGACAAGGGCGACGAGATCATCTCCTCTCTGCTTGGCGTGTGCGAGCGCGAGGGCATACGCTCGGCTACCTTTATGGGCATCGGCGGCTGTGGCAGCGCACAGATTCAGGTGTTCGACCCCGACGCGGGGACCTTCTCCACCCAAAGCTACGAGGGCGTGCTCGAACTCGTCTCGCTCATGGGTAACGTGGTGGACGGTGCGCAGGACGGCATCTTTTGGCACGCCCACGCCCTGTTTAGTTTCCGCGACGGCGACGACCACCGCATGGCAGCCGGACACCTCAAGGAGGCAACGGTGCTCTACACCGCCGAGATCGAGCTCCGGCCGGTTGCAGGCGGCGTGATTGGAAGCGCACCCGACCCCGTTACGGGCACCAGGTTCTGGGCATTCTAGGCCAACGCGGGGGCAGCCTGCACGCTGGCCCCAAGCGTTGCGACCAACTCACAGACCCAATGGAGGATATCTTGGCCAAGGAGGAATCGTTCGCGCGGCTGGAGCTCGTGCTTGGGCAAGATCGGCTCAACACGCTGCGCGACTCGTGTGTGTACGTGCTGGGGCTGGGAGGCGTGGGCTCGAGCTGCGCCGAGGCCCTGGCGCGCGGTGGCGTGGGCACGCTCGTGCTCATCGACCGCGACGTGGTGTCGGCCAGCAACATCAACCGACAGGCACTCGCCTTCCACAGCACCATTGGCAAGCCCAAGGCCCAGGTCATGCGCGACATGGTACTCGACATCAATCCAGGCGCGCAGGTCTTTGCCTCCACCATGTTTGTTGAGAAGGAGCGCGTCGGCGAGCAGCTTGCCGCGTTTCCCGCCCCAAACTATGTGGTCGACGCCATCGACACCATCTCCCAAAAGCTTGCGGTCGCGCGGTGGTGCCAGGACGAGGGCATTCCCCTGGTGTCCTCCATGGGAGGCGCCAACAAGCTCGACCCCTGTCGTCTGCGCTTTGCCCGCATCGAGAAGACCTCTGGAGACGGCCTTGCCCGCGTTATGCGCAAGGAGTGCCGCAAACGTGGGATTCGCAACCTGCGGGTGCTCTTCTCGGACGAGCCGGCGGCGTGTCTCAACGGTCCGCGAACGAGCGAGCCGGGCAAGCGCCCGCCCAAGGGAAGCGACCTGGGAACCCTTTCCTACTATCCGCCCATCATGGGTCAGATGCTGGCGAGCTGGGTGATCCGCGAGCTGGTGGGGCTGCTATGAGCGTGGCTGACGCGCACCTGCACCTCGACTTCTTTGCCAATCCTGAGGTCTTTGCACGGGAGGCGCAGGCATGTGGACTCCAGGCGTTTGCCAACAGCGTGACGCCCCAGGGATTTGCGGCGACCACTGCCGCAACGCAGGGCATGCCCCACGTGCGCGTAGGGCTTGGGCTGCATCCTTGGTGGGTGGACAAGGCGAGCCTCGACGTCTTTTTTGATTTATTGCCCCAGACCCGCTGGATTGGCGAGGTGGGCATAGACCTCTCGCCCAAGCGGGCACACCACGAACGGCAAATAAACACGTTTGCCCAGATTGCCGAGCGCTGCGCGCACGATGGTGGCAAGGTCTTGAGCCTGCACTCGGTACGTGCGGCCGACGTGGTGCTGGACATTTTGGAGAAGACCGGATGCACGCGTTCCTGCACTTGCGTCTTCCATTGGTTTAGCGGCTCCACCGAGGCCCTGTGGCGTGCCATACGCGCCGGCTGCTGGTTCTCGGTAAACGAGATGCAGGCAAGCACGCGCCGTGCGACCGAGCAGCTCAAGCTCATCCCCGCAGATCGCCTCCTGTTGGAGACCGACCTGCCTCCCGCAGAGGATGCCACCACAAGCGTCGAAGACGTCGTGGCCTCCCTCGAGCGGGCGCGCGACCATCTGGAACGAATTCGCCAGCAGCCCATGGCCGAGCAGCTGGCGCGCAACTGGGAACGCCTTGCATGGTAAAAGATGTACTGGGGGGACTGTCCCCCAGTACATCGCAGCGCTACGAGAAGTCGGAGAGCTGGTCGTTGAGCTGCTTGATGGCGCGCTCCAGGTCCTCGCGCTGCTCGCGCTTCTTTTGGATGACCTCGGCCACCGCCTTGGCCACAAACCCGGGGTTCTCCAGCGTCCTCACCACGCCCGCGAGCTGCTTTTGCGCCTTGGCAAGCTCCTTCTCCAGGCGCTTGGCCTCGCTGGCAAGGTCCACCAGGCCACCCAGGACCACGAAGATCTCCAGCCCGCCGTCAACGATGGAGATGGAGGACTGGGGCTTGTCGGTTTGGGGTCCCACGGCAAGGTTCCTCACGCGGCCGACGTTGCACACGAAGTCACGCTGGCTCTCCAGCGCCGCCACGTCTTCCACGGCCGCGCGCACCATAACGTCGAGCTCGGTCTTGGGAGACAGACGGTAACGGGCGCGGGTGGAGCGCACGGCACTAATCACGCGGCGCGCAAGCTCAAAGTCATGCTCTGCCTGATCGTTGACAAAGGCGGCGAGCTGATCGGGCTCCGGCCAGGCCGCCACCATGAGGAACTGGGCGTCGTGCGCGTCGAGCCCGCTTGCCGGCAGGGCGTCCCACACGCGCTCGGTAACGAACGGCATGACGGGGTGCAGCAGGCGCAGGGACACATCCAGGACATACACCAGGTTGCGCTGCACCTGCAGACGCTCCTGCTCGTTGCCGCCCAGCAGCCTGCCCTTGCACAGCTCGATGTACCAGTCGCACACCTCGTTCCAGAAGAACGACTGTATGGCGCGGGCGTAGTCGCCAAACGCATAGGTCTCCAGCTGCTCAGTCGCGTCCGCGCACACGCGCGCCAGGCGCGAGAGCATCCAGGCGTCCTCGGGCGTCTGCGCGACAGGGGCGCCGGGTTCGTACCCGTCCAGGTTCATCTGCACGAAGCGGCTTGCATTCCAGATCTTGGTGACGAACGAGCGAGCCTGCTCGGTGCGCGGCGAGTCGATGAGCTCGCGCGTCTTCTTGTTAATGTTGGCGTCGAACTTCACGTCCTGGTTGCCCGTGACCAGCGTGAGCAGGCCATAGCGCATGGCGTCGGCGCCATACTTTGCCATGAGGTCCATGGGGTCGACGCCGTTGCCCTTAGACTTGCTCATGCGGCTGCCGTCCTTGGCCAGGATCGTCGCATAGATGTACACGTCGTGGAAGGGAACCTCGTCCACGAAGTAGAGCGAGCTCATGATCATGCGGGCAACCCACAGCGCGATGATATCGCGCGCGGTCACGAGGACCTTGGTGGGATGGTGACCCTCCATGAGCTCGGGGTGGTCGGGCCAGCCCTGCGTGGCAAAGGTCCACAGCTGGCTCGAGAACCAGGTGTCCAGCACGTCCTCGTCCTGGTGCACGTGGTGCCCATGGCAGTGCGGGCACTCTGTCACGTCCTCCATGAGGGCGTCCTCCCACCTGCAGTCCGCGCAGGTGAACACTGGGATGCGGTGGCCCCACCACAGCTGGCGCGAGATGCACCAGTCCTTGAGGTTGTCCATCCACGTGAGGTAGGTCTGCGTCCAACGCTCGGGATGGAAGGTCACCTCACCGTCCAGCACCACCTGCGTCGCGCGCTCCTTGAGCTTGTCCACGGCGACGAACCACTGCTCGGACAGCCAGGGCTCGAGGGTGGAGTCGCAGCGGTAGCAGTGCATGACGGAATGCTGGTGCTCCTCGATGTCGCCCAGCAGGCCATGCTCCTCGAACCACTTGACCACGGCCACGCGGCACTCGTCGCGATCCATGCCGCTAAACTCGCCGTAACCGTCCACCACCACGGCGTGCTCGTCGAACACGTTGATTTGGGGCAGGTCGTGCGCCTGGCCCATGGCGTAGTCGTTGGGGTCATGCGCAGGCGTGACTTTTACGAAGCCTGTGCCAAACCCGGCGTCCACGTGCCAGTCGGAGAAGATGGGAATCTCGCGGTCCACGATGGGCAGCATCACGGTCTTGCCCACGAACTTGGCCTTGTCCGGGTCCTCCGGGCTCACGGCGATGCCCGTGTCGCCCAGCATCGTCTCGGGACGCGTGGTCGCCACCTCGATGTACTCCACGCCGTCGACCGGCTCGGTAAGCGGGTAGCGCAGATGCCACAGATGACCCTGCTCGTCCTGGTACTCCGCCTCATCGTCACTAATGGCCGTCGTGCAGCTGGGGCACCAGTTAACGATACGCTTACCCCGGTAGATAAGACCGTCGTGATACCAGTCACAGAACACCTTGCGCACGGCCTTGGCGTACTCGTCGCTCATGGTGAACTGCTCGTCGTCAA